>CAMAZF010000003.1 GCA_945862985.1 Bordetella parapertussis | reverse complement strand
CGACCCACGCGTCCGCATACAGGTGCGTTCGGCATGAGCATGTTTTTTCGATCGGTTCGACACAGCTGGATCCTGGGTGTGCTCCTCTTGATTGCATTGCTCTCCCCATTTCTCTCGAGCGAAAAACCATTGGTCATGCGGGTGGATGGGGTGACTTACTGGCCCATGCTGGAGTCGGTATCTGAGCGAACCTTGGGCGGCACGCTCCAGAGTCCGCCCCGATACCGAGATGAGTGGGTTCTGAAGGTGCTCGACCGTCCCGGCAATTGGGCCTGGTTCCCGCTGAACCCCTATTCAGCCGAAACCATCGATCTGGAAAGTGCAACCCCCTTTCCGTCTGCTCCGGATTCACGTCACTGGTTTGGCACAGACTCGCAAGGGCGCGACCTCTTCGCTCGGGTGGTGGAGGGGTTTCGGTTCTCCGTCTTGTTTGGGCTCACGCTCGCGGCGGGCTCGCTCTTGCTGGGGGCTGGTCTGGGTGCACTCCAGGGGTATTTGGGTGGCTGGATCGACCTCACCTTGCAACGCCTGACAGAGGCTTGGAGTCTGCTCCCAGAATTGTTGGTGTTGTTGCTGGTGGCCAGCGTGTTCGCCCCGCATCTGGGCCTGCTCTGGCTGATTCTCTTGGCCTTTGGCTGGATGGGCATTGCCGAGCAGGTTCGCGCAGAGGTGCTCAGGAATAGACATATGGGGTACGTCACGGCTGCACGCGCGATGGGCGTGAGTGGGTTGCGTCTGGTGACACGGCATCTGCTTCCCAACAGCCTCGGACCTGTCTTGGCGATTCTGCCCCTGAGGGTTCTGGCGGCCATCCTGTCGCTGGTGAGCCTGGACTTTCTGGGTGTCTCCTGGGGGATTGAGGCTCCCACCCTTGGAGGCTTGTTGGCTGAGGCTGCTGCCGCACAGAGCGCCTGGTGGCAGACCACCTTTGTGGTGGGCGTGTTGTTCCTTTTGTTGCTGGCCCTGAGCCTCGCAGCGGGTTTGTTTGAGTCTCGCTCGAGCCGGAGAGGCGCGTGTTAAGTCTTCGACTCGCGAGCCTCTCTTACGAGCCCGAGAACCCCGTTCTCAGAGACCTTTCCCTCTCGATGGGGCAGGGTGATGTGCTCTGTCTGGTCGGTGAGTCAGGCGCTGGGAAGTCCAGTCTTGCTCGAGCGATGCTCGGACTTGACGACGGGTCAAACCGAGTGGGTACCTTGTCATGGCAGGGGCAAGACTACGACCTTCAACACGACGATGCCTGCTCGGGCCTGCGCGGTCGAGACATTGCTTGGATTCCGCAGGAGGTTGATCAGGCGCTCAATCCAGTCCAGCGAATAGGCGACCAGGTTCAAGAGGCGATCGACTGTGCGCGTGCCCGACGCCCGGAACACTCAGTGTCTCTTCATGAGGTCCTCTTCGCGGCAGGCCTTCACGACCCGGAGCGTCAGTCCTTGCAGTATCCGCATGAACTCTCTGGAGGAGAGAGGCAACGTGCGCTGATTGCCATTGCTCTGGCCTCGGGAGCTCGACTGATCGTCGCCGACGAGCCCACCTCAGCCCTTGACTTACCCCTTCGGGCCCTGGTGTTGGAGGGGTTGATGCAGTGGGTGCAGTCCAGAGGCGCCAGCCTGATGCTGCTGACGCATGACCTCAATGCTGTGCGCACGGTGGGTGGTCGCATGGCGGTTATGGCGCAGGGCCAGATCATCGAGGAAGGCCCCGTTGAACAGCTGCTCGACCGTCCCAGCCATGCAGTCACGCGCGAGCTTCTGTGTCGTCGGTTAGATCCTCAGATCTCCCCTGCCAAGCCTCGCGATGGCTACCTTGATATCCGTCGACTCACCCTCATGTCTCCACCAGGCCCTTGGCTGGTTGGAAACCCGGTGCGAGCCCTGGTGAATCAGGCGAGCTTCATTGCCAGTCAGGGCGAAACCCTTGGAGTGATCGGGTCCTCTGGCAGTGGAAAGACGAGTCTGGCCCTGGCCTTACTCCGCCTGGCCAGTGGAAAGCAGACGGGAGAGATTCAGATCGCAGGTCGTGACCTGATGGCGCTCTCTCGCCAAGACCTCCGTGCACAGAGGCGCAGGTTTCAGTGGGTCTCTCAAGATCCGGCGGGGAGCTTGTCTCCTCGTCTCACCGTGCGCGAATCCCTAGAGGAAGGGCTCATCCTTCATCATGGCGGTCTGTCTGTGCCCCAACGTCAGGCTCGATGCGAGGCCGTCATGGATCAGATGGGCCTGGAGACAGACCTTCTGGTTCGACTCCCTTCAGAATTGTCCGGCGGGCAGCGACAGCGGGTCGCTCTGGCTCGGGCCTTAGTGGCAGAGCCCGAACTCCTTGTGCTCGATGAGCCCACCAGTGCACTTGATTGGCAGACCCAGGCCGATATCGCAGATCGACTGGTCCACCTTCAGCATCAAAGGGGCCTCACCTTGATCTGGATCAGCCATGACCTCCCACTCATCAGGGCTTTGAGCCACCGGGTGGTGGTCATGCGGCAGGGCAGCATCGTAGAATCAGGTCTGACTGAGCATGTGTTTGGCCAGCCCCGTCATCAATACACCCAGCTTCTGATGGATGCGGCCTTTCCGCTCGAGCGTTCAACCTCCTCAGCACTCGCACCAGCATAAGGACGCCCATGATGTCGGTTTTCTATACCCGGGTCTTTCTCGGACTCGCGGGATTCTTTGGCGCCACGGCAGTCGCCCTGGCCGCTGCCGCCTCTCATCTCTTCGCAGATCTGCCCGAGCGGCAGCTCGCTTGGCTTCAAACGGCCATACAGTTCCAGCTCTGGCATACGCTTGCCCTGCTGGGCTGTGCCGCCCTTGTGAATTTCACCCTTTTTCGGGTGGGGGCCGCCGTGGCCGGGGTGGGTTTCTCCCTTGGGATACTGGCGTTTTGCGGGGGGCTTTATGGCCTTGCCTTCACGGCGATGCCCGCTTGGGGTGCCATCACGCCCATAGGGGGCTTTCTCATGATGGTGGGCTGGTTGGCCTTGCTATGGGCAGCGGTGCGACGCCCAAAAGGAGAAACTGGATGATGCAGGTAAAGCTTGTCTGGGTGTCCATGGTGTCGGTAGGCCTCATGGCCTGTTCTCAGTCTGAGCCGCCGGCGGTCCTGCCACCACTGGTCAAGACGGTGGTCCTGAAGGCGGTTGGCGGGGGAGGCGAGAGTCGCACCACCGCGGTGGTGCCCGCTTCGGAGCCGGAGCGGGCGCTCAAGGCTGAGCTTGCCGGGACGGTCATGGAGGTGCTGGTCAAGCCTGGCGACTCGGTTCAGCCCGGCCAAGCCTTGGTGAGGCTGGACCCCCGAGACGCAAAGCTCTCCGATAGCGCGGCTCGGGTTCAGGCGGCCGCTGCGCGGGCGGAATTGGCCACAGCGGAAGCCGACTTTGGCCGCTACACCGAGTTGAGGGATAAATCGTTTATCTCAGAGGCTGAGTTCGGCAGACGTCAGGCCGCCCTTGCGGTTGCACGAGCACAGTACGAGGCCACCCTGGACCGGTTGGGTGTCAATACCCTTCGCGCCAGTCGACGGGGGAAGGTCAGTGAGGTCCGGGTGCAGGCCGGCCAGTCGGTCTCGGGAGGCTCCTCCCTGGTCGTGCTGCAGTCCGTCTCTGAGATTCCGGCCGGAGTCATTCCATCTGCAGGGTCAACCGTCCGATCGGCGCGCCTGGTCTTGCCGACCACCGCGCTACTCGATGGTCAGCGGGTCATGGTGGTTCAAGCGGGAGAGACTCCAGGCACCTTTCGTGTGGTGAGCCGAACCATCCGGCTCGGTGGGGTCGATGATCGCTCAGCCACGGTCGTATCGGGTCTGGCCGCTGGCGATCGGGTGGTGGCCGTGGGCGCGCATCTCTTGGTTGAAGGGCAGGCTGTGCGTCTCTTGGAGTCCGTTGGCCCATGATGCGTTTCAACCTCTCTCGCTGGGCCATTGCGCACCCGGCGCTGATTCGCTACCTGATGGTCTCTCTGCTGCTTTTGGGCATCGGTAGTTATTTTTCGCTCGGACAGGACGAGGATCCGCCATTTCATTTCCGGGTCATGGTGGTTCAGATGAACTGGCCTGGAGCGACGGCCACCCAAATGGCAGAGCAGGTGGCCGACCGCATTGAACGCATCATTCAGGATGTGCCCAACGGTGACAAGATCATCAGTTTTTCGAAACCGGGGCACACCACCGTTATTTACCAACTGGCTGATGACTTCAATCCCGAAGAGGTCACGGATCGCTTCTATGCAGTGCGCAAGAAAATCGGCGATGCCGCCCACTCCTTCCCTCAGGGGGTTCAGGGGCCTTACTTCAACGATGACTTCGGCGACACCTTTGGGGTGATGTTCGCCCTCTCCGCACCAGGCTATACACAGGCAGAGTTATCAGACTTTTCTCGTCAGGTTCGCAACCAGCTTTTGAATGTGCAGGATGTCGGCAAGGTCGAAATCTTCGGCCAACAGCAGGAGCGCGTCTTCATCGAGCTGGCGCGTCGCGAGTTGGCGCGATATGGGTTGAGCTCCGATGACGTAGCCCGTCAGATCAGTCAGCAGAATGCGGTGGCCGATGCCGGGCGGCTTCAGACCAAGCCGTTCGAAATCCCGGTTCGAGTTGAGGGGCAGTTTGTAAATCTCGCTTCCCTGGAACAGATGCCCATCCGCGCCGGGTCGAACGTACTCCGGCTCTCTGACATTGCGCGGGTCAAGCGCGCGGTGGTCGACCCCGCTACGCCCAAGGTCAGGTTCAACGGCCAGGAGGTCTTGGTGCTGGGGGTTTCGATGCGCAAAGGGGGCAACATCATCACCCTCGGACAGTCGCTCGAGGCCCAGCTCCCGCGTATTCTGGAGTCGCTCCCGATTGGCGTGCAGCTCGAGCGGGTTCAGGACCAGCCCAAGGTGGTTGCAAGCTCTGTTCAAGAGTTCCTGAAGGTTCTGGCCGAGGCGATTGCCATCGTCCTAGGGGTGAGCCTCATTGCGCTGGGCCTGCATTCCAAGCCGCTCAGGCTGGATCCGAGACCAGGCCTCATTGTGGCCATTAGCATCCCACTGGTCTTGGCGGTGACGTTTCTCGTGATGAACATCTGGGGTGTGGGCATCCACAAGATCTCGCTGGGGTCGTTGATCATTGCGCTCGGCCTGCTGGTCGACGATGCCATCATCGTGGTGGAAATGATGGTTCGAAAGCTGGAGGAAGGGGCCAGTCGACTGGAAGCGGCAACGGCCGCTTACGAATTGACCGCCATGCCCATGCTCACAGGAACCCTCATCACCGCGGTGGGCTTCCTGCCGATTGGCATTGCTGAGTCAGCCGTTGGTGAGTACACCTTCGCGATTTTTGCGGTGACGGCTGCCGCGCTCTTGGTGTCTTGGCTGGTATCGGTCATCTTTGTGCCCAGCCTCGGTTACTGGATGCTGCGTGCGCCACGCGCTCGCCACGCTCACACTGAGGAGGCGCAGTTCGAGGGCGGATTCTATCGAGCCTTTCGCCTCATTTTGAATGGGTGCGTTCGACGCCCGCTTCTGGTCTTGCTGTTGACAGTGTTGACCTTCGTTGCAGGCATCATGGGCATGGGCAAGGTTGAGCAGCAGTTTTTCCCAGACTCGTCTCGTCCGGAGATTCTGGTGGACTTCACCCTCGCTGAGGGAACCGGCATGTCTGAAACAGAAGCGGTCGCCAAACGATTGGAGGCCGTCGCTCTGAGTGTCGAAGGTGTGGGCAGCGTCACCAATTGGATTGGCTCTGGCGCACCGCGCTTCTTTATGCCGCTGGATGTGATCTTTCCTCAGGCCAACGTCGGGCAGATGATCATTCTGCCCAAACCGGGCGCCAATCGTCAGGCCATTGTGAAGGCACTGTCAGAGCAGTTGGTGCAGGTGGCCCCAGAGGCACGTATCCGCGCCAAGCTCCTTCCAAATGGGCCCCCCGTACCGTATCCCGTTCAAATTCGACTGGTGGCGGATCACATCGACACCCTCCGGCAGGCCCAGCCTCTGGTGGAACCCATCATGCGCCAGCACCCCGATCTGATTGGCCTGCACAGCAACTGGAATCAGTCACGGCCGGTGGCCAAGGTGGACCTTGATTTGGCCCGCGCCCGTGAATTGGGAGTGAGCCCGCTTGTGGTGGCCCAGTCCCTGAAGGCTCGATTCTCAGGCGTTCTGGTTGGAGAGTTCCGCGACGAAGACAAGCTGCTGCCGATCGAGATGAAGTTGCCTGCCTCGGAGCGTGATCAGCTGGCTGATCTACGAGAGCTGCTGCTGTCCTCACAGTCTGGTGCACTCGTGCCTCTCGAGAAGATTGCGTCCATCGCTCTGGTTTGGGAGCCTGGCATCCTTTGGCGCAAAGACCGTCGATTTGCCATGACCCTTCAGGGCACGGTCCGAGAGGGCCGGCAAGGGCCCTCGGTCCAGGCTGAAATCATGCAACAGCTTCAGCCTGTGATCGCCAAGCTGCCGGTGGGGGTTGAGATTGAAGTGGGCGGCGAGACCGAAGAGAGCGGCAAGGGCCAGGCCTCGATTTTCAAGGGCCTTCCGATCATGCTCTTCATCACCTTCACCCTTTTGGTGCTTCAACTCCAGAGCACACCGCGAAGCCTGATGGTCCTGGCTACAGCCCCGCTGGGCATTGCAGGCGTGGCCGCAGCGCTCTTGCTGCTCGACCGACCGTTTGGATTCGTTGCCATGCTGGGTGTGATTGCCCTGATGGGCATGATCATGCGCAACTCAGTCATCCTCATTGATCAGATCGAGAGAGAGCGGTCGGCGGGAAGACCCATCCTCGAGGCCATTGTTGAGGCAACGGTTCGGCGCTTTCGGCCCATTACCCTCACTGCAGCTGCAGCCGTTTTGGCCATGATTCCCCTACAAGGAAGCGTGTTCTGGGGGCCCATGGCAGTCGCCATCATGGGGGGGCTGGTCGTTGCGACCTTGTTGACGCTGCTCTCTCTTCCCGCCCTCTATGCGCTCTTCGTGCGTGAGCGGCGCTTGGATTGAACATATGGGGAAACTACCGAGCCAGCCCAAGCTCCCGAGGACTCGGGGTTTCGCTAGACTCTGTGAAGGGCCGCGCACCCGTGCGGCGTTTTTATTGCGGTTCCAATCGAGGAGACATCGATGAAGCAATCCCAACACGAAGTGGCGGCCGTTGAGGCTACTGCAGAAGGTCAAGTCGCAGCAGGACGTCGTAAATTTTTCAGCAAGGCCGCTACCGCTGCCGTGGTGGCTCCCATTGCCTCAGCGCCCATGGTGGCTGTCGCGCAAAGCCCCATCGTGCTGAAGATCCAGGGCTCCTGGGGCGCTGGTGACATTTTCTCGGAAATGGCTCAGCAGTATGTTGCTCGTGTCAACGAAATGGCCGGCGGACGTCTCAAGATGGAATACCTGCCTGCAGGCGCAGTGGTCAAGCCCTTCGAGATCATCGACGCCGTTTCCAAGGGCGTGCTCGACGGTGGTCACCATGTGTCGGCCTACTGGTACGGCAAGAACAAGAGTGCGGCTCTCTTCGGTACCAGCCCCGTGAGTGGTGCAACCCCCGAGATCGGCCTGACCTGGATTTACCAGGGTGGCGGTCAGCAGCTGTGGGATAAGCTCGTGGCTAAGCTGGGCCTGAACGTGGTTGGTTTCTTTACCTTCCCCATGCCCTCGCAGCCCCTTGGCTGGTTCAAGAAGACTCCTCCAAAGAAGGCGTCTGAGCTCAAAGGCTTCAAGTACCGTACCGTCGGCCTCGCTGCAGATATGCTCCAGGAAATGGGCATGGCCGTTGCACAGCTTCCCGGTGGCGAGATTGTTCCTGCCATGCAGCGTGGTGTGATTGACGCGTTCGAGTTCAACAATCCCACCTCCGACAAGCGTTTTGGTGCTCAAGACGTGGCGAAGTATTACTCCATGGGCTCTTATCACCAGGCCCAAGAGTTCTTTGAAATCGTGTTCAACAAAGACAAGTACAACTCGCTGCCAAAGGATCTGCAGGCCATCCTGAAGTACGCTGCTGAGGCGACGTCTCTGGCCAATACTGCACTGGCACACGACAACTACTCAAAAGACCTGCAAGAGCTCATCACGAAGCACAAGGTTCAGGTGTCACGCACCACGGCTGATGTCTACGCAGGTCAGCTCAAGGCTTGGGACGTGGTCACGGCCAAGCTCGAGAAGGAAGTGGAGATGTTCAAAGAGATCAACGACTCCGTGAAGGCCTGGTCCAAGCGGGTTGGTTTCTATCACTTCACCAATGAAGCGGATTACAAGCGTGCCTATGAGCACGTTCAGAAGGTTAAACTTCCTAAGTAAGTGGTCAGAGCCGACAAGAGCTGCGAGGGGTTTCCCGAGCAGCTCTTTTTTTTGATGTGTAGAAATGATTTGTCCAATTTGAACAAGAGGCCAGCAGCATGCACGACTGGATCCGCCGAATAGACTCCCTCAACAAATCAATCGGTCACGCCTTCTCCTGGTGCGTCCTTGTACTCGCCGCGAGTACCTGCTTCGAAGTGTTCATGCGCTATGTCTTGAGTGCGCCCACCGCATGGGCATTCGACATGAGCTACATGATGTACGGAGCGCTCTTCATGATGTCAGGCGCCTACGCCATGTCTCGTGGTAGCCATGTTCGCGGCGACTTCATTTATAGAAAGTGGAAGCCCGTCACACAGGCCAAAGTGGACTTGGCGCTCTATTTCCTCTTCTTCTTCCCGGCCATCTTTGCAATGGTCTACACCGGATTCTTCTATGCATTCGACTCTGCCTCCATCTTGGAGTCCAGTGTCAACAGCCCTGCGGGCGTTCCCGTATGGCCGCTCAAGTCGGTGATCTTCGTGGCTGGCGTCACCCTGCTGATCGGTGGGGTGGCTGAGGTGATGCGTTGCCTCATCTGCATCCAAACGGGCCAGTGGCCGGCCCGCGAAGGGGATGTAGAGGAGCTTGAAGTGGTCCTGCAACAACAACACGGTCACAAGGAGTAAGCAATGAGCGATCCGATGGTAGCCCTCTTCATGCTGGGCCTGTTCATTGTCTTTATCTTCCTGGGTTTCCCCATTGCGTTCACCCTCATGGCCATGGGGATCGGATTTGGCTTTTATGCCTATTTCGATCCCATGCAGCTGCTCTCGGATAACCGCATCTTTTATCTCTTCGTTCAGAACACCTTCAGCGTGATGAACAACGATGTGCTCATCTCCATTCCGCTGTTTTTGTTCATGGGCTACATCATTGAGCGGGCCAACATTCTCGATCGGCTGTTCCTCAGTCTCCAAGTGGGCCTGCGTTTCCTGCCGGGCTCGATGGCTGTGGCCGCACTGGTCACCTGCGCACTGTTTGCAACGGCCACGGGCATTGTGGGGGCGGTGGTGACGCTTATGGGTCTCATTGCCTTGCCTGCCATGCTCAAGGCTGGCTATGACCACAAGATCTCGTCTGGCGTGATCACGGCCGGGGGAACCCTCGGTATTTTGATTCCTCCGTCCATTCTGCTGATCGTATACGCCGCGACGGCCAGTGTGTCCGTGGTCAAGCTTTATGCAGCCGCCATCATCCCGGGCTTTGCGTTAGCAGGGATGTACATCCTTTACGTCATCATCCGAGCCACCATCAACCCCTCCCTCTGCCCCAAGCCTAAGGAGCTCCAGCATTACAGCGTGATGGAGAGCATTCTTTTGGTGTTTAAGGCATTCGTGCCCTTGGCTGCACTGATCATGGCGGTGTTGGGAAGCATTCTCTTCGGGCTTGCAACGCCCAGCGAGGCGGCAGCGATGGGAGCCTTGGGCGGGATTATCCTGGCGGTGGTCTATCGCGCCTTCAGCTGGCAGCGCTTACGCGAGTCCGTCTACCTCACGGCGCGAACCTCAGCCATGGTCTGCTTCTTGTTCGTCGGGGCAGCCACCTTCTCCTCAGTGTTTTCTTACCTCGGAGGGGAGCACATCGTCAAAGATATGCTCATGGCACTTGACCTCACTCCGGTTCAGTTCTTACTGCTTGCACAGCTCATCATTTTTATCCTGGGCTGGCCCCTGGAGTGGTCTGAGATCATCATCATCTTTGTGCCCATCTTCTTGCCCTTGCTGCCGCACTTTGGTGTAGACCCGATTCTCTTTGGCATCCTGATCGCCATTAACCTGCAGACATCCTTCCTCACGCCACCCATGGCCATGTCGGCGTACTATCTCAAGGGGGTCGCACCCAAGGAGCTTGAGCTCTGGACCATCTTCAAGGGTTGCTTCCCGTTTGTGGGGATGGTCCTTCTCACACTGGCCCTCACCTACATTTACCCGTCCATGGTCACCTATCTGCCTGATCAGTTTTTCAATCAAGTCGAAGAGGTGCCCTACGATCCGACCGATGAATCGGTGGTGGATCCCAACGTCTTTAAGAACATGTAATGACTGAGAGAACAACCAGCACATTGACCGCCCAGGAGTGGGCAGACGGCTGCGCCAAGGGTGAGTTGGGTCTTGAAGACACGCTCTCGGCGCACGTGGCATTCGCAGAGCAAGCAGATCAAGCCATCTCGGCATTCGTCTCTTTGGGCGGGGAGCCTGTTCAGGACCAGATTGAGCGCCTTCAGTCGCAGAGACATGCAGGCATGCCTGCAGGCCCGCTCTTCGGGGTTCCCGTCGGCATCAAGGACATCATCGATACGGTGGATTTTGCGACGGAGTATGGAAGTCCCATTCATGCGGGACGCTACGCGATTGCAGATGCCACCTTGGTCCGGCGCTTGCGAGAGGCCGGCGCCCTCATTCTTGGCAAAACGGCGACGACCGAGTTCGCCACTTTCCATCCTGCTGCGACTCGCAATCCTCACGCCCTCGATCGAACTCCCGGGGGTTCATCCAGTGGGTCGGCGGCAGCGGTGGCTGCTGGGCTTGTTCCCGTCTCTATTGGCTCGCAGACCAATGGCTCTGTGATTCGACCGGCGTCTTTCTGTGGGGTCTATGGCTTTAAGCCCAGCTTTGGCCTCATTCCTCGGACCGGTATGTTCGAGCAGTCTCCCAGTTTGGATCAGGTGGGGCTCTTTGCCAGGAATCTAGAGGATCTGGCTCGAGTGGCCCAGGTCATCGCGGGAGACGATGGGGCAGATGAGGCGAGTTTCGGCATGGCCGCTCATCGGTTTCATGACATCGCCCTTCAAAGCCCACCCGTCAGCCCAAAATTCTGCTTCGTGCGCACCCCTTGGTGGGATCGGGTCGAGCCGAGTGCACAGGAGGCCTATCTTGCCTTCCTGGAGTTGATGGGAGACGAGGTGGAGGTTCTGCAGCTTCCCTCTGTGGTGGAGCAGGCGGTGGAATGGCAGGCCCTGGTCAATGAGCCAGAACTCGCCTTGGCGCTGATGTCCGAGTGGCTTCATCACCGAGACGGGCTCAGCCCGGCCATGCAGGCACGGCTTGACAAGGCTCATGCGATTCCCGCTGCAGAGTACCTGAAGGCCAAGCGTCGCATGCCGCACGTTCGTCATGCCTTCGATGAGTTCTTCGATCGGTACGACGCCATCCTATGCCCAGCCGCGCTGGGTGTGGCTCCCCTGGGGCTTGAGAGTACGGGAAACCCGATCATGCAAACGGTCTGGACGCTGGGTGGTCTGCCCGCTGTCAACCTGCCTCTCCTGCAGGGTGATGCCGGGCTTCCCTTGGGGGTACAGGCTGTGGGGGCCTTCCGTCAGGACGGGCGGCTTCTGCGCAGCCTGCGTTGGTTGGTCTCAGAATTTCACAAGCGAGTCGACTCATGAATCCGAACACCGTAAGCAATAAAAAAACGCCCTTGGGCGGGCTCATTGCCCTCATTCTGTTGGCGGCGTTTTTCCTGCCATATATCTTCAAGCTGCCCCAGCTCGACATCACCATCATCTTGGTGGGGGGCCTGGCGCTGGCCGTTTACGATATTGTGGCTGGCGAAAAGCACTAAAGAGGCGGCGGGCGGTCCTTTACCGTCCGATTCTCACGCTCTGTGAGGCCAAGAGAATCTCGGCCAGGTAGAGCAGGCAGGCGGTGATGAAGGCACCGAACCCGCCCAAGAAGGTCACCGACACCCATTGAGAGAGCTGCAGTCGCCCTGCCATTCCGGCTGAGTAAAAGAGCTCCATCACAGTCAGACCGATCAGGACCGCGCAGACCACCATCAGGGCAGTCGCCCAATTGATCACTCGGCCCCGAAGCTGTAGAGACCTCAACTCCTCCTCGATCTGAAGCCGCTTCTGAGTGTGGTCTGGCTGCAATAACTCCGAGACCGACTGGAGGTGTCTGGCCCGATCAATCACGCGAGCCAGCCGCGTTCCAAGCGCGTTGAGCATGCCTGCAACGCCCGTCAGTAAGAACACCGGTGCAACAGCCAGCTGGATGGCCTCGGTCAGCGGACTCAGCTCGACAGCTGCAATCACTTGGACGCGGGTGCAGCTCCCCCGGCGGGGGCAGCCGAGGTGTAGAGGCTTTGAACCGTCGACGGGGCGTCCGTAGACTTTTCTTCAATCAGACGATCGATTTCCCCGGCCAGGCTTGCAGAGTCGACCACGCCCAACCATTGCACTCGATTGTTGCGAATCAGGACCAGTCGATCCAAGCTACAGTCCTTGCCCGTGCTCTTCAGCCAAGCCATTGCTGCGGCCGTGCGCCGGGTCTCTGGGGTCTCTAGGGCGAGTGTGCGAAAGGCAGCCACGCTACAGTTCGGCGGAGGAGGGGGAGGAGGCTCGTCGCTCCCTCCAGCAACCGTGGGGGCCTGTGCCAGAGCCCATCCTGGGGCAAAGAGCATGAGGGAGAACAGTCTGAAACGTCTCAAGGTCAGCAGCATAAGTCCGATTCTAATGGCATGAATCGCATTTTTAGTCTTTCCCTCTGCCTGACCCTCTTGAGCGCTGCCTTCATACCGAGCCCGGCTCGGGCTGACCTCTATCTCATGCTCGACAAGGCGAGTGGGAGAGTGTCGTATGCAGAAATGTATTCCATTCGTCGCACCACAGAGGGGGCCTTGGTCTGGCGAATTGAGGACCGACGGCATCCAGACCTCATGGGCCATCTCTCTACGCTGTATCTGGAGGAGCTCGATTGCGCTGGGCAACGGGCCCGAACACGCCTGGAGCGTCGATACTCCGGCAAGCAGGCCACGGGGCGGCCGACGCGAGTGGTGAAGGTGAACTCGAACTGGCGTCCGGTTCGCGGTGACAACGGGCCCGATGGAATCCTTTTGGGCTCCATCTGCCCGTTGGTCAAAAAGTAGCGTGCTGAGGCTAGACCGAAAACGCCAAGGCCGAGAGATCGTCGCGTCGAACTTCTTGACCACGCCAGTCTGTCACCACCTGATGGAGCTTCGCAATTAAGCCGTCTGCGCGCTCGTGCCGATTCGATTCGAGGGCTTCAATCCAACGCTTCGGGCCGAAAGCTCGACGGTTGGGGCCACCCGGCTGATCAAAGATGCCATCTGACCCCATGGCGAAGATGTGGCAGTCGCCAAGGGGGACATCGACCTCCTCAAGGGCTTCATGCGGCTGGCTGCCGGGGTACCCCAGTGCCATCCTGTCACCGACCAGTCGAATCACTGATTCACTCGTCTTCGGAATGACAAAGCAATTGGTTCGAGCACCGGCAAACACGACCCGCTGTGCAGCGAGGTCCACCATGCAGGCCCCCGCGTCGAATCCGTCATTGGAGGTTGCGTCGTCTCGATCCTGGTTCAGGGCGCGCCGGACTAAGTCACCTGTCTTGGCCAAAGCCTCACCCGGACGAATAGACGGGTTCTCAGCATAGATACGGCTGAGTGAGGTCACCACCAGCATTGACATCAACGAGCCTGGCACTCCGTGTCCGGTGCAGTCGATGAGCACAAGGGTGAAGCAGTCGTTGTGGGTTGGGGAGCGCCAATACACATCTCCGCCCACGACGTCCCGTGGCTCCCAGAGAATCCCTAGCCCGCTCAAGTGCTCTCGCATGAAGTCATCGTTGGGAAGCAGGCTCTGCTGAATACGACTCGCATAATTCACCGAGTCCATGATTTCTGAGTTGATCTCGGCCAGCGCATGGGCCTTTTCTTCGTTCGCTTCGACCAGGTAATTGAGCATGTCGGTATTCAGACCAATGCCCACGTACTTACCCTCACGGGTGATGAGAAAGCCCCCGCGGCTGAGGTTTCCGCCTTGTTCGAGGAGGGCCGAGCTCACGTCGTCAATGCTCATGTTTTCATCGAACGATGCGAAATCATCTTGCATCAGCATGCGAACGCTTCGTTTCTCAAAGACCGAGTAGTGCAGGGGATTCGCAGCGAGATTGAGTGCTGATCCCTTCTCGATGAGCCCAATCGGCGCTCCATTTCGGTCGACCACAGGAACAATAAATACATCTTCAACCGCGCGGATCTTATTGATAAACGGGCCACAGGGCTCGTGTTCCTCCACGGCCCATTGCTCACGAAGAATGGTCTTGACGGTTCTAGCTTGGTGCAGCATCACTGGCTCCTTCCAGTTGACTGGCGATTGAACGTAGGCTGGCCACTAGCGCAATGCGCTCTGGCAGTGAGAGTTGCGAGGGGTGAATCTCAAGGCTCTCCGTCGCACCGGGAAGCGCGAACTTGATCGGGAGATCCTCACTCGAATGGGTGGCCTGCCCATAGAAATTCTTGATGGCGAAGGTTCTGACGGGACGTCCAATGCCCTTGAGCGTCAGTGGCTCACGCTCAACTGCCAGCATATGGTCTTGAACCAGCGAGTAGGTCTCATAAGAGAGAAGCACGCCTCCCGCCTCGCAGGCACTCTCGATTCGAGCCGTGAGATTCACTTCGCCGCCAATGATCGTGTAGGCCATGCGCTCTGCGCTGCCAAAGTTCCCAACATTGCAATAACCCGTGTTCAAGCCCATTCGGGTAATGAATGGATACTGGAGTCCTTCGGCCTGCCATGCGAGATTGAGCTCCGCGAGACGCTCCTGCATCTCCACCGCCATCGAAACGGCTGCCAAGGCGTCTGCACGATCCCCACGCGTCTCCGGATCCCCGAAGAAGACCATCATGGCGTCCCCGATGAACTTGTCGATGGTGCCACCATGCTTGAGGGCGATCCGAGACATCTCCGAAAAGTACTGATTCAGGTAGTGCGTGAGTTTTTCAGGCTGCAGTGCTTCCGAGATCTTGGTGAAGCCCTGAATATCAGAGAAGAACACCGTGAGTAGACGGCGCTTGGTCTTGATCTCGAGCGTTTGCTTCCCGGCGAAGATGGACTCAAAAACCTGGCGGGGGAGGTAACTCGAGAGCTGGTTGGCCAAGCCCTCGAGCTTGGCCTTCTCCTTGGTGAGCTCTTCAGATAAATTCTGAAGGCGGAGCTCATTTCGATCGCTGATGCGAATGATGCGATTGAAATCCTTGAGCAGTCGCTTGTAGCTCTTGTGGAGCTTCTCAAAGTCGTCCCGTGGAATCTTCCCCTGGACCTCCTCCATGAGACGCTCGCACCAGGCCAGCGTCTCCAGCTCTTGGGTGAGAAGCTCTGCCGACACGTCTACTCAGCGATGGGCTTGAGTGTGAACTTGGCAGCAGAAAGCTCCTCAGAGAATTCTTCCCCGAGCTCAAGCATGTTGTCATCGTCTTCGGCGTAGACCCAATCGACTGAGATGTCATTTCCGCGCCCAGCGGACTCTTCCAGCGCACAGAACAGATCCATGAGCACCTTCGCAGAGGAGCTATTGAAATAAGTGAGCTTGAAAGAAAAGTGCACCGGCCCCTCGTGTGACTGGTCCAGAAAGGCATTGATGGTGGCCAGAGGATCCGCGAAGAACTTGAACGGATCTTCGGGGTAAGACTCGCCGCTGAGCACAAAAGTGCGAGCTTCGGGGTCGAATTCCACAGCCGGTGTGCGTGCGGTTGATGCAATTGAGATTTTATCCATGGTGTCTCAGCTCAAAAATGGGCTTCAAAGCAGAAGAAGCAATAGTTGGGATCTTCAGTGGGCAGAATCTCGTACTCCCACCGGCCATTGGCCTCACGTGCAATCGAGATGAAGCCCACGCCTGCGCCTTTGGAGCCCTCTGGAGGCCCATCTTTGAGCTGCTCGCGCATGAGCTTGGTGAGCTCTTTTCGGTCGAGCCCCTTAATGGATTCGAGTGCCTCTCGAATGCGATCCACGTGTTGGGTCTCGATCATATTTCCGCAGGTGACAAACCGAACCCCGTCGGGATGGTCGCCAATCGCCACCAGCCCGTAGCGAATCTCTTGAAGAAAGGGGTCGTCCACGGGTTCGCCATCCTCGTCGAGCTCTGGGCCGCGGGATTCGGCGGAGTAACGAATGACGTTCTGAACCTGCTCCACGAACGCAGAAAAGATTCCGCGTGAAATCTTGGCGTCGGTATGGTCGAGTGCGAGCTTGGTGCGCAGCGCATTGCCAATACCCGTCAGGATGTCATCGTTGAGATACCCACTGTACGAGAAAACGATTCCTCGGGAGCTGAGCTCCTTGCGGAACATCAGAAAGCTGTTTGCATCCACGTATGGCCTCCCCGCCGTCGGCTGCATGATTTTGGTGAAACGGAACTTCAACACGCGGGCGTGACAATTTCGTGTCCAAATTGCTTCACTCTTGTGGTTGTAGCCATGCGGATGTTTCGACTAGCATTCCGTCAATGGCTACTTTTTCTCTGGGTGCTGCGGCGCTCACATTGACTGAACAGACAGGTGCAGAGGAGGTTTGGGCCAGTCTTGCGCATGCCTTGGTCGCACTGCACCAAGCCTCAGGCTGTGACCTCAGTGCATCGATGCCCCGATTCTCACTTGGACCTGCGCGTCCGGAGCACGGGGTGTATCTGGTTTCGACAGGTTCGATGGGGCGTCGGCTGCGGCTCATCGAGCCCCAGTGTCTCTCGCCTGAGGCGGCCGAGCAGGGCGCAGTATTGGCCAAGATCGCGGAGCGATGGCTAGACGCGATCACCCAGGTTCAGCATCTGCATCAATCCCTTGAGCGGCTCTCCGCGATCGACAGTCTGACCGGAGTCGCGCACCGCAGGGGTTTTGTTCAGGCGGTCACGGAGCGTCTCCAGACGGCCCAGGGAAAGCCACGTCTCATGGCGTTGGTGGTCGTAGACATTCGCGGGTTTCGGCGCATCAATGAGCGCTTCGGTCATGAAGTGGGGGATGAACTGCTCTTTGAAGTGGCCGGGAAAGTGCGCGCTCAATTGCGAGAGCACGACCTCATGGCTCGCCTAGAGCGCGATCAGTTTGCACTGCTCCTGGATCAGATTCCTAATCTCGAGAGCGTCGAGAGAGTCGCGCAGCGGCTCATAGCAAGCTTGGAGAGTCCGCCGATTCCCCTGGACGAGTGGCAAGGGGCCCGCCTAGGGATTGCTCTCTTTCCGGAGGATGCCCAATCAGCCCAGTCCCTCATCGATGCCGCAGCGGCCGCCCTGATGACGGCGCGGTCTTCAGGGCAGGCCATGGCTTACTGTCAGTAGCAGGGCCTGATCAGAGGCCTAGACAGGTGAGAACCGGGTCGATTTGAGAATCTTGTTCTCTTGGTGGGCGATGTTCCCAGACTCGGCGCTCTTCTTCTTGTAGGCGATCCACGCTGGATCGGATTCCATGCGAGCGCGCTTTTCCTCCCGTTCGGCCATGCTCGCGTATCCCCACAGGTGGACCACCTGGTTCAGTGGGCCAATTTCTACTGTGAAATAGCCAATCGGCTGGCCGAGGTGTTTCTTCTGAACTTCAAAGCCCTCAGACTCGTAGAGTTCGAGGTAGGCCTGCTGCCGGCCTGGGTTAAGGGTGTAGGTTCGATGGTCAATGATCATGACGGCTCCTCTTGAAAGGGACTACGATAAGAGCACATGTTTAAACTGCCTATCCAAGGAGTCCCTGATGTCCGCACTGACGCCTGCTTCAACCGCGTATGACCCATCACAGCGGAGCGCGTTGGCACCAACGGGTCTGCTGAGGGCCTCCATCAATCTTGGCAATGCCGTGCTGGCAGGGCGAGATGGGTCTGGCGCCCCCATGGGGGTCACCGTTGATCTGGCGCGGGAGTTTGGACGACAGCTTGGGCTCGAGGTGTCACTGCAGGCCTATGACAAGGCGATGGAGTCCGTAGAGGCAGTGTCCTCAGGGAAGGCCGACATTGGCTTTTTCGCCATCGACCCCAAGCGGGGGGAAACCATCTTGTTCACGCCCCCCTATGTGCTGATCGAGGGCTGCTATTTGGTTCGGGATTCAAGTCCGCTCAGGCACCAGTCAGAGGCAGATCAGGCTGGCCATCGAATCGTGGTTGGGCAAGGCAGCGCCTACGACCTCTACCTGACACGCGCGATTCAGCAGGCCACTCTGGTGCGCGCTCAGACTTCACAGACGGTCGTCGATGAATTTGTGGCTTCAGGTGCAGAGGTGGCAGCCGGCGTGCGCGAACAACTCGCGCTCGACTGCCAACGGGTCGAGGGACTCCGGTTTCTGGATGAGCCGTTTATGGTCATTGAGCAGGCGATGGGCTGCGCCAAGGTCCGAGGGGCGGTGGCTCAATCAGCGCTCTCGCAGTTCGTGGAATGGGCGAAGGCTAGCGGATTTGTAGAGCAGGCCTTGCTTCGACATGGCCAGACCGGGGCGCGCGTGGCGCCCCCCGCCCAGCGTGGTTAGACGGCCTTAGTCCTTAAAGTCTCCAGCCACTGCGTAGGCGATCGACTCAGGCTGAACATATCGATTCCATGCAGCGGATGCCTGCTGGGGAGTCACTGAGGCGATTTGTTGGTCGAACTCCGTCTCTTTCGCAAAGGGGCGTCCCATGTTCGCATGTCGAGACAGATCCGACGCCAGTCGGTCGTCCTGTGCTCTTGCGAGTTGTCGGAAATTCAGGAGCCCGCGCTTGGCCGCCTCAATCTCATCTTTGCCAAAACCGTCTTGCTTGGCTTTCGCGAACTCCTCAGCAAAGGCCTTCTCTACCTTGGCTCGATTCTGCGGAGCGAAGATGGCCCAACCCTCCAAACGAGAAGCCGGTTCAAAAGGATTCATCACCAGCCGAGAGCGAACCTCGTAAGAGAGACCCTCCTTCTCACGGATGCGCATCCAGAGCCGGGCACTGGTCGACCCTCCGAACGCAAAATTCGCAACCAAAAGGGCTGCATGGTCAGCGCTGTACTCTTGGAGGGTCAGTGGCAGTCTGAGTGCAAGTGCGGCATTCTGCTTGTCCGGTGTCTGAATCTGGATGCGCGTGGCTTTGGCAGGCACATGAGGACGAGGCAGGCGCTGATAGGCCGCCTTGGGTGCCCATCCCTCGAACGCCTTGCGAATGGCAGATTCAAGGCCCTTTGCGTCAAAGTCTCCAACGACGGAGAGCTGTGCATGACCGAGTCCGAGCATGCGCTGATGGAAGTCGATGACCGCCTCACGGCTGACTGTTCGGATCGCAGCCTCTGACTCGGCAAAGTCCATCGAGTAGCGGACATCACCCTTGGGATAGGGGTTGTTCCAGCGATCAAGTGCATTTTCTGCGCGCGCCTCAGGTTCGTCTTTCTGGGAAGCGATCATGGCGAGCACTTGTGCTCGCACCTCCTCAAAGACTGCTGGGTCGATGCGGGTCTCCCTCAGCATCTGAGCAACCAACGAGAGGACCTCAGGCAGACGCTCTCGCGTGGAGACGATAGAGGCCGTGATGCGCTCTGCATTTCCGCTGAACTGCACGGTGCTCTGGAGCGCAGTCAGTTTGTCCTGAAGCGCCTGGCGGCTCATGCTGTTGGTCCCTTTATCGAGCAGCATAGGCAAGAGCGTGCCGGGCACATCTTGGCCCTTGAGGGTGTCGAGGCTTCCGAGATGAAGCGTGAGATTGGCTTTGACGGCTTGGCCTCGAACAGACTTGCTCAACAGAGAGAGGGAGAGTCCCGGAGCGACCTTCACGAGTTGGGTGCGTTTGGAGATATTGGCCGGGGTCACGTCAAACGCCTCGGACTGGCTCACGGACTTGACTGGCTTGAACTGTGCAAGCTGCGCCTCTAGATTGATCGGAGTCAGGCTCGGTGCGCGGTTGGGCTTGGCCGTGGGCTGATAGTTCGCCAAGGTTCGGTTGTCGGCGAGGAGCCACTGCGCTGCGACCCGATTGACTGTCGCAAGGTCGACGGCCTTGACTCGGTCTCTCATCAGAAAAAAGAGCCTCCAATCGCCTTGTGCAATGGCCTCACTCAGGGCGACACCCACCTTCTCAGGGTCCGTGAACTGTTGATCCCAGTCACGAAGCCAGTTGGCTTTCGCACGGACCAGCTCGTCCTCGGTCAGCGGTGCTTTTGAGAGGCCCTCCAGGGTGTCGATCAGGGCCTTTCGGGCAGCCATTGAATCTTGATCAGGCGAGAGCTGCGCGCCAAAGAGCAGGAAGCCGGGGTCAGCGAGATTGGCGTTGAACCCGAAGACCTCGGCCGCGAGCTTCTGTTCCACCAGCGCCTTATGCAGGCGCCCAGCAGGGGCCTCGCTCAGCATCCGGTTGAGCAGTTCAATCGCTGCAGTGTCGGGGTGAGCACCTTCGGGGATATGGTAGCCGGCCAGCAGCAACGGTACGCCGCCCACCCGCCGAATGGTGACCTCACGCGATCCATCTTGGACGGGGTCGCGCGTGTAGAGCGGTTGAAGGACGCGTTTGGGCTTGGGGATCGGTGCAAAGGTTTTCTGCAGGGTGGCGAGGACCTGCTCAGGTTTGAATTTTCCGGAGATCACCAGCGTGGCGTTGTCAGGCTGGTAGTAACGCTTGTAGAAGGCGCGGAGGCGATCAATGCTGACGCCTTCCACGTCTGAGCGGGCCCCAATCGTGCTGTTGCCATAGTTGTGCCATTGGTACATGGCGGCCACGGTGCGCTCGAAGAGCACACCGAAGGGGCTGTTCTCACCCATCTCCATCTCGTTGCGGACCACCGTCATCTCGGTATCCAGATCCTTTCGGGACACCTTGGCCGAGATCATGGCGTCTGCAAGCCACCCCAAGTACCAGTTCAGGTTGGCCTCATTCTCAGCAAAGCTGGCGAAGTAGTTGGTGCGGTCTAGCCAGGTGGTTCCGTTGGCTCGAAAGCCTCGTCGACTGAACTCTGCGAGGGCATCTGGGTACTGATCGGACGCTTTAAAGAGAAGATGCTCGAGCAGGTGAGCCATGCCTGTTTCGCCGTAGTTCTCATGCTTCGAACCGACGCGAATCGTCAGGTTCACGGTCGTTGTCGGCTTCGAGGCATCAGGCACCAGAAGCACCTGCAGTCCGTTTGAGAGCCGGTACTCTTGAATGCCCTCGACCTGTCTAACCTCGACCGGCTTGGGTGCTCGTGTCTGAGCGAGTGCAAGGGGCTGAATGGAGAGAGAGAGGGCGGCTGCGAGGCCGCAGAGGATCGCGCGAGAGGTTTTCATGGGACTTGATGATACGCAAGCTGAGAGGGATTCGCCCAGGGTAGGATTTACTCCTATGAAGCCCACGCAGCCCTCGAAGCCCTCTGCTCATGAACCACAAGTCCTCGTTTGGGATTTGCCCACGCGTCTCTTTCATTGGCTACTGGCGCTCGGGGTGCTGGGGTCTTTCGTCACGGTTAAGCTCGGCCTGATGGACTGGCACGGTCGGATCGGCGGATTCGTGCTCTCCCTTCTGCTCTTTCGGCTGATCTGGGGCGTCTGGGGCGGGGCGACCGCAAGGTTTTCCCAGTTTCTGCCGACGCCTGCGCGCCTGGTGGCTTACCTCCGCGGGCGGGCGTGGTCCGGCTTAGGCCACAACCCCTTGGGAGCCCTGTCGGTGGTGGCCTTGTTGGGCGTCTTCCTGATCCAGGCCCTGGCGGGGCTGGCGACGACGGACGAAATCGCCTATGACGGCCCTCTGGTCGCCGTGGTGTCCAGTGATTGGGTGGAATGGGCGGGCTGGGTGCATCTCACCACTGAGCCGCTTCTGATGGGATTGGTGCTGCTTCACGTGATTGCCATCGTGTTCTACCGAATCCGTAAGGGACAGAATCTGGTGCGGCCGATGATCACAGGGTATGGCCCTACTCCTCATTCAGGGCAAGTGACTGGCGTGGTCGATCGCAGCGTCGATCGCTTGCGCGCCGCAGGTTCTTGGGCCTTCTCAGCTGCGCTGGTCGTGGGCGTTTTTGTTGGGTTCTGAGAATCCCAAAAAGTCGGCAATCTGCTGTCGCTGATTCCAGGCGTCTTGTTCACCGAGTGCAACCAGGCTTCGGGTGAAGTCAGATTCAAAGAGGAGGTAGCTGAGAAGGGCTCCTCCCCGGGCCGATCGGGTCTGACGCTGACTGCGATCGCCCAACAGGCGCATCAATCGCTGAACGCTCTGAGGGAGCGCTTGAAGGTGAGCCTGCGCGAGGTGGTCGATGCGCTGGCTGGGGAAGATGGTCATCACTCGAATGGGGCGCAGACCATTGACTTCAGCAGACCCGGCGGGAACGCGTGAGAGCGTCTGATTGATTCGTTCGAGTCGCTCAAGGTCTGCTGGAAGCGCATCAATGAAGATGCTCGATAGGCTGTGTCCAATGACCTCCGACAGGCTCGGGGCGGGCGCGTCCTGCGCGTCTGCAGTGCTGGGCTCTGGCGGCTTGGCTGAGCCAATCACGAAGAGCTGCTCAGCCCCCAAGTGAATGGCAGGAGAGAGCGGTGAGGTCTGTCGGACGGATCCGTCGCCGAAATAGGCTCGGGGTCCGTTCAAGGGAAGTGCAACGGGCGCAAAAATGAGCGGAATGGCGGCGCTGGCCAACAGATGGTCGTAGTGAATGGTGGTAGGAATGGCGATGCGCTGATTTCGCCTCCAGGCTGCTATGGACTGCTTGCCCTGATAGAAGGTGACATGTTCTCCACTGCTGTAGCTTGACGCGGTGATGGCCAACGCGTCGAGCGCATGCGTTTGCAGTAAGTCTGGAAGGCGTCGCAGGGGGATGTGCATGCGCAGCAGGTCGCCCAATGGTGTGTTGTCCAAGATGCTTTTGGGCGCAAACTTGCCGCGAGCAATCAGCCAGCCAATGCTCATGAGAGAGAGCCAACGAAATCCACCCTCGATCATGTCAGCGACAGACGCCCGATAGACCTGTTCAACATGAAGCTCTGTCCAGACCTGCTTGAGAGCGCGTGTGGCCGCCCCGAACTGATCTGCACCGCACGCGATGGCAGCGGCATTGAGCGCGCCTGCAGAGGTGCCGCAGACAATCGGAAAGGGGTTCGCAGACCGACCATAGATCGCCTGGATCTTCGCGATGGACCTCAGCACCCCAGACTGGTATGCCGCTCGAGCGCCCCCACCCGTCAGAACCAGAGCGGTTTTAGGCGGGGGAGAGGAATTGTCGGAGGCACTCTGAGAGGGCCTCCATCTGGGTGGGTTTGGTGAGGTAGGCATTCCCTCCACAGGACTTCCAGTGGTCATGGTCTGCATTGAACACATCGGCTGTTAGAAAAACAATGGGGAGTCTCTCGGGGGTGTGACCGTCACGTCTCAGTGCACTGGCCAGGGCGTAGCCGTCCATCACCGGCATATTGATGTCCGAAAGTAGCAAGGAAAATCCAGACTCAGACGGTCCGCTCAGGGCGTGGAGCGCCTCTGCGCCGTTGCTCACCACAACACAGTCGTAGCCCAAGAGCTCAAGCTGCCTTCGAATCAGCTTCTGGTTGACGATGTGATCCTCGGCAACCAGGATGCGCACCTTGGCGACCGAGCTGGGTCGGGTGGGTCTGGCATCGATACCCTTTGAGGCGCGTGGACTGAGCTCCTCCGTGGTCATGGCCGAGACCGAGGGAAGTTCAATTGAGAAGGTGCTCCCGAGTCCCTCTGTACTGGTGACGGAGATTCTGCCTTGCATGGCATCAACCATCCGTTTGCAGATGCTCAGCCCAATGCCCGTCCCCTCTACCTCAGTCTGCTCAGCCCCAAGTCGGTTGAAGGGCTGAAACAGCTGGTCCATTTTGGAGCTGGGAATGCCGAGCCCATCGTCTTCAACCGCAATTCGAGTCATGCCCTCCAGGGCGGTTACCCTGAGGCGTACGGTCCCCTGCGCTCGGTTGTACTTCACTGCGTTCGAGAGCAGATTCACCAGGACCTGCTTCAGTCTGAATGGATCGGCCCGGACCAAGAGACCCGAAGGCTCAAGGGGCATCACGGTCACATGCCGAGACCTAGCCACCACTTGAATCATCTTGAGCGAGTCTTGGGCAATCTCATCGAGCCGAACGGGGATGGACCGGAGGGAGGTGAGACCCGACTCCACTTGCGTGAGGTCCAGCACATCATTGATGAGTGAGAGGAGGTGTCCCCCCGCCTTCACAATCTCATCGACCTGCTCTCTGTGCTCGGGGAGAAGCGTGGGTTCATCCATGAGGAGTTGGCCCAAACCGATGATCACGTTCATGGGTGTGCGCAGTTCATGACTCATGGTGGAGAGGAACTGCTCCTTACTCCTGAGGGCGGCATCCGCTCTTTGCTTTGCCTCTGCAAGGGCCTGCTGCGCTGACTTCTGCTCGGAGATGTCGGTGGCGAACTTGATCACCTTGATCGGGCGCCCTTGAAGATCGAGCACGGGGTTGTAGGAGGATTGAATCCAGACTTCGCGACCCGAGCGAGAAATGCGCTTGTACTGGCCCGCATCGCTCCTTCCGGACGCGAGTGCTCTCCAGAATTCTTTGTAGGCCATTGAAGCGACGTAATCTGGCTCGCAAAAGATGGAATGGTGGCAGCCGACAATCTGATCGAGCTCATACTCAAAGAGCCGAAGAAAGTTCTCGTTGGCCTCGACCACATGCCCGGTGAGGTCAAACTGAATGACCGCTTGGGAACGGTCTAGCGCGAGCAGTTTTCCTCTCGCATCAATAATCTCGCTGTCGTTGAACATCCGGCCCTCCCAGGCAATTCACTGGGCATCCTAGGTCGGAGATGTTTCAGCCCCTTGTCATAGGAAGCCGGATGTCATCGAACTTGACAGGCAGGACCTTACTTGGCGATGGCGTGTGGGTAGCAGAGCCCCCCAGTGATCTCCAATGTGGTGGCATTGATGGCTTCGTTCTCTGCGCAATGTGCGATGAGCGAGGCGATTTCGGCCGGCTCCACGAGTCGCCCCAGGTGAACGTCCTTCAAGATCGACTCGAGCGCATCTTGATTCATTCCCTTGAGCAGTGCGGTGGCGGTGTAACCCGGTGCAATCGAGACCGCCCGGATATTCCGGATGCCTTTGAGCATAAACTCGCCCACTAGGATTTTTGGCATCAGTGCAATGGCAGCTTTCGTGGAGGCGTAGTTGATCTGACCCACCTGTCCAACCTTGTTGACAGAAGAGATACCAACCAAAAGGCCAGGCCATCCGCCGTTTGCCATCGCTTCCGCGCAGTCGCGCATGGTCAGGAAACTGCCTGTGAGGTTGACGTCAATGACCTGTTGCCACTTATCAAGGCCAAGTTTACGGCTGATCTTTCCAGTTTCTTTGTCAGGGCTCAGGGTGAGGCCGTCTCTGATGATGCCCGCACAGGCCACGGCGATATTGAGTTCGCCGAACCGATCGAGAGTGGCCTGAACGAAGCGGGCAGTGTCTTCCTCTTGCGTCACGTTGGCTTGCTGGGCGAGTGCCTCTCCCCCGCTCGACTCAATCTCTGCGGCGACACGGGTCGCTTGTTCGAGTGACTGGTCCACCACCACGATCTTTGCGCCTCTTTGGGCCAAGTCTTTTGCAATGGCCTCACCAATGCCGTTACCGCCGCCGGTGATGACCGCCACCCGTCCCTTGATCTGCATGCTGCACTCCCTTGGTTAGTTGCAATACATTTTGCTGCGGTGCAAATTTGCCTCCTTGATATGGGTCAAGGAGGCCAGGGTTAGTTTCGGTCGCCGTGGAGGATTCCGCCAAGAATCCCGCCGCCGACGCCGGACAAGAGAGATCCCTCGCCCTGAGAGCCGCCAGTCTGAGGTGCGGCTGCGAACACACGCGATGCGAGCCTGGAGAAGGGGAGGCTCTGCAGCCAAATATCCCCCGGTCCTTCCAGGCGCGCAAAGAAAAGCCCCTCGCCGCCGAAGAGCGCGGTCTTGATCTTGCCTACATATTGAACCTCGAATGACACGGAGGGTGAATGCGCCACCAGGCAGCCGGTATCGACCATCAGGTACTCCCCGGCCGCCAGGGTGCGCCGTGTGACCGTTCCCCCTGCGTGCATGAAGGCATGACCATCACCCTCTAGCTTTTGCATGATGAAGCCCTCGCCTCCGAAAAATCCGACCGAGAGCTTGCGTTGGAAGTGCAGCGAGAGTGCCACGCCTTTTGCAGCACAGAGAAAACTGTCTTTCTGACAGATCAACTGCCCGCCCTGTTCGCTCAGGTCCACTGGAATGATCTTGCCGGGATAGGGCGCACCAAAGGCCACTCGTCTCTTGACGTTGGCCTGGTTGACGTAGGCCGTGGTGAAGAGCGATTCGCCGGTCAGTAGGCGCTTCCCTGCGCCGAGCAGCTTGCCAAAGATGCCGCCCTGCTGGTCAGATCCGTCGCCGAAGAGGGTCTCCATCTCAATGCCGGCCTCCATGAACATCATGCTGCCTGCCTCTCCGATTGCGGCCTCCCCGGGGTCGAGTTCGACCTCGACATACTGCATTTCGCTTCCGTAGATCTTGTAGTCAATTTCGTCCATGGGCATTTGTATTCTCCTGTGGTGAGGGCAGACGTGAGATAGTGGGCGTCAGCATGTTAAACCTTGATTTTCCGATTGGCTTCTACCCGGCTGCCGCTGTAGCCATACTCCTGACGGGAATCATCAAGGGTGGGTTCGGTGGCGCCGCTGGAGGGCTGGCCGTCCCGATTATGGCGCTATGGGTCTCGCCGGCCGTTGCCGCTGGAGTGATGCTTCCCATTCTCTGCGCCATGGATATTTTTGGGGCAAAGGCCTATTGGGGCCGATGGTCGCTCGCGCTCATTCGCCCCGTGCTGATCGGCGCACTGTTCGGAATTGCGCTGGGTGGTTTTCTTTTCCAAGCGCTCTCTGTCCAAGAGCTTCGGCTCATCATTGGCAGCATTGCGGTTGTTTTCGTGTTGAACAACTGGTTTCAGGTGGCGGCGAGAATCGCCGCCTGGCTGCAGCGTGCACCCGGTCGGATGGGGGTGCGCGCTGGGTACTTCTGGGGCGTTGTCTCTGGAGTCACCAGTACCCTCGCTCACGCGGGCGGGCCGCCCTTTGCTGTGTATGTCATGACCCTCAAGCCCGATAAGACCGTTCTCGTGGCGAGTGCGTCTTTGTATTTTCTCGTAGTGAATTACGCGAAGCTGGTGCCGTACTATTTTCTTGGCCAACTCAGCGTTTCAAATCTCGGCGCAGCACTGCTGTTTGCGCCCCTGGCTCCTCTTGGGATTTGGCTCGGCGTCTGGCTGCACAAGCGTGTCTCTGAGCGCATGTTCTACCAGGTGAGTTACCTGCTGCTGTTTGTGACGGGTGTGAAGCTGATTTGGGATGGGCTGGCCTAAGACGGTCTGCTGGGGCTGGGAAGTTCGTTAAAAAAGTCAATATAAATATAAATATATCAATATATTATTTACAATAGAGAAATTAATTCATTTATATATGTTCTTGTTTTAAATATATAATATGTTTAATTAATATTTTCAAAAGTTTTACACCACTACCGCATCGGTGCGCCAACGACGCCGGGAATATATTTTGATTCTCAATCGATAATCCCTATACTTCAGATTATTAACTGCAGTATTTTTAGGCTTTTCCAAGGGATTAAAGTGAATAGTTGGCTGGCACTTCAGAAGTTTCTCGACTTGGCCAAGGGGGCCAACGATTACGGTCGCCTAGATGATCGGTCGCAGCGCATCCTCGACTGGGTGCTGCAAGCTCAGGATTCGAGTAAGACCATGTTTGTGCAAGACGTGGTGACCGGCTCCGGTGTTGCCTCGCCAGCCACGGTGCACAAATGCCTGGCCATCCTGGATCGGACGGGGTTTCTCACTTTCACCATCGACCCCGAGGACAGTCGGCGTCGAATCGTGTCCCCCACGGACAAGGCTCAAAAGACCTACAAAGACTTGAGCGTGAGGGTGGACCGCTGGACGCGGGGTCAGGCCAAAGCTTAGTTTCGACTCTGGAAGGCTTGGACGGTCTCCCAGGCAACCGTCTGCAGGAACTTCATGAGTTCTGGGTCGATTTTTCCGAATGCATCAAAGGTGTTGCCAATTGGGCTTTTGCCGTAGATGGATGCGTAGGAGACCGCAGCCGCTAGGTAGGTTCCGGCCAGTTCGGGATGGCTTCCGTCATAGTCTTTGTGCAGCTTGAGGTCTGGCCTGCGTTTATAGGCCTCCTCAAACGCCAGTCCCACGGGGATCACCAACGCATTCAGCGCGTTGCCCGTTTCCACATAAAAGCGCTCAATCTCTCGGATGCTCTCAGCCTTCGCCTGTTTGTGAGGGGCGACATAGGCATGGGTCATGTAGAGCGCGACCTGGCCGCCCCGTGAGCGAATGACTTCTGCGAAGGACTTTGCAGTCTCGCTATAGGATTTGCGGCGAGCCTCTGAGAGTGCAGCGGCGCTGTGTCCCTGCAGCACGACCAGTTGGAAGGGCTCCTTGACTCCGATCTGACCGGGCTTGGTCAGCCAATCAATGTTGTGATGAGAAAGGCTGGCTCCGCCGATGGTGGCGGATTTGTATTCGAGCTTTTTCGAGTTTGCCGCATCTGCGGCCGCCACCATGCGACGAAGGTAGTTGTGCAGGCTGTCGTTGTAGTAGAGGTAGCTGTTGCCCACCAGAAGCACCCGCATGGGATTGTCCACCTGCGGGGCTTTGACCACGGGGGCTGAGGCCATGGCAGCAGAGAATGAAGACAAAGTGACGCAGAGCGCAGCGCCAAGGGTGAAACGACGAGCGAGATTCATAGTGACTCCTGAGAAGAATGAGTCTCTGTTCTACTTGACCTCTTCTTGCGGCGAAATGGGCAATGCCCCGATATGAAATAGTGCTTGCTCCATCTGTTTTGGAGACTGAAAGTGAATGGTCCTCCACCCATGCCGAGCAGCAGCCTCTACATTGGCCGACGCATCGTCAATGAAGATGGGCTGCTCATGACTTGCTCTCAGCGAGTCGAGTGCGAAGAAGATCTCAGCTTCAGGTTTGATGAGTCCCACCCTTGATGAATAAATACCGGCCACAAATCGCTGTATGAACGAGTAGGTCCGGTCAATGTGATCGGCATAGGGGGCCGGCATATTTGAGAGGTAGAACAGTCGATGCCCCTGCTGTGCAAGGGTTTCAATCACGGAGACGCTTTCTGGCTTGGGGAGCAGGTGACCTGGAACGGCTGAGAGAATGCGTTCCACATGCGAGGGCGACCAGCCTGCTCGTGTGCTGATCTTGGACACCACGTCTTGCGCTTGAAGCGTCCCTCGATCAAAAGCGGACCAGTCCGCATTCGGCTCATGCCCTTGGAAGATGATCTTTGCAGCCTGTAGGGCCTGATCTTCGCTGAGCTCAAGCTCAGGCAGGGATTCGCGAATCAGCCGACCGGGCTCCCAGGTGAAGACCACCACCCCAAAATCGAAAATGATGTCCATACTCGGATTGTAGGACCACGCTTGTCACGCTGAATTCACAGCTTTGTTGCACGGCTGTCAAATGTGCGCGAGAGCATCATTCACATCTATAGGAGAACGCGCATGAGCACGACATACGAAGATCAGATTGAGATGTCACTGGAGTGGGTTCAGTCCCTCTCTGTCTTGAATGAAGTGGGTAAGGCGGTCCTCAAGCGCCTTGCGGAAGAGCACTTGCGCACACGCGCCTGGATCACGCTCTCAGAATTGGTTCAAGACTTGGAGTCGCACAGCGTGGAGGCAGTTGAGATTGCCGTGGATGATCTTCTGATGCTCAGTCTCTTGGCCAGCGCCGAGGCCGAAGACGATGAAGAGGAGTCGCTGATTCGCATCTCTCCTCAACTGGCATTTGATCTAGATAACACCTGGAACGAGATCACCCTCGAGCAGGACGAGGAGTAATCGGCACTTGGGGCGGGATCACCCGCCCCTTCTGCAATCAGGCGCTGAGCTCGAAGCGCTGGACTTCTTTGCGCGTGCCATCGGCCAGGCGAGCCAGTTCCATAACAGTTGCTTTGCTCAGTGGGTTTGCTGCGTCAGCCACGCATGAAAAGGCAATAGGGTCTGAAGGGTTGCCCGCTCGTAAATCCATTGAACTCCCTCTCGGATGGGCGGGCGGTTTCCTGGAGCCCTTGAAACCCTGTACGCCTGATCCGCCTGTTCGGAGGGATCTATGCGGAACTGAAAAACGTAGCTCGGCTCTTGTCCCATACGCAGGTCCTGAATGAAGAGGGCGTCTTCCTCACGCCGAATGGAGACAAAGCCGTCAGAAAATTCAGTCAGTCTTTTAATGGGCTCAAGGCCTTGTGAGGCGCTCAAGAGGTCGGTGCCGCGCTCCATCTGAGACCATAGGGGCTTTGGTTCATGCTCCAAAAGGGAGACCCAGGATTCGTAGTAGTGCTCTCCTGAAATCGCAACGACACGCCAGAGGATGGTGTTGAATGCGGAGGGGGTGACGAGCAACTTCTCAGTGCCTGAGGGAAGGTGTTGGGATACAGCTTTGGTCACCCAGGTCTGTGCACCCACGGTCCACACCAAGTAAACCGTACTCATGATCAATCCAATGCGAGCCCACTGGAGCGCTCTCATGCCTCGCCCTGTCAGGGCGACGAACATCCATGGCAGCAGCCAAAGGGTGTAGAGCGGGTCGATGATGAACACGCTACCCAAACCGACAGCCTCTGAAGAAAATGGAAGCCATAGCTTGGTGCCGTAGACGGTCATGGCATCGAGTAAGGCGTGGGTGCTCAAGACGAGAGCGTTGGCGACGACCCAACGTCGAGTGCGTCCGACAAAAAGGGCAAGGATAGGTGCGGCAAGTAGGTGAAAGAAGAGCGCATGACTGAAGCCTCGATGCTCCGTCATGTTTTGAATGGGGTCGCCGTAGTCCAGGAGGACATCTAAGTCGGGAAGGGTGCCTAACGCCGCTCCCCAGAGAGCGGATTTCCAAATGGGGGCTTGGCCCCGGAGCGTGACAACGGAGACTGTTGCTCCAAGGGCCGCCTGGGTGAGAGAGTCCACGCTTTAGTCGAAGATCTCGTGAAGCCAGGATTTTTGCTTCTTGTAATACTGTTGGGGTGCCTGGCCTCTCTGGTCGTATCCTGGTGCGCGTGGTGCGGGGGCGGTCACTGCTGACGATTTCTCAATGAGCTTGTCCAACTCTCCGCGGTCAAGCCACACACCCCTGCAGCTTGGGCAGTAGTCGATTTCAATTCCTTGACGCTCGGCGATCACAAGGTGCGGCTCAACACAAACGGGGCATTTCACGAATTGGGACTCCTGAGAAAGGCGACGGATCGTGTCTGACTGCAACAAGGGGCCGGAGTTCATCAAGATCGGAAGGGGGGCACTTTCATCCCCTCAAATCTCTAGGGCTTTTGTAAAATAACGTCCAGGGAGAACAACATGAAACGACGCACCTTTTTGATTGGAGCGGCTGCAGGCGGTTTAGCCGTTGCCGCGCATCCAGAGATGGCAGCCTTGGCGCAGCAGGCCGACGACTTTTTACGCGGCCCTCCGGTGGCCGACATTCAGCCCCAGCGCATCAGCGAGCGCGTCTGGCTCATCTATTCTCCGGACAGTTTTCCCACTCCAGAGAACAAGGGCATGATGTGCAATGTCACCTTCGTGGTCACCAAGAAGGGCGTCGTCATTCTGGATTCTGGCGGATCCCTCCAGATCGGTGAAATGGTGTTGAGGATGATCAAGACCGTCACCGACAAGCCCGTGATTGCAGTGTTTAACTCCCACTATCACGGCGACCATTGGCTGGCGAATCACGCCTATTCCAACGCCAACCCGACGTTGCCCATTTATTCGCTGGCTGAAAACATTGAGCGCATCAAGGGACTTGAGGGCAAGCTGTGGCTCGGTCTGATTGAACGATGGACCAACCAGGCCACTCTAGGAACCAAGATTGTTCCCCCGAACACCGAGGTCCAGAGCGGACAAGTACTTGATTTTGGAGACACGCGTCTCAAGATGCACTTTTACGGGACCGCACACACGCCCTGCGATCTCAGCGTAGAGGTGGTCGAAGACAGGGTCACGCATATCGGAGACATCGCGATGGAGAATCGGATTGCCAACATCGACGATGGCTCCTACCCCGGAACCTTCAAGTACTACAAAGCACTCGAGGCAGCGGCGGGTCAGCAGCTCTGGGTGCCGGGCCACGGTCGTCCAGGGAAAGGGCTGTTGAAGGATTACGGTGAGCTCATGGCGGGAATATGGGAGACCTGCGTAAAGGCCGTCGAAAATGGGCAAGACCTGTCCGCCGCCAAGGGCTTGGTTCTGAAAGACCCCCGAGTGGCGAGTCGGGCCGCTCGCACGGCAGGCTTTGAGTCGAACATTGGCAAGTACACCAGTCTGGCTTATCTTGAAGCCGAAAAGGTGGCGTTCTAGGTCTGGTCTGGTTTCGTAGAGCCAAAGAGGTCGTTAAGAGCATTCACTGACTGCGAGGACTCAGATCGCTGTCTAGGCTGCACCTCGGCGTACTCCTCGGCAACGCGGTCTTGGAAATAGGTGTCCGGATTCATGGCCTGAGAGAGGCGTCGCACAATCTCCTCTGGGACTGGTTTAAACGCTCTGACTCGCCTGTCCTGCCACTCAATTTCCAGTTGGCGGGTCTTTGGGTCGAAGGATAGTTTGCGAATTCGTCCTGTGGAGAATGTCTTCTCGATCATGCGCCCCCCCGAAAAATGAAAAACACCGCACCCACCAAGCACAAGCCGGCCCACAGGTAATCCAGCTTCAAGGGCTGGTTCATGTACAGCACCGAGAAGGGCACAAACACGCACAACGTCATCACTTCTTGCATGACCTTGAGCTGTCCAAGGCTGAGGTGTTGGAAGCCGATCCGGTTTGCCGGGACTTGAAGGGTGTATTCAAAAAATGCGATTCCCCAGCTGACCATGACAGCGATCCAGAGTGGAGCGGTGGCTAGGCTCTTCAGATGCCCATACCAGGCAAAGGTCATAAAGAGGTTTGAAAGCGCGAGCAGACCGATGGTTAACGCAATGGCCAGTGCGGGTGTGAGCGTGAGGGTGTTCATGGGTGAGGGGTTCTCTGCGCGAGGTCAATGTGTGGCGTCGAGTCGAGCATATGATGGACGAATCGAGCCGAATTTGGGAGGGATTGATCCTTATGCTTGGAGCCTACATCACGCACACCGACTGCTCTCTGCATGAGATGGGTTCGGGGCACCCAGAGTGTCCTGAGCGTTTGGGCGCCATCCACGACATGCTGCTCACGAAGGGGCTATTGGATTACCTCACGCCTTACGAGGCGCCCCTGGCTTCGCTGGATCAGGTGGGTCGGGCACACACCATGCACCATGTCCAGCAAGTGGTGGCAGCCGCTCCCAGCCAGGGCTATGCCCAACTGGATCCGGATACCGCCATGAACCCCCATACGCTTCAGGCCGCACTCCGTGCGGCGGGCGCCGCCATATTGGCGACTGATCTGGTGCTCGATGGCCAGCACCCAGTCGCATTCTGCAATGTTCGACCACCGGGTCATCACGCCAAGCGAGATGAGGCCATGGGGTTCTGCTTCTTCAATAATGCAGCCGTAGGGATGAGGCATGCACTTGACGCGAGAGGCCTGAGTCGCGTCGCACTGATCGATTTTGACGTGCACCATGGGAATGGGAGCGAGGACATCTTTCATGATGATCTGAGAGTGCTCATGTGCTCCACTTTTCAGACGGGTTTGTATCCCTTTAATGGAGACCAGCCTATGGGGCCCAATATGGTCAATATTGGTCTGCCAAGCCGATCTAGAGGAGACGCGTTCCAAGCGGCCGTAGGCGCGCACTGGATCCCAGCCCTTGATGCATTTCGCCCTGAATTGATCTTTATCTCGGCTGGGTTCGATGCGCACTATGAAGACGATATGGGTAACCTGGGCCTTCTAGAGAAAGACTACGAGTGGGTCACGCATCAGATCATGGGTGTAGCCGAGCGGCATGCCAAAGGTCGGGTAGTCTCCTGTCTCGAAGGGGGCTACAACCTCAGCGCATTGGCACGCAGTGCAACGAGTCACGTGCGAGCGCTCATCGGCATCTAGCCTATGGACAAGCACTACCTGCACAGCCTCTTCAACCCAGAGCGCATCGTGCACATCACAGACCCTGAAGGGGAGTCTGAGCACTTAGAAGGTGCAGGTGTGAGACCTGACCTGGCCCTGATTCGCGTGGACCCAAGCCAGATTGAGCGGGCGCTCGAACGAGCCGGTCGCATGCAGTGTCGCGCAGCAGTCATCCTTGCAAGCGGCATGGATGGGGCAGAAAGTCACTCGATTCGCTCTTTGGCCCTTCAGTACAACCTGAAGCTCCTGGGCCCCAATTCAGCTGGCTTTCAGCGACCGCACCTTGGGTTGAATGCCTCATCACTTGAACCACTGGCTGCTCCGGGCACGCTGGCTTTCATCTCTCAATCAGGATCATTGAGCGCTGCAGTGCTGGACTGGGCGCTTGAGCATGGAGTCGGTTTCTCTGCCGTCATCTCGATCGGCCCGCATTCTATGATCGATCTGTCGGACGCGCTAGATTTTCTCGCCTCAGATGGACAGACGCAGAGCATCGTGGTCTACATGGAGGGCATTCAGGATGGCCGCTCGTTCATGAGCACACTTCGTTCGGCGGCCAGCAAGAAGCCGGTGGTGGTGCTCAAGGCGGGGCGGGGAGGGGACGCAACTCAGGCTGCACTCACGCATAGCCAGGCTATGGTTGGTCGTGACGATGTGTTCGATGCAGCCCTTCGGCGGGCAGGTGCCGTAAGGGTGCGCTCCTTCGTGCAACTCTTCTCTGCAGTACGCTGCTTGGCCGTGAGGTATCGACCGGTCGGAAAGAGACTTGCGGTGGTGACGAACGGCGGCGGTCCCGGTGTCATGGCGGCAGATTGGATCGCTCAGCTCGATCTGACCCTCGGACAGTTCATTGATCTCTCGCTCAAGGCGGGGCCGACCGACTATGAGGCTGCGCTGCTGATGCTCTCTACGCATGCTGACATCGACGGTATTCTGGTTCTGTATACGCCTCAGCCTCAGACAGATGCTGTTGCGATTGCACAGGTGGTGGGGCGATTGAGTGGCGGCATGGGTAAGCCGGTGTTGGCCTGTTGGATGGGAGAGGCGTCGGTGCGCGCAGCACGTCACGCCCTGGATCAGGCCGCGGTACCCAACTTTCGAACGCCTGAGGCGGCGGTAGAGTCCTTTCATAACATTGCGTCGTTTTATGAGAACCAACAGCTCCTGCAGCAGATCCCCGCACCACTCACCGAGCTGGCTGAGCCAGATCTGAATGGTGCGAAGATGATGATTGAAGGTGCATGGGAAGAGGGTAGGTGCACCTTAACCGAGGTCGAGTCGAAGGCATTACTCGCAGCCTTTCATCTGCCCGTGACGCAGGCCATTCTGGCCCGCTCAGCGCATGAGGCCATACTGGCGTCTGCCCAGATGGGATACCCCGTAGCCCTCAAAATTGACTCGCCAGATGTGCTCCACAAATCGGATGTACAGGGAGTGGTCTTGAATGTGATGAATGCTGCAGGGGTGCGAGATGCCTTTGCCCACCTCATGGAGACTGTTCAAAGACTGCGGCCAAGCGCCCACCTCAATGGCGTCACGGTTCAAAAAATGGTGGGCTCCCCAATCAGTCGAGAGGTGTTTGTTGGGCTGGTGACCGATGAAACATTGGGTCCCATCCTGACGTTTGGTGCTGGGGGAACCATGATCGAGCTGATTCAGGACCGGTCTATGGAGCTTCCTCCGCTCAACCGATTCCTTGCCCGTCGAATGATGGAGAGGTCTCGAATTTTTCCACTCTTGAAGCGTTGGAGAGGCGAGGACTCCGTGGATATGGAGTCACTCGAGCGCATCCTGCTGAGAGTGTCTGAGATGGTGTGTGTACTCCCTCAGATTAAAGCGATTGATATCAATCCCATTCTGGTTGATTCTCATGGCGCCATCGCGGTGGATGCCCGAGTGATTCTGCAGAAGGTGCCTGAAGGCCTGAGAGAGTATGGGCACTTGGCGATTCCACCATATCCGTCTCGCTATGTGCGTGAATGGCTCATGAAAGATGGAGCGCCCGTGACGGTGCGGCCCATGCATCCTGATGATGCCAACATGCTTCAGCAGTTGGTTCAGCGCATCTCTCCAGAGAGTCGCTATTTTCGTTTCGCCTCAACCATGACCGAGCTATCGCCCCACATGCTTGCTCGTCTGGCGCTCATCGATTACGAGCGTGAGCTGGCACTTGTTGCAGTGGCCCACGATGCTCATCGCATCCTTGCTGTCTCTCGCTACGTCACCAACTCAGACCGCTACAGCTGTGAGTTTTCACTCTTGGTGGACGATGCTTATGCCGGACAAGGTCTTGGGTCAAGGATGATGAAAAGCATCATGGAGGTCGCGAAAGACCGCGGTCTTCGGGAGATTGATGGCCTGATCTTGGCAAACAATACGGCCATGCTCAGGCTGATGCACAAGCTCGGGTTCTCGATTTCGTCCTTTGAGGAGGACCCGGACTTTAAGGTGGCCAGCCACACGCTGTAGTGGCGTTGATTAGCTGAACCGAACTCGGCCGAGTAGGCTATCAAGGGTGACCGAAGCGTCCGTGAATGTGCCGTCCGGCAGCGTTCTTGCGACCACACCAAAGCCGGCTACGGGTGGCAGCGTATCCAGCTTAAATCGCTTAGAGTCCGGCGTCGCGCGAATGAAACAGGCTTCATCGAAGTAAAGGTGATCTCCCTCTTGACCGATCTCGTCTCGATCCACACTCTTCTGCCCGATGAGTGACCGAATAGTCTCCAGCCCTTGCTCGAGTTGAACCGCTTGGATAGTTTGATCTTGAGGATTGATGAGGTAGGCGCGGGTCATTGACGTTTCCGAATAAGAATATGTGGGTGGGTTCTATGAAGAGTGGCTAAGATTAGCCCATTCCTTCTTTCGAAAAGAATCTCATCATGACATTGACATCCAAAGCCATTCGGCTCGCAGGGCTGGCACTGATCGGCCTCACCATGAGTGTGTCTGCCTCAGCGAAGACTCTGCAGAATGCCGTCATTTCGGTGAACGACTTGTCCGCCCTGGTGGAAAAGAAGTCGGTGACTGTCATCGACATTCGTCCACTGGTGAGCGAAGACAAGAAGACGCCAATCTTTGCAGCCGGTCACGTGCCTACCGCACTGCCAGCGCCCTACGGCAAGTTTCGAGGCCCCAAGAACAACCCAGGGCAACTCCCCGGTGAGAAGGAGTTCAGCGAGTTCCTGTCGTCCTTAGGCCTGAGTAAGGACCGACCGATCGTGGTGGTGGGTGAGGGCAAGACAGGAACCGACTTCGGTGCGTCTGCTCGGGTCTACTGGACCTTGAAGGTCGCTGGTTTCCAAGACTTGGCGCTGCTCGATGGTGGTCACACGGCATGGGTTTCAGCGAAAAAGCCCTTGGAGACGGGGATGCCAGCACTGAGTGCGAAACCCATTTCGGTTGCATTCGATAAGAGCCAGATCGTCACTGTTGATCAGGTGAAGGCCCTTACGCAGGGTGCAGGTGCGGGTGCCAAGCTGCTCGATGCCCGGCCAGAGGATTTCTACAAAGGCGACACGCGACACCCAGCCGCCGCTCGCTGGGGAACGCTTCCCGGTGCGAACCATTTCGATTCTGAGGAGTGGTTCCAGCCCAAGACCGGACTGCTCAAGGCCCCCGATGCCATTCGCGGAATCGCGCAGGCCAAGGGGCTGCTCGGCACTCAGGACAACATCTCCTTCTGTAATACAGGTCACTGGGCTGCAACGAACTGGTTCGTGCTGTCGGAACTGTTGGGTCAGTCGGGCACGAAGCTCTATCCGGAGTCCATGGTGGCCTGGAGTAACGCAGGGCTTCCCATGCAGAATGAGCCTGGCCGCGCCGTGGTGCTCATGCGCCAGCTGCTGGGCACAGGGCTTCCGAAGTAACTGGCCATGGTCATGAAGCGTTCTGGCCTAGCCTTGCTGGGCCTGTTCGGTGTGTTGATCATCACAGTCCTCGCGGGGGTCCAAGCGGGGCTTCTGGTGTTGATTGGTCTGGGGTTTGGCCTCTGTCTACAGGGCTATGGCTTTGGCTTCGCTGGTGGATGGCGCAAATTCATCCTTCAGCGGGACGCCTCGGGTATTGCCTCCCACATGCTGCTGATTGCCGTATCGGCTGGTCTCAGCCTGCCTTTGCTTGCGCTCTATCCGACCGAGCTTGCTGGAGCGGTTGCGCCGCTGAGCTGGAGTTTGCTGGTGGGTGCCTTCGTATTTGGTGTGGCCATGCAGCTCGCCGATGGTTGTGGGTCTGGTTCCTTGCATAAGGCGGGCACCGGCAACAGCTATTCCTGGGCGGTACTCCCCGGGTTCATCGCGGGAAGCTTTGTTGGAGCCTCTCATCAGCCCGCCTGGGTGGCGCTGGGGGGACCGCTGGATGCGCTCACAGGCGGATCCGCGCAGCCCCTGAATCTCTTGGCCTCCTTGGGGCTCACGGGCTCCTTGGTGGCGACTGCCTTGTTGTGTGTTGCAGTGGCCTCTGTCTTCCGTCGAAGGGCCTCTGACCCAAGCGCTGCCCTCCTCACGCCCAACCTCATCAAGGCTGCTGTCCTCATCGGTATTCTCTATGCGGTTCACCTCATGGTCGCCGGACAACCTTGGGGCATTGTGTATGGCCTGGGACTCTGGGGGGCAAAGCTTGCCACTGGTATGGGCATGGACCTCACCCGTGATGCGTTCTGGGGTGTGGCACCGCATGCCGAACGAATCGTTCAGCCCGTGTTGTGGGACATCACCACCCTCACCAACATCGGTCTTCTCTTTGGGACGATGACGGCTGCTCGTTGGAATGCCAAAGCCAACGAGCTGATACCACTGGGTCTGCGTACGGTAATGGTGGGCCTGGCCGCAGGTCTTGTGTTGGGTTACAGCTCACGCATCGCGTTTGGTTGCAACATTGGTGCCTTTTTGGGGGGTGCGGCCTCAGCCAGCCTGCATGGCTGGGTCTGGTTTCTCATGGCGTTTGCGGGCTCGATGCTTGGGGTGCGTCTGCGAGCACCGTTGGGGGTCAAGTAAATGAAGCGAGTGCAATCGATTCTGCTCTTGTGGGCTCTCATTCTTCTGGGGCTTGTGGTTGACTTCACCACTTATGATCGACCACGCCCTGAGCCTCCAGCGGTCATCTTGGGAAGCGGCCAGGCCTCGAGTGGTGGGCATTGCTCAGGGCGTTAATCAGAGGCTGCAAACATGATCGATCACTTAGACCACCTAGTACTCACCACGGCTCGACCGTCTCAGTGCATTGACTTCTACACGCGAGTGCTGGGAATGCAACTGGAGACGTTCATTGGAGGAACCCCTCCGGTTGAGCGCATGGCCTTTAAATTTGGCAGTCAAAAAATCAACGTTCACGTACAAGGATCCGAGTTTGAACCCAAGGCACACCTTCCGGTCCCTGGGTCGCAGGATCTCTGCTTCATCGCCAGCCTCCCGTTGACCGAGGTCATCGCGCGGCTTGAGAGCGAACAATGGCCCATCGTGGAGGGGCCTGTTCAAAGGACGGGCGCCACTCAGAAGATTCGGTCCGTCTATGTCAGAGATCCTGACCTGAATCTGATCGAGATCTCAGAGCTGCTTTAGTCACTGACGATTTGTTCTGCCTGGCATGAATTTGACTGTCGCGGTGCATCCATGCGGCTTCGTCTGGTTGGTGTGTGTGATGTCAAAGGAAGCGCCCATTCGCTTTGACAATCTCGCGATGATTGTGAGCCCAAGTCCGTAACCCTCACTAGACCGAGAGCGCCCGGCCCCAGTATCAGACCAGTCGGGTGTATGAGGATTAAAACCCGGTCCAAAATCGACAACCTGAATGGTCGCGGGCAGCTGAAACCGGAGCTCAATCGGTTTGTCGGAGCGCCCATAGCGGTAGGCGTTATCCAGCAGATTTCGAACGATGATGGCGATGCTGTCAGGGTCACCGAGGGCTAGGATTTCCTCTGTTGTCTCCGGGGCCACAACCCGGAAGGCGTCAGATCGATCGCCTTCCGAGCAGTATTCCTCAAGTGCGAGCTGACACAGCCCCACTAAATGGACGACCTCTCTGTTCTGGGTCGCACTTTGTTCGGCTTTGGTGAGGTCAAGCAGTCGCTCGGATCGACGAGAAAGTACCTCAAGTGAGCGTCGTGCTCGCTCCAAAGCTGATTTGGAAGCAGACTCAACCGCCAGTCGCTCTGCGGTCGAGACCTCGATCAAGGCTGAGGCGAGGGGGGTTCGTAACTCATGCGCCATTTGTGCCGCTACTGAGCGCTCTTGTGAGAGTGCATCCTTCAGGCGTCTGAGGAGGGAATTCGTCGCGTTTGCAATCTGAGCGAGATCTCGGGGAAGACCGGGAATCTGAATATCAGAGAGGCGCTCGCCGCTCCTCATTTCGATCTCCTGAATGAGCGTTCGAATCGGCCTGAGAGCGCGCCGAATGGTGAGCAAAATGAGCAGCCCAGCAAAGGGTAAAACCAGTCCAAGTGGCAGTAATAGGAAGCCGACAGACTCCGAGGTGGCAATCTGGCGATGGGTCAGAGAGTCAGCGACTTGAATCGAGAATGGATAGACAGGGTGGGAATAGGCGTAGACCCTCCATTGATCCGTGTCCTCGAACCCCGCCTTGAGCAGTGGAAGGATCGGCCGCTCAGGAGCGTCTTCTGACCGAAGGAGGACGCGCCCATCCTGATGGATGATCTGATAGATGAGGTAATCATCCTTAAAACCTCTGTCTCCACTTTGCACAAGTGGCTTGTGCGGGAATCGCGCCCACCGGCCCGGATCGTCATCGTCCTCCACCTCATGGATATCGTGAATCGCTAAATCGAGGAGCCGGTGGCTCACGTCCACAAGGGTGTTGTCTAGTCCCTCCTCAATCTCGGAGCGTGCATGAAGCCCAAGAACGACAGCCATGCAGGCCCATGTCAATCCGATGACCAATAGCAGGCGCAGCGAGAGCAGTTTGACCAGACTAGGCATGATTCTCACCACCGATATTGATTCGATAGCCTACGCCCCGAATCGTTTCGATACGGTTGGTGCCTAACTTTTTGCGAAGGCCATGTATAAAGACTTCGATGGTATTTGATTCTGTCTCCTCGCCCGAGTTGTAGACGGACTCGGAGAGAATCTGCTTGGTCACGATGCGGTTGGGACGAGATAGAAGCGCCCGAAGCACTGACCATTGCTTCGCTGTGATTTCAACGGTTTCGCCCTGAACAATCACTGACATTGCTCCGAGATCGATCACGACATCGTCGAAGCGAATGGTTGCGTCCCTGATCTGACCGTGCTTTCGTCGCTCGATTGCGCGAATGCGGGCATGGAGCTCGTCTGGATTAAAGGGCTTCACAAGATAATCATCCGCCCCCCGATCAAGACCCTGGATCCGGTCTGAAATTTGATCTCGCGCAGTCAGGACGAGGGCCGCAGCGTCAGGGCTGCTCTGTCGAATAGCCGATACAAGCGTAAGACCGTCTCCGTCCGGAAGCATGCGATCTAACAGAACAAAGTCCCAGATCTCAGCACGGAGTCGAGATTGCGCTTCCGAGATGGAGGTCGCGAGTTCGAGAATGAGGCCATGCGCCTCAAAGTTTTTCTGCAGTGCCAGCGCTAAGGCCGGGTCGTCTTCAACGAGCAATATTTTCACAGGCTGAGCTTAGGGTGCAAAGCTGAACGGATGCTTAATTTTTGGCGAGAAAAAATTAATGTTTCCCTCAGGCTTGACGGAGATCGTTCGTCTCGCAGTGCTACTTACTCTTAATGAGAGGAATTCGACAAATGAAGAAAACGCTTTTGGTCTCCCTGGCCTCAGTGTGGGTGGCCACGGCCGCTCTTGCAAGTTCAAAGTGTGACGCGGGCTCTCAGCCCATGAAGAATGAGCAGGAGGTGAAGTCTCAGTTGGTTGGCGCAGGTTACGAGGTGGCCCATGTTCAGAAATCTAGGGGCTGCTTTGAGGTAAAGGCGCGACGTCCGGATGGTCAGAGAGTGGAGCTCTACCTGGATCCAGTGACTTTGAAGGTCCTGAAAGTGGAAAGGGATTGACGTGCTCGGCTGCTTAAGGGTCGGTTAAGGAAGGCTAGGCAGTATTAACAATCTCAGGCTTCTCAGAGGCTCATACCTCTGGGGAGTTCAATCCATGAGTAAACAAGCAAGTAATCCCCTCAAACCGAGAGAGTGGGGGATTCTCGTGGTCAAACCTACAGGCTGGTGACAATTGAGGGTGGCGTGTTTTGAATGCATTGTGAGGAGAAATGAAAACCATGAAGACTGTGAAGACGAGGCAGGCATACCACCGGGCTTTCGCATTGTGCGTGTTTGTGACTTTAGCCGCGTGTGGGGGCGAGGGCACTGCCCCGCGTGTGAGCAGTAGTTTAGACACCCCCGCCATACAGGTGGCGACCTTCATCGACGCCCCGGTGTCTGGGCTGGAGTACAGCTCAAGTAGCACTAGTGGTTTGACTGCCTCAGACTATTTGGATGAAGCGGGATATTTAGTCAAGCAGGCTGGCAACTTCGAGTTTGTACCCGGTGAAATCATGAGCTTCTTCGCGGGCAATTTGCTGTTTGGCACGGTGGAGATGCGTAAGGGTATGACCGAAATTCGGCCAACTGACTTGATACCCGGCGCAGACACCACCGACCCAAGAGTGGTGCGTATGTTGCAGGCTTTGCAGTCGCTGGACTCAGATGGCGACCCCTCTAATGGGATCAACATCTCAGATGGTGACCGTGCCTACATGCGTAACAAGGGCAAGCGCATTGATATGCGCGACGAGTCAGTCAGTGATGATGACGTCAAGCAACTCCTGCCCACCGGGGGGTTTACCGTTGTCGGCTCCGCTGCGGTCAAGCACTTTGAAGCACACCTCGACGATGAGGGCAATTCGCACAACGGCTTCAAGCAATCATCCGCAGTGGGCAACGCTGTGTCCGTCGACAACTCGGGCGACACATCGCTCGTAACACCTGATGTGTCCACGTCAAGCACTTACGGCCGTTTACTCGCCTCCAACTGCTTTCAGTGCCATGGCACCGGCGGTACCGGAGGTTTTGAAAACATCCGTGGTGGCGAAGTGAGCGAGGTTTTCGAATTCTTCAATGGTCAAGAGGGCGCGCCGAGCCAGTCGATTATGACCGCTCATGCCCAAGGCTTTACCGAAGCTCAATTGCAGGCCATCGTGGCTTACCTTAAACAGTGACGAGGAGCGCAGCATGAAGATCAGCAATCGAACCCTATCCCGTCGTCGATGGTTAGTTTTGGCCATGGCTGCCGCAAGCGCCAGCGCCATCCCTGGCCGGCTCTGGGCCGACAGCGACCGAGATGATGAAACATCCGATGACGACCACCACTACAGCGATCGCGGCAGCAACACGGGCGATACCAGCAACCCGATTAGCAATTCCGGGCCCAGCGGTCGAGTAGTAGTGGTCGGCGGCGGCATGGCTGGCGCTACAGTAGCCAAGTATCTACGCTTGTGGGGCGGGGCAAATATGGGCGTCACCCTGGTTGAGCCAGATGTCGCCTACACCTCCAACATAATGAGTAATTTGGTTCTCAATGGCACTCTGAGCACAAAGCAACTGGCCTACGGGCATGACGAATTGGTTAGTCGCTATGGCGTTGTACGGCGTAGCGCCCGAGTCATGGCTTTGGATGCGGCGAATCGCCATGTGTCTTTGAGTGATGGCACGTCCTTGTCATATGACCGACTGGTTGTCGCACCAGGTGTGGAGTTCATGCCCGCGTACGGACTGAGTACCCGTGACTACGATAGCAAGACACCTCACGCATGGCGCGCTGGCGCGCAGACGGATTTACTTAAGCTGCAGCTTGATGCCATGGTCGACGGCGATATTTTTGTAATGACTATTCCCCTTGCCCCCTATCGCTGCCCACCTGGCCCATATGAGCGCGCCTGCTTGATTGCCGACACCCTAAAAAATACCGGGCGTGGAAACTGCAAGGTGGTGGTTCTAGATGAGAATGCGGGCATACAGGCCGAGCGGGAGAGTTTTTCGCATGCATTTTCAGTTATTCACGGCGGCGTGATCGACTATCGGCCTGGTGTCTCGGGAATCTCAATCAACCCAGACACCAAGGTCGTGAGCTACGACAACGGCGCGGTGACTATCTCAGCTCGAGTGGTCAATCCCATTCCGGCTCACCGAGCAGCAGGCATTGGTGCAGGCGACTTGGATGACGCCGATCAAGGTGGTTGGCTGGCTCAAGCGGGTTTGAACAACAGCAGTAGCGGTCGGTGGTGCGTGGTGAATGTGTTGAGTTACGAATCGACGGCTGTGCCCTATGTGCATGTCATTGGCGACGCCGCATTGTGTGGTCTGCCTAAGGCGGGGCATGTGGGCAACCAGGAGGCAAAGATCTGCGCTGACGCAATCGTTCGCCTGTTAGATGGCGCCCAACCCGATGCACAGCCAGTGGCCAACTCGGCTTGCTATTCACCGATCACCGCGAACACCGCCTCTTGGTTGACAGCCGTGTATCAATACGATGCTGCATCGACCAAGATGATGGTAGCTGCCAATCGGGGCAGCACGGTGGGTGCTGGAGCCGTCGAAGCTGCCAATATCAGCAACAAAAACTACCGCCAGATGTTCACCTGGTTCCACACACTGATGGCCGACTCATTTTCGTGATAATCGGGAAGGCGTAGATTTGGTGACCAAGCAGTCTTTGCGCGGGTCACGCTTCATCACCAGGGAACGAATCACGTTACGCTAGAGCCAGAGCGGTCAACTGCGCTGCACATTCCTTCGGCATTTCAATGCGCTTGATACGGCTGTTGTGGCCAGAAGAGATTCCCAGGGTCGACTTAGGCGTACAGAGTAGCTTCGACAGAAACGCAAGGAGCGCCTTGTTGGCCTCACCTTCGATCGGCTTGGCCTGGAGTGAAATTTTTGGCATGCCATCGTGTAGCCCCACCAATCGGGTCTGACTGGCCCCGGGCTGCACGTAGACGGTCACGACATGCACGGCCGGAGCTCGACTCGACGATTGCAGCAGCTGGAGGCCTCCATCGCAATGGTTTTGGCCTGTTCAATGCTCTCGACTTCCAGTAACCAGAAGCCAGACAGATACTCGGTTTCGGTGTGCAAAGTACCTGGCAGGATTGATGCTTGACCAGAGCGGTGATCGCAGACCCACGCCTGATGCGGAGCGCACAGCCCATCAGCGAAAAGAAACTGCCCTGCTTGGCGTAGTTTGTCGTTGAACACCTTGATGCGGGACATCTCAATGGCATCTGCGGTACCCGTTTGGGAATCAATGACGGAGAGAAGGATCTTCATTCGAGTCGGAACTCCCTGATGGCGTTGCCGTGCGCGACGAGCTTGAGTGTTGAGGGCTTCAGAAATGGGAAGAGAGAGGTCCGAAACTCTTGCATCACCTCATCGTACTTGTACTCATCCGGCGAGTGCGTGTCGCTCCCCACCATGAAGCGGTCTGGATACTCCTCGATGGTCTTGAGCCAAAAGTCTTTCGGAGCGCCTTCCAGACTGAAGACCCGAGCGGCCTCTTTCTCATTCAGGGTTCCGCCTTTTCTGGAGAGCTCCAGAAACAAATTGGGGTGACGCCCCAGCAGCGCTCTCAGCATGGGTTGCTTGGAGTAGCCAAGACCGTGTGAGAGCACGGTTCTGGCCTTTGGAAACGCCCGAAGATAGGACTCGAGAGCAGCCATGTTTTCTGGATGATCGGCCTGCATGTGGATCTGAACGAAGGCTCCATGCTGGTTGGCCAACGTGTAGATCTGACGCATGACGGGGTTGTCGAGCGGGATTCGTCGAGCGAACTGATAACTGGAAAAGGACTTGGAGTTGTCGATGTGTAGTTCTCCAAAGCCATACGCTCGGCGTTCTCTCAGCAACTCATCTGCAACCTCAAACATCTCCTTGAAGGCGATGCTCTCGGGATCGAGAAGGCCGTCGGCTCCCTCGGAGTAGAACACACGAGTGAAGTCCTCCTGCCCAATGCCTCGGAAGTAACGCTTTCCTAGCAATGCAATGACTTGATCCGGATCAGGGGCCGACTTCCCCGTTCGGCCCACACCACCTCCCCATCGGACCCCATTTCGATCCATCTGCGCCTGATGCGCTTGGGCGGACAGGTCAACCAGGTGCATGTGCACATCAGCGATGGGGACTGTTTTCGCGAGTTCAATGGATTCGGGGAGGGGCAGAGCCTCCGCCTGCGCGGATGCCTGAATGAACACTGAACAGAGTAGGGCGGTCATACACCGAGACAAACAGCTCATGGCACCTCTCGACTGGGGAGCGACTCAAGTGGTCAGATCATAGCGCTCCGCTTGGGACATCCCGGGGCAGGACAGGCAGGTGGGGCGATTGACATATTTCTTAATTTCAGAGTACTCTTAAATTAAGAGTAAACACCAGGAGCCCAAAATATGTCGACCTCAGATGATCTCGCATTCATTCGCCAACTGATGGAAAGCAGTCGCCGTGTCACGGTGCTGGGTGGCCATTACTTTGTGGTCTGGGGATTGCTCGTGGCAATTGCGCAAGTGGCCATCTGGATCCTGATCGAGCGAGACCTCATCAATCGCCTCAACTCAACTTTGGTCTGGCTGCTCGTCGTGGTGATTGGCTATGCGTATACCTTCTGGGCCTCAGCGCGAGATAGAAGGGTGGAGGGCGCAGAGAGTCGGGATGGCTATTTGATTGGGCGAGTTTGGATAGCATTTGGCGTGTGCGGCTTGACGATAGCCCTAGCTGGACTTGCCATCGGCGCGCTCCCTGGGCGCTCCCTGGCCGGGGTATATGCCACTCTGTCTGGCATGGCGTTCTTCCTTCACGGCACACTGGCGGGAATTGGGTGGCTCAGAAATGTCGGGGTTCTATGGTGGCTAGCGTCCATTCCCTTGTTCTTGATGACAGGCCCGATCATCATGCTTGCTTATGCGGTTCTCATTCTCCTTCTGCAGGTCGTTCCGGGGATATTGCTTACATTTGAGCGTCGACGCTTACTGGCCTCGGAGACCCAATCGGCGTGACTGCGAGCTATGACCACACGGAGATCGATGACCTCATTCATTCGAGGCTCAGGCTAGCCATCATGGCAGCCCTCGCCGGGGTTGAGCGAATGGAGTTCACGGCACTCAAGCGTGTTGTAAATGCGACAGACGGCAACCTCGGGACTCATCTCCACAAGCTTGAGACTGCTGGCTACATCGATGTCAGCAAGCAGTTTCGCGAGCGAAAGCCGGTGACCTACTACGCTCTGAGCGAACGAGGGAAGGGCGCGTTTCGATCCTATCTTGATCGCCTGGCCCTGTGGCTTCCGAGGGCATCTGACTGATGACCCGGCCCATGTCCACTCAACATTCAGTAGGCCCAGATGAGTCTCGGAGGGTCGTCTTTGAGACGAGAAGATTGGTCGTTCGGCGTTGGTGCGATTCGGACGTGGATAGCCTGATTCGGGTGTATGGCGATACCGATGCGATGAGATGGGTGGGCGACGGTAGGCCTCTTGGCGAACCAGATTGCCGCGCATGGCTCTCCGTGACGCAACGGAATTACGAGACTCGGGGCTATGGGATGTTCGCGGTTGAGTGTCTATCGGCTCCTGGCGTGATTGGATTCATTGGCCTCGTTCACCCGGCTGGGCAAGAGCAGGTCGAAGTCAAATACGCCTTTGCACGTCCACATTGGGGGCTGGGTTTTGCCACTGAGGCCTTAAGTGGGCTACTGAGCTATGCCGCTCAAGTGCTCAGCCTCAAACGGGTGATTGCAACGGTCGCACCAGAGAACCTCGCATCGCAGGCCGTGCTGAAAAAGGCTGGCATGACCCGAACTGGAGGTCGCGCGAATGAGGACGGCAGTCTCACTGACATTTATGAGTATTGCGCATCGTGACCGAGTAAGTCGCACGCAGCAAAGAAAAAGCCCAACATCGCTGCTGGGCTCTTTTGGAATGTGGCTCCTCGACCTGGGCTCGAACCAGGGACCTACGGATTAACAGTCCGGCGCTCTACCGACTGAGCTATCGAGGAAAGAAGGCGAGATTATAGCCCACGATCCGAACTGTGCAAAAAGGCCTTGAAGGCTACCAATAGCCCAGCTTCTTGGCGTGCTGGAGAGCCTTGAGCTTTTCCTCATGATTGGACTCATGCTCAATCCGCGTCCAAGCGCCGTGAGCCCGGTCGACCATGGCCACCTCTCCCCCGCCCATATTCTCGGTACAGGCGACCTTCTCCAAGACGCGCCTTCCATGTTGGGCGATGCTGTATTCGGCCGTGATTCGAAGAGAGCGAAAGTGCCTACCTGAGCCAGTCACGTGGTCCTCGGAGAAGTCTTGAATCTCCTCCACAGTGAGCGTCCCGTGGTCGGTGGTCTCAATCGACTCGAAGTCCAGATACTCGGTGAGAGACTCCCCCTCAAACGTCTTGAAGATCATGTGAGGCCACCTGCCTTCACGCCCACATAGCCCAGCAGGGCAGAGCGGCCATGATGCCCCGTTCCTTCATGGATCTCATCCTCATACTCGATGAGCAGCTCGGTCTGAAGAGAGGGAAATGCCTGCTCAATGAGCGCGCGAGTGTAGAGATGATCGAGCGTGGGAGGCCCTCCGGTCTTGTACTCCAGCTGCTTTGGGGTGTAGCCCTGAAGGATCAAACGCCCGCCGGGTTTGAGGCATTGCACCATGTGGCCAAACAACCTCTGTCGTGAGGACGGATCCGCAAACTGGATGAAGATTGCGACCACGTTGTCGAACGAGGCCAAAGGCCACGGATAGTCTTCCCAGCCGCAGGTCTGGTAAGTCACCACCACCCCATGGTCTTGGGCAAGCCGCTGAGCCTTCTGAACGCCGAGGTCTGCCAGGTCAAATGCCTCGACCTGATGACCCCGCTCGGCGAGATAAACGCTGTTTCTGCCTTCACCGTCTGCCACGCAGAGTGTATGGCCAGGCTGAAGGCGATGCGATTCTCGCTGAAGAAAGGCGTTCGGATCTCGACCGAAGAGATAGTCGTCTCGATCGAACCGTGCGTTCCAAGTGTCTTTGGGATGTGAGAAGCCCATGTCTCTATTCTGGCACGCTAAACTGCGCGGCATGCGATCTCTGTTCTGGAGGCTTCTCAAATGGGGCTTCATGGCCTTTCTGGGTCTGCTCCTAGTGATGACCCTATTGGTCGCGAGTCTGAATTGGCGCAATCCGAGCAGCACGGCCTTCATGGACGCGGAGCGCGAGCGCCTGTCTCAGGTGAAGCCGCCGAAGGCGGTTACCCAGCTGTGGGTCCCTTATTCACGCATCAGTTTGGCGGCCAAGCGGGCCGTCATTGCAGCTGAGGATTCCGCCTTTACTCAGCACGATGGTGTGGATTGGAACGCCATTGAGCAGGCCATCAAGACCAACGCGGCCAAAGGCAAGATTAAGCGAGGGGGCTCCACCATCACCATGCAGCTGGCGAAGAACCTGTATCTCTCAGCTGATCGAAGCTACCTCAGAAAGGGCGCAGAGCTGGGCATCACTGGTCTGATGGAACTGACCCTTGAAAAGCGCCGCATTCTGGAGATTTATCTGAATGTGGCGGAATGGGGGGTAGGCATCTTCGGCATCGAGGCAGCAGCTCGGCACTACTATGGGGTGAACGCAGCGTCACTGACGGAGGAGCAGGCAGCCTGGCTTGCGTCGATTCTGCCAGCACCCAAGCGAGCAGACCGACGCCGTGACGCGCCTTGGATTGCTCAGAAGGCCCAAGTCATTCAGCGACGGATGCAGCAGGTGAGTGTTCCGAAATGATCTCGACTAACGGATCGTCGTCCAGGCGTTCGTACCAGCGTAGCGGGTCACGGCAGACACATCAAAGTCAAAGCCCAAGCCTGGCGCCTGGCGAAGCTGAACCATGCCCCGTTTGAACTCAAGCTGTTCACCGACCAATCGCCGGAAATTCAGGACCTGATCGTCCAGGAAGAACTCGACGAAACGCGCATTCGGAGTGGCAGCCACCAAGGGAGTGTGCAGGTCATGAAACCAATGCGGGCTGACGGTGATTCCTTTGCAATCAGCGTACGCCGCAATCTTTCTCCACTCTGATATTCCGCCGCAGACGGCTGCATCGGACTGCAGGATCTCTGCGCCACCACTGTCAATCAACTCTCTAAAGCGCCAACGGCCGGTCTCAATCTCGCCAGTCGCCACGGTGATGGTCGTGCGCTCGGCCAAACGGGCGTGTAGGTCGATTGCGTCGGGTGAGAAAGGCTCCTCAATCCAGTAGGGGTCATAGGGCTCAAACCGGCGCATGTAATCGAGCGCAGTGGGCAGGTCTGACCATGCGTTGTTGGCATCCAGCATGAGCAAGACATCGGGCCCAATGGCCTCGCGCGCCGCCCGAATGCGAAGCTCCTCATCAGCGGGGCTCAGCCGACCGGTCTTCATCTTGACCGCCTTAAATCCCTGCGCAACATAGCCCGCGAGCTCTTCCCCCAATTGCTCAGGTCCTTTGCCATCGAGGTAGTAGCCTCCGCTGGCATAGGCCGGTACCTCGGTGTCCACGACGCTCCCTAGGTATTGGTGCAGGGGCAGCCCCACAGAACGAGCATTCAGATCCCAGAGGGCAGTGTCGAGGATAGAGAGCGCGCGCATGACCGACCCTGCTCGACCTTGAAGGACGGCCTCTTGGTACATCTTCTGCCAAAGCCCCTCTGTTCGGTGACTCTCCTCGCCCATGAGCAGAGGCCCCAGCAGATGCTCCACGGCCGTCTTGACCAAGATACCCGCGCGGCTCCCCACATAGCAGAATCCAATTCCCTCTATGCCCTCTCGGCTGGTCACCTTCACAAGCCCATAGTGGCGGGCATGGACGGTTCGAGTGGAGAAGGAGGTCACACGATCCAGTGGGACCTCCACCGAGGCAACTTCAATACGATCAATGATGGGCATGTGGAGCTATGCGTTCTGTTCGAGGTAGGTCAGCAGGCGAGAGAGCTTCTCGGCGCCCTCCTTTTTACGGGCCTGTCCGTCACGAACAGACCAGTCATAAAAGCCCTTTCCGGTCTTCACCCCCAAATGGCCGGCCTCAAACAAGTCTTGCAGGCAACGGGCAGGCTCGCGCGACAGCCCCAGGCGAGGAACCAGGGTGCGTTGTGCGAGTGCGTGTACGTCGAGTCCGCTGAGATCTTTTTGCTCAATCAGGCCAGTGATACACATGCGCGGACCCAACATTTCTCGAGCAATCAGGTCTACATCCTCTGCGCTGACCACACCCTCATCCATCATTTGGTAAGCCTCATGGAGGATCGCGTGTTGGAGTCGATTGATGAGTAGGCCCGTGACGGCCTTCTTAAGCACGATCGGCTTTTTTCCTGCAGCGGTCAGCGCGTCTACCGCCGACTTGACGGCTTCCGGCCGAGTGGCACTGACAGAGGCCACCTCAACAATCGGTGTGACATCGGCAGGCATGAAGTAGTGAACTCCGAGGAACCACTCAGGCCTCTGGAGGGACTGGCTCAGCGTCTCCAGATCTAACGCAGAGGTGTTGCTGGCCAGAGGCACCCCCTGAGGGTAAGCCTCTTCAACACGCGCATACCACGACTGTTTGAGCGGAGCCTCTTCGGGCACGCTCTCAATGATCAGGTCTGGCCGCTCTTTTGGAAGGTCCGAGAGCACGTCGACGCCATCGGGAGCCTGAACGTTTGCTGGGTTACGCGAGAGAATGGAGCAGCTGACGCCACCTTGTACAAAGGATTTGGCAATGCCCTTGCCCATCACGCCTGAGCCGAGAACTAAAACCTTCATCGTTTTCCTTCAAAGGGGGGAGTCGATTAGTAAGGCGCGCGAATCTTCATCCGCTTGGGAAACTTGCGCACTTGGGAGACAAAGGTCAGCAAGACCAGGACGCCGCCGAGTGCATCGGTGGTGGGACCCGGCTTGATCAGCAGTATGGCCGCAGCGAAGAGCATGATGCGCTCGGCCCAGCTGAGATTGGCCAAGAGGAATCCGTGAAGTGAGGAAGCCAGGCAGATCACCCCAATCAGGGCCGTGATCACCGCGACCGTGACGGTATCCCAGGGGCCAATCATGAGCAGGGCCGGCGAGAAGGCGAACATAAAAGGAACGATGTAGCCCGTCGCACCGAGCTTGACCGCAGCCCAGCCTGTCTCCCAGAGAGAGGACTTAGAGATCCCAACCGCTGCATACACAGCCATGGCAACCGGTGGGGTGATGGCTGACAGAATGGCGAAGTAGAAAACGAAGAGGTGGGCTGCCTCTTCCACGATGCCGAGCTTCACAAGCGCAGGAACCAACAGAGCCACTTGAATGATGTAGGCCGGTGTGGTGGGAAGTCCCATTCCAAGAATGATGCCTGCCAGCATGGTGAGCACCAGGGCGTAATAGACATTGCTCTGGGCCGCGTTCAGAACAAGGGTCGTGAAATCAAGGCCCAGACCTGTCTGCGCGATGACCCCGATCACAATCCCCGCACATGCGCAGGCCATGGCAATGGCGAGGGTGCCCTTTGCGCCATCTTCAAGACTGCCGATGATCATGGAGACGGAGATGTCTTTGCGAGTCGTGGCGCGCAGCAGGCCGATCGGAACCACGCTCATGATGCCGGCGAGGGCGGCCATGGGGGCGCTGTAGCCCATCATCAGCACCGTCACGATGATGATGAGCGGAATAAAGAGATGGCCTCGCTCCTTAATGACGTCCATGAACTTGGGCAATTCCTCTTTGGGAACACCCATGAGGCCAAGACGTTTAGCCTCGAAATGCACGGCGAAGAAGACCGCGAGGTAATAGAGCACCGCAGGGATGAGCGCGTAAGTGGCCACCTCGAGATAGCTCGCACCCAAGAACTCTGCCATCACAAACGCGGCGGCGCCCATGATGGGGGGCATGATCTGGCCCCCTGTAGACGCGACCGCCTCAACCGCCCCAGCGAATGCAGGCCGATAGCCAAGCCGGCTCATCATGGGGATGGTGAAGGTTCCCGTGGTCATCACGTTGGCGACGGCACTGCCAGAAATGGTTCCGAATAGTCCGCTGGTAATCACCGCCACTTTGGCCGGGCCACCGGCTGTGTGGCCCGCGACACTCATGGAGGAGTCCATGAACAGTTTTCCAGTGCCGCTGCGTTCCACAAACGCACCGAACAGAATGAACAGAATGACGTAAGTGGCGGAGACGCTCAATGGGATGCCAAAGATGCCCTCGGTCGTGAGGTAGTTCACCTCAATCAAGGACTCAGGGCGCACATTGGTAAAGAGCAGTGCATAGACCACAAAGCACAAGGCTGTCAGAGGCATGGCCAGTCCGATGCTGCGACGTGTTGCCTCCAAAACCAGCAGAATGAAGATGGTCCCCAGAACGAGATCTGATGGACGCAGGTCATCTACAAACACAAAGCGGTCGTATAGGTAGCTGTGGTTCACCCACAGGTAGCCAATCGTGACGCAAGAGAGCACCAGCAATCCGAGGTCTAGAAGGCCTGGGGTCGTTCGTGAGCCTTTGCGAAATCCAGGAAAAATCAGGAAGGTCAGCACCATCGCAATGAGGAGGTGCGTGCCTCTAAAGAAGAAGGCCTCGGGGGGGCCAAGAAACGCCACCCCGAGGTGATAGAGGGACATGCCCACGGCCAGGATGCGAATGATGGAAGCGATCATGTGCAGTGTCCCAGTTCAGTTTTGCGGGTTACAGAACCTTGGCTTCTTTGTAGTACTTCAGTGCACCTTTGTGATAAGGCACGCCCACGTCGGTTGACATGTCCTTGGGGGTCATGCCTTTCACCGCCTTCACGATGGCACCCAGATTGTCGGTGTTCTCAGCAAGCGTCTTGGTGATGTCGTAGACCAGCTTTTCATCGAGGTCGCAACGCGCGATGAGGTGAGTCCAGGTGCCAATGGTCTGTACGTCCTTGGTCTGGCCGGGGTAGGTGCCAGCAGGAACCAGTCGCTTGTCATAGCCACCGTTGATCTTCTGAAGGGCTTTGAGCTTGTCGTCGGGCACCTCAAGCACCTTGATGCCTCGGGCACTGGCCAGGTCCATCACGGATGCTGCAGGAATGGTGCTGATGAGCGTGAAGATCTGGGCTTGGCCGTCCTTCAACTGGGAAACAGAGTCGTTGTAAGACCCGTGGCTGATTTTCTTCAGGGCCTCGTAGTTTTGGCCATAGACCTCGAGCACTGCACGCGTCATCTGCTCGCCGGTGTTGCCCTTTTGTTGGGTGCTCAGGGATTTGCCCTTGGCATCGCCTGGAGTGTTAATCCCTGCGTCGGCCAACGCAATCATTTGGAAGTACTGGAAGTACAGCGTGCCAATGTGGCAGACGTTCTTGGTGGGTGCGTCGAATGGGGCCGTCCCTTTGACGCCGTCCACCGTGGAGACGGCGTTGCCGAAGCCAAGGTCGGCCTTGCTCGCCTCGACGCCTTTGACGTTAGAGATACCAGCGCCCGGGAGCACCTGCACCTTCGTACCAGCAATCTTGGACTGGATGAGGTTCTGAATGGCGCCGCCCAAGGGGTACCAGGCGCCGCCTTGTGGGCCGGTCATCAGCTTGATCTCAGCCGCTTGAGCAGCTCCCATGCCGAGCACAAGGCCGGCGGCGATGGCCGTACTGAGGGCCGATTGCTTCCATGTTCTTTTCATCTTTTGAGTCTCCTTAGGGTTGGGTGCTACAAACAAAAACATGTTGGGTGAGGATGAGGGTTTCCCGCACTCGGTGTTTTCCCGTCATCAAGGATCAGCCGCCTCCGTAAAGGCCAACGGTGATTCCTCCACAGACGTAGAGGACCTGCCCGGTGATAAAGCTGCTGCGGTCGTCCAGAAAGAACGAGACAGCCTGCGCGATGTCATTGGGGGTGCCGAGTCGACGAACGGGCACGCCATCGATGATTCGCTGGGTTTTCGGACTTCCGGCCGGGTTTACTCGTCTGAAGAGTTCGGTGTCGATGGGGCCTGGGGCAACCGCGTTCACCGTGATTCCGTATTCGCCGAGTTCAAGCGCCCAGGTTCGGGTCATCCCGTGAATACCTGCCTTGGAGGCGCTGTAGGCCGTGCGCAGTTCCTTTCCCAGGGCCGCGCGGCTCGAAATGCTCACGATACGTCCATCTCTTGCTGCCTTCATGGCAGGCAAAACCGCCTGGGTGCACTGAATGGTGCATCGAATGTTCAGGCTCAGTACCTGGTTGAGGTCATCAAATCGCGTCTCCTCTAGGCTGGCCGGAAACACGGTTCCCACGTTATTGACCAGCCGAGTGATGGGGCGCTCACAGGCTTGCTTGAGTGCTGCCTCGGTCGCACCAATGTCCATCAGGTCCACCTGGATGAAGGTCTCATGGGGAAGATAGGTGGAGGGAGCGACTCGATCCATGGTCACGATGTGAAACCCGTCTGCGGCAAGCCGTCGTGCGATGCCGCGGCCAATGCCATCACCCCCGCCGCCTGTGATGAGTGCGAACTGAGGGTCGCTCATGCGGCCTCCTTCAAGTGGAATGAGCATCCTGCCTCGGTGCAGAGTGCCTGGATCATGGACATCACCTCAACGGGCATTGGGATTCCCGCTCTTTGGCGTCGCTCGGCCTCGAAACGCTCTGGATCTCCAGCCACCTGAACGGGATCGCTCGCTTGAATCGGTGCAGTCTGTCGCAGTGCAGTGGTGAGGGCATCGAGGTCAGTCTCAAACGCGCCCTCTTCGCGAAGAAAGTCGGGGTCAATGGCCATAAAAAAGTGACCCACGTCTGGGGTCTTCTGTTGAGGCCGCATCTGGTCATGAAGCGGAGCGAAGCACGCGCCAGAGAGCACGGTGGAGAGCACCTCAACCATGGTGGCAAGGCCATACCCCTTGTGGCTGCTGAGCTCTGGCAGTGCACCGAGGGGGGTTAAAAAGCGAATGTCGAGCGCACGCTCGGGGTCGGTGACCGGCTGACCCTCTCGATCGACGGACCAGCCCTCAGGGAGAGACCTTCCATGAAGCTTGGCGAGCTTGAGCTTTCCAACGGCCACCGTGCTGGTGGCCATGTCTAGGCAGAAGGGGGGTTGCGTGCCACCCGGGGCTGCGAAGGCAATCGGGTTGGTGCCCAGCATGGGCACCTTCCCACCAGTGGGCACGATACCCGGGCGGTACACGGCCGAAGTGGAAACACCTAAGAGTCCCTTCTCTGCGGCCTGCATGGCGTAGGCACCCGCTGCCCCGTAATGATGTGAACCGCGCACACTGGCCATCCCAATCCCGAATACACGGGCTTTCGAGATGGCCATGTCCATGGCGAGGGTGGAGGGGTAGTGGCCCAATCCACCGGCGCCGTCCCAGAGACAGGTCGCGCCTCGGTCTCTGACCAGTTTCGGCTCTGCGTGGAGGAGCAGCTTGCCGTCTCTGCGGAACTCGTCGTAAAGCGGCAGCATGAGTACGCCGTGGGAGTCGATTCCGTGGGCGTCGGCATAGGACATGACATCAGCGGTCACATCAGCCGTCTGCGCAGGCATCCCCCAGGCTTGAAGCAGGGCCGCCACCTGATCGCGGAGGTGATCCACTGAGACTCGGATCGTCGAGGTTGAAGAAGGCATGAGCCAGACGCTAAATCGATCCCATTCAAAAGGCACTAGTTGTTTATACTGATTTGACAGGTTTACAAGTCAGGAACAACCTCTTTTTATGCAAAAGCTTCCGCTTTCCGATGCTGTTTATGAGCGCGCAGTTGGAGACATCGCCTCCGGACTTTTTCCCGTGGGACGCAAGCTGCCCTCTGAAGCCGTCCTTGCTGATCGCTATGACGTCTCTCGTCCGGTGCTTCGGGACGCCCTTGCGCGCATGCGCGCCGACGGGCTGATTGTGTCTCGCCAAGGCTATGGCAGTGAGGTGGTTCGGCTGCCGGGCGCCGAGGTGCTGTCCATGGCGCCCACCGGGACTTTGGCCGACTTGATGCGTGCTTTTGAGTTTCGGTTAGCTCTAGAAGGCGAGGCCGCAGCGCTCGCGGCAGATCGCCGTGGTGAGCGCGATCTTCGAGAGATGCGTTTGGCGCTCAAGGCCTTGGATTCACATATTCAGGGGGGTGAACTGGGCGCGGAATCCGACATTCGCTTTCACAACGCAGTGGCCAATGCGACGTCAAATGCTTACTTCCGTACCGCTCTCCAGAGCCTCTCGCGCGAGATGGCCAAGGGAATTGAAATTGCACGCACCCTGAGTCTCTCGATCAGTCGCGAGCGCGTTCGAATGGTTCAGGATGAACACCGAAAGATTTTTGAGCACATCGTGCGCAGAGAGCCTGAGTTGGCTCGAGAGGCCATGCGATCTCATTTACAGAACACGCGGATGCGTGTGTTGACCAACTTTGTCGAGCCTCGGCGCGACTGATGGAGTGAAAGGAGCCATGCTTTGACCGTACATACCATGACCGGTGGGGAATTGGTGGTCCAATCCCTGCTCACCCACGGCGTTGAACGCGCCTTCTGCGTGCCGGGCGAGAGCTATCTCGCAGTCCTCGATGCGCTTTACGAAGTGCGTGACCGCTTAGACCTCATCGTCTGTCGTCATGAAGCCGGTGCCGCCAATATGGCCGAGGCCTACGGAAAGATGACCGGCCGTCCGGGCGTCTGCATGGTCACTCGCGGGCCAGGCGCAACCCATGCGTCTATCGGTGTGCACACTGCGTTCCAGGATTCCACCCCGATGATTCTGCTGATCGGCCAGGTGGGATCAGACTTCACCGAGCGCGAGGCGTTCCAAGAGGTGGACTACCGTCGAATGTTTGGACAGATGTCCAAGTGGGTCGCGCAGATTGATCGAGCAGATCGGGTGGGGGAGATGATGAGCCATGCCTTTCATCTGGCCGTATCTGGGCGACCGGGCCCGGTCGTGCTCGCGCTTCCCGAGGACATGCTGACAGCATCCGCTGTGCCCTCTGAGGCTCGGCCTTATCAGCGAGTGGCTGCAGCCCCTAGCCCTCAGAACATGGCAGAGTTTCGCAAGCTCCTCGAGCGTGGACAGAAGCCTCTGGTCATGATGGGAGGTGGGGGCTGGACAGCTCAGGCCTGCGAGGACATGCTGCGCTTTGCGCGCGCCAATGATGTTCCCCTGAGCAGCTCGTTCAGGTGCCAAGACCTCATCGACAACGATGATCCGCACTACGCAGGACATGTGGGGATCGGGCCGTCGAAGGCGCTCGCGGACTTGGTGCGGCAGGCGGATCCGCTGATCGTGGTGGGGCCCCGCCTTGGAGAGATGACCACGTCTGGCTACACACTGGTCACTGCGCCAGTCCCCCAGCAGCGCTTGGTGCATGTGCATCCGGGTGCCGAGGAGTTGGGCAGGGTGTATCAGGCGGATCTGCTCATCAACAGTGGCATTCCGGAGTTCGCCTCGGCGCTCGCACACATGCAGCCGGTTGATTCTTCTGCGTGGAGGGGACTGGCGCAAAAGGCTCACGCAGCGGATCAGGCGGAGCGCGAGCCCACCCCAACCGCAGACCCACTCGACATGGCGCAGGTGGTGCTGCAACTCCAGGCGCGCCTTGGAAAGGATGTCATCGTCACCAATGGCGCCGGCAATTACTCGGGCTGGGCGCATCGGTACTGGCGATACGGCGGCTTTCGCAGCCAGCTCGGGCCGACCAGCGGCGCGATGGGCTATGGCGTGCCTGCAGCCGTGGCTGCAAAGCTGCAGGCACCAGACCGAACCGTGGTTTGCTTCGCTGGCGACGGCTGCTTTCTGATGTCCGGTCAGGAGCTCGCGACCGCCCGCCAATATGGCGCCAAGATCCTGGTCCTGGTGGTCAACAACAGCAGCTATGGAACCATTCGCATGCACCAAGAGCGCGAGTACCCCAAGCGGGTCTGGGGTACCGCCATTGAGAACCCAGACTTTGCCGCGCTTGCACGGGCTTATGGCGGACATGGAGAGACGGTGAATGCCACCGAGGACTTCATGCCTGCGCTTGAACGGTGCCTTCAGGCGGAGACCTTCTCCCTTATCGAACTCAAGATTCAGACCGATCAAATCACCTCTCGCACCACCATTGAGAAGATCCGATCCCAGTCTGAACTGGGTCGAAGGTCTTAGGCCTCATCATGAGATCAGACTTGATTTTTCTGACGGCCACCGAGCAGGCAGAGGGCATTCGAAACGGGCGGTTCACCGCCAGTGATCTGTTGAGGGCTTGTCTGGATCAGGTCGAGCGAATCAACCCCAGCCTCAATGCCATCGTGATCCACACCGTTGAGGCAGCCCAGGCACGGGCTGAGGAGGCCGATCGCGCTTTGAGGCGAGGGGAGATCTGGGGGCCGCTGCATGGCTTACCCGTTGCGCATAAGGATCTCTTTGCCACCAAGGGCGTTCGGACAACCTATGGATCGAAAATCTATGAGCACCACATTCCTGATGTGGATGCACTTCCAGTCGAGCGCCTCAAAGCAGCGGGTGGGATCAGCATTGGCAAGACCAATACGCCCGAGTTTGGGGCAGGAAGTCAGACCTTTAATGAAGTCTTCGGGGCGACCAGTAACCCCTATGACCGGAGTAAGACCTGTGGTGGATCCAGTGGCGGTGCCGCAGTCGCGGTCGCCACGGGGATGGTGTCCCTGGCGGATGGAACCGATCTGGGTGGCTCCCTCCGAAACCCCGCCAACTTCTGCAATGTGGTGGGACTGAGGCCCTCGCCAGGGCGCGTGCCGAACTGGCCCGACAATCTTCCATGGTTCCCGTACTCCGTTGCGGGCCCTATTGCCAGAACGGTGCAAGACATTGCGCTGGCGATGCAGGTCATGGCGGGCCCAGATCCTCGATCTCCAATTGCGCTCGAGACGCCTGGCGCTCAGTTCGCACAGCCTTTAAAGCGATCCTTTCTGGGCGTGAAGGTGGCCTACAGCCCAACCCTCGGTGGCCTTCCCGTTGAGCGTGTGGTGCTTGATGTCCTCGCAGATTCCGCAGAACGGCTTCGGCAGCTTGGCTGCGAGGTGGTTGAGGAGGATCCCGATCTCCAGTCTGCCGACGAGATCTTTGAGGTCTGGCGAGCCTGGCGCATGGAGTTGCGGGTGGCCACCCTCCCTGCAGATCGGCGACACCTTCTCAAGGACACCGTGGTCTGGAACGCCCAACAGGGAGAGCCGCTTACCGGCCCCCAGCTCTCTCGAGTGGAGTCGAGACACGCAGACCTCTTTCATCGCATGCGGCGGTTCATGGAGCGGTTCGAGTTCATCTTGGCGCCGGTGAACCAGGTGGTGCCATTTCCAGTGGACGTGCCCTACCCCACACAGATTGAGGGGGTGGCCATGGAGCACTACATTGACTGGCAGAAGAGCTGTTATCGAATCTCGGCGTGCGGAAACCCGGCGATCTCTGTTCCCGCAGGGTTCACCGCCGAGGGCCTTCCCGTGGGGGTCCAGCTCATTGGTCGGCATCGGGACGATTTTGGACTGCTGCAGCTTGCGCATGCATTTGAGGCCATCTCGCCTGCGGCTGGGCGCCGTCCCCCGGGAGCCTAAATGGATCTCATGAATATCGATGCAGCATGGACGGGCCTGAGCATGGTGGGGGTGCTGGCCATTCTGGTCGGATTATTTTTTGGAGGTCTCTGTAAAGGGGTCACAGGGCTTGGTCTTCCGCTCATTGTGGTTCCCATTGCGAGCCTGTTTGTGCCCGTGCCTAAGGCACTGTCTTTGTTGTCGGTCGCCGTGGTGGTGACCAATGTGGTTCAGCTTCGCTCGAGCGGTCAGGCCCTTGCAGCGGTCAAGCGCTTTGGCCTTCTCACGGCGGTTCTGGTGCTGGCCATTGTCTTTGGAACCGGGCTCCTGGTCTCGTTGCACCCCGCCGTGCTCATCGTGTTGATGGGTCTGGTGATGCTTGTTTATCCGCTCACCCGCATGATCGGACGGCAGTCTCCCTTCACGCCCTTCCAAGAGCGTGTCCTGGGCCCACCCATCGCTGCGGTCTCGGGCGTTCTCGGTGGAATGACGGGCTTCTTCGGCCCCCCGCTGTTGGTGTTCTTCGCGATTCAGCGGCTGGAGAAGCAGTTCTACATCGGCACCGTGGCATTGATTTTCCTATCGGGCTATTTGGCCCTCAGTGCATCGCTCGCCAGTCATGGTGCGCTGAGCCAGGCCGACCTGTTGGTCTCCGCGCTGGCCCTCATTCCGATACTTCTGGGTCTGCGTCTGGGTGAGGGCATTCGACAGCGCATCAGCCAGAAAGGATTTGAACGCGTCTTGCTCGGGCTTCTCACGGTGATGGGCGCAAGCCTGGTCTGGAGGGGCGTTCATCAGTGCGGCGGAATGGCATGTCTCGGATAGGCGTCATTGGCGCAGGGGCGATGGGGCAGGGCATTGTTCAGGTCTTGCTTCAGGCTGGCCATGACGTGTGCTGGCTGGATGGCCGCGCGGGGGCGACGGAGCAGGCCAGGGCGACGTTGCAAAAAATTTGGCAACGGATGGCCGAGAAAGGCCGGTGCAAGGCGTCTGACCCAGAGCAGTGGCTTGGCCGAATGCAGCTGCACTCGGAGGTGGCGGAGTTTGCCGATTGTGAGGTGGTGATTGAGGCCATCATTGAATCCGAGCCGGAGAAGCGCGCGTTGTTCCAGGCCCTGGAGGCTGTGATCCGTCCCAGCGCCATCCTGGCCAGCAACACCTCTTCTCTCTCGATTACTCGCCTCGCGTCTGGCCTGAAGCATCCCGACCGTTTTGCCGGATTCCATTGCTTCAATCCGGTCCCGCTCATGCCGCTGGTCGAGGTGATCGAGGGCTTGAGAACATCTCCCCAGGTCATTCATGGCTTGGAGGCCTTGGCAGAGGGCCTCGGCATGACGGCCATTCGGGTGCGCGACACACCAGGGTTCCTCGTGAATCAAGCTGGCAGGGCCTACCCGATAGAGTCTGCCCACCTCGTCTCTGAGGGGGTCGCAAGCCATGAAGAGGTGGATCGCATTCTGAGGGAGCAGGCGGGGTTCCGAATGGGTCCGTTCGAGCTGATGGATCTCACGGGCCTCGATGTGACTCAGCCCGTGACTGAGATCCTGTTTCGAGAGCACTTCGGTGAGCCTCGCTATCGCCCCTCCGTCATGATGGGGCTGCGCCGCGATGCAGGCCTTCTTGGACGCAAGACGGCCCGAGGCTTTTATTCCTATGGGACGGGAACAGAGACGCCCCCTGTGACTGATGTCGAGCCCATTGAACGGACGGCGTTGCCCGCATGCACATGGATTGCAGCGGCTGATGCACAGGGGCAGCAATGGCTTGAGGGCCTGGTTGCACAGAGTGGACTGACGCTGGATCGGGGCACACGCCCCTCAAGCGACGCCCTGATCCTCCTCGCTCCTCTTGGCGAGGATGCGACTGCCATGGCCACTCGCTTGGATCTGCCCGCAAATCGTTGTGTTGCGGTGGACACCTTGTTACCCCCTGAGCGCCGAAGGGTGATCATGCCCTGTCTCATGGCTGAACCCCTAGCCGTCTCCCAGGCTATTGCCCTGGCAAGTGCGGGTGCGGTCCCCGTGAGCGTCATCCGCGAGAGCACTGGATTTGTTGCCCAGCGTGTGATGAGCCTGATGGTGAACCTGGCCTGTGACCTGGCCCAGCAAGCCGTGGCCTCTCCCGCTGATATTGATCGCGCCACCCGCCTGGCACTGGGCTACCCCAAGGGCCCACTTGAATGGGGGGATCAGTTGGGCGCAGATCGCGTGCTTCGCATCCTGCAGTCGATCTTCACCTTGAGTGGAGATCCGCGATACCGACCCAGTGCATGGCTTCGCAGACGTGTGCAGCTGGGCCTTTCTCTCTTGACGCAAGAACCCCGGAGATAGACATGGCCACACTCGACAATGCCTGGATCTTTGATGGCACGCGCTCGCCCTTTGGCCGACACGCGGGAGCGCTCGCCGGTGTTCGGCCTGATGACCTGATGGCCATGACCACGCAGGCGTTGCTCGCGCGACACCCGAAGGTCCGCGAACACATGGAGGATGTCTATCTGGGCTGTGCGAATCAGGCAGGAGAGGACAGTCGATGCATTGCGCGACACGTCGGTCTGCTGACTGGACTGCCCATAGACTCTGCGGGCGTGGTTTTTCAACGCAACTGTGGAAGCGGGCTTCAGGCTGTGATCTCTGCGGCCCATGCCTTGCAGGTGGGAGAGGCCCAGGCGCTCTTGGTGGGAGGGGTGGAAAGCATGAGTCGCGCCCCGATCGTCATGTCCAAAGCCGAGTCAGCCTACTCGAAGGACCAGCGCATTTTTGATTCCGCACTCGGTGCTCGATTTCCCAATCCCCAGATCGAGGCGCAGTTCGGTGCGCACACCATGCCCGAGACCGCAGACAACCTCGCAGTGCAGTTCGGGCTGACTCGCGAGCGATGTGATGCCTTCGCCCTGCGTTCTCAGGCGCGTGCAGCCAAGGCCCAACTCGGTGATCGATTCGCAAGAGAAATCTCTCCCATTCGACTCTCCCCCCGTCGAGGCGATCCCCTGGAGATTTTGATGGATGAGCACCCGAGGCCTGAGACGACACTTCAATCTCTGGCCAGGCTGCGCCCACTCTTTACGGGTGGCGTGACGACGGCAGGAAATGCCTCGGGCATCAATGACGGAGCGGTGGCCTTGCTCATGGGTTCTGCCGCCATGGGCGAGACGCTTGGGCTCAAGCCGATGGGACGTGTAGTGGCCTCGGCGAGCGCCGGGGTGGAGCCTCGCATCATGGGTTTTGGTCCGGTTCCCGCCAGTCTGAAGGCTCTGTCTCGCGCCGGACTCTCGCTCAAGGACATGGATGTCATCGAGATCAACGAGGCCTTTTCGGCCCAGGTTCTCGCCTGCGTCGAGGGGCTTGGCTGCTCAGAGTCTGAAGATCGATTGAATCCGAACGGAGGGGCGATCGCACTGGGGCATCCCTTGGGTGCGTCAGGCCCTCGCCTGGTGCTCACAGCCCTACATGAACTCGAGCTTCGAGGCGGGCGCTATGCCCTGGTCACGATGTGTATTGGCGTTGGTCAGGGCATTGCAGTGGTGCTGGAGCGCGCGCCATGAGGCCTCTGCAGCCGCTGCTGGAGCCCAAGTCGGTGGCCATCATTGGCGCTTCCTCCGACTTCAATAAGCTCAATGGCAGACCCATCCGAAATCTGTTGGACAAGGGCTATGCGGGCGCCATTTACCCGGTGAATCCAAAGTACGACCAGGTGGGCCCATTGCCTTGTTATCCGAATATCCAGGCCATCCCGGGTCCCATTGACCTTGCGGTCATCATTCTTCCCGCGCCTTCGGTGGAGGGATGCCTCAGGGAGCTTGCGGCGGTGGGGGCAAGAGCGGCAGTGGTCTTCTCCGCCGGGTTTGGTGAAACTGGACCAGAGGGAAAGGCATTGGAGGAGTCGGTGTCAAGGGCTGCGAGAGAGACCGGCATCCGGCTCTGTGGTCCTAACTGCCTGGGGCTGGTGAATGCTTTCGACGGCATGCTCGCCACCTTCAGTCAGTATGCCGATGGCGAGAATCTCCCAGGCCCCGTGGGCTTTGTCACGCAGTCGGGGGCATTCGGAACGGCCATTGCTGCGCTCTGTCGGCAGCGTCATCTTGGTCTTGGATTCTTTGTGAACACGGGCAATGAGGCCGATATTGACTTCGTGGAGGCGATGTCTGCCCTGATGGAGGATCCGCGCATTCGGGTGTGCACAGGCTATCTGGAGGGTCTGCGTGACGGTGAAGGCTGGATGCGGCTTGGCGCTCGAGCACGCGCACTCCGAAAGCCGGTCGTGGTGATGAAAGTCGGACGCACCGAAGCAGGCTCGCGAGCAGTGGCCTCGCATACCGGAGCACTCGCCGGCGAGGATGCCGTGTTCGATGATGTGACTCGGCAGGCCGGCATTCTTCGCGCGCGCAACGAGGAACACATGCTGGATCTGGCCCAGGTGCTTGCCCTCTGTCCGCCTGCACTCGGTCGAGGGGTGGCCATTGCTACGCAGTCTGGAGGCGCAGGTGTACAGGCTGCGGACCGGGCCATTGAGCTGGGTCTTGAGGTGCCCGTGCTCAGTGCAGACACCCAGGCTCGAATTGCTCAGAGCCTCCCAGGCTTCGGAGTGGCGACAAACCCCATCGATGTGACGGGACAGTTCGTTGCTCAGCCTGCCATTCTTCGTGACAGCCTGAGACTCATGCTGGAGGATCCCCAAGTCCACATGGGCATGGTCTGGATTGAGCTCATGCATAAGAACGTCGATCTGCTCGCTGGGGTCTTTGAGGAGATTCATCGGTCAACGAAGAAGCCTTTTGTGGTGGCTTGGCTCGGTGCGCCCGAGGCTGCCGTCAAGCGGCTGGCAGAACTGGGTATCCCCCTGCTGCGAAGCGGGGAGGCGGCCATTGAGGCGCTCGCTGGCCTCGCGATGGTCAGCGAGTGGCAGCGCACCGAGGACACTCCGGCCGCGTCGGTCTCACTGCCATCCATTCCCCCCACAGAGCGCGGGCTGGTGCAGAGTCTCGAGGCGATCGAATGGCTGAGGAGTCTGGGCATCCCGCTCACACCGGCTGTTTTGGCCCGCTCTCAGGAGCAGGCCCAGGAGGCGCAGCGTCAATTTGCGTCCCCTGTTGCCATCAAGATTGAATCGCCAGATGTCCTTCACAAGACCGAGGCTGGGGGTGTCCGCCTCGGGCTCAACACCCCGGAGGATGTGGCCCAGGCCTACAGCCAGATCCTTCAGTCGGTCACAGCCCACGCCCCCTCAGCCCGCGTTCGCGGTGTCTTGGTGCAGCCGATGGCCGAGGCCGGGGTGGAGTGTGTGGTGGGCCTCAGCCAGGATCCCGTGTTCGGCCCGGTGGTCATGGTCGGTCTGGGCGGTGTGTGGATCGAGCTCTTGAAAGACGTCACTTTTGCGCGTTGTCCGGTCTCGCCGGCACAGGCAGAGGCCATGATTCACAGGCTTCGTGGAGTCCGGCTGCTTCAAGGGTTTAGGGGCAGTCCGCCGGCGGACATTCAAGCCCTGGCAGACCTGGTGAGCAGGGTGAGCGCGATCGGGGCCGAACTTGGGGATCAGCTGGGTGAGCTCGATCTCAATCCAGTCTTTGTTCATCCCAAGGGCGTCACGGCGGTGGACGTGGTGCTCACGCTCAGGCGCGCGACGACATGAGTCTGATTGAGGTGGAGCCTTTCGACTGGGGCTGCACGCGCCTCTGGCTGAACCGGCCGCAGGCGCGAAATGCGCTGAATCAGGCCATGCGCGATGCGCTCATCGAAGCCCTGCTTGCGGCGGATCAGTCAGGAGAGACGCGCGTCATCCTGATTCAGGGGCGCGGACAGCACTTCTGCGCAGGTGGTGACTTGCTGGAGTTTGCGCAGGACACGCCCGAGCGCTTGCGCGAGCGAGAGGCTGATCGACTCTGGGCCGTGCTTGGTGCAGTCAAGAAGCCGATCATCGCTGCAGTTCACGGGGTTGCTGCAGGGGCGGGCTGCGAGCTCGCACTCCATACAGACCTCTTAATTGCGGCAGAAGACGCTGAGTTTGGGCAGCCTGAGGTGGGCTGGGGACTGATCCCAGGGGGAGGTGGCACGCAGCGGCTGGTCCATCGTCTCGGATACGCGCAGGCCGCACTCATGGTGTTGGGAGGATTGAGAGCCCGAGCAGATGCCATGGCGCATACAGGCCTCGTCTCAGCCGTGGTCCCCCCGGAGTCCTTAGAGGGAATTGCGCTCGAGCATGCTCAGCTGCTCTGCACGCGCTCCAGCCCGGCCTTGCAGCTTGCAAAGGCTGCACTGCGGGCGGCAGAGTCTCTCCCCCTTCATCAGGGTCTGGCGTTTGAGCGAAGGGCCTTTGAATCTCTTTTTGGGTCGCCCGATCAACGAGAGGGGGCTCGGGCTTTTCAGGATCGACGAACCCCCCAATTTCAGCGACGCTGAGCCATTCATTTCCGAGGAGTCCTTTGTGACCAAGCCTTGCATTGTTCAAGTCAGCAAACTCTCCGCAGCCGGAGACGCTCGGCTGCGGGACCATTTTGAAGTGCTGGTTCCTCCGGCAGTGGGGACCCCCGATGAGGCTGCATTCTGGGCCGGTCCTGCCGCCACCGCTCAAGCCCTGGTCACCACCGCACCGGTCGGCGCCAGTGAGGCTCTGATGCGACGCATGCCTGGCCTGAAGGCCATCGCTTGTCGAGGCATAGGGACAGACAAGATCGACCTCGAGGCCGCTGCGCGCCTGGGCATTCAGGTCTCCACCACCCCAGATGTGCTCACTGATTGTGTGGCCGATCTCGCCATGGGACTGCTCTTGGATGCTGCACGTGGGCTCTCGGCATCGGATCGATTCGTTCGTGCAGGCCAATGGCCCAAGGGAGCGTTCCCCTTGGCGACGAGGGTGAGTGGAAAGCGGCTTGGCGTGCTGGGTCTTGGACAGATTGGTGCTGCCATTGCGCGCCGAGCAGAGGGCTTTTCGATGGAGATTCGTTATCACAACAGGCGACCTCTTGAGCAATCGGCCTATGCCTACATGGATACGCCGGTGGCCCTTGCAGAGTGGGCAGACTTTCTCATGGTGGCGGTCTCTGGCGGTGCACAGACCCAGGGGCTGGTGTCCGATGCCGTGCTCGAGGCCCTCGGGCCCAAGGGATTTCTCATCAACATTGCGCGCGGCTCCGTGATCGATGAGCCCGCGCTCATCCGAAGGCTTCAGGCGGGCACACTCGCCGGTGCGGGACTCGATGTCTTTGTCAACGAGCCCCACGTGCCTGATGCCTTCATGGACATGGACCATGTGGTCTTGCTTCCCCACGTGGGCAGTGGCACTGCGGAGACCCGGCGCGCAATGGAAGACCTCGTGATGGACAACCTGCGTCAGTTCTTCTCGGCTGGAACCCTCAAGACACCGGTGCTCACCTCATGAAGACCAGACCCCTTGGCCCCTTTCAGCCCACTGCGATTGGGCTGGGCTGTATGAACCTGAGTCATGGCTATGCGCCCCCGGTTTCTGCGGAGCAGGCTGCCAGGGTCTTTCATCGCGCTTTCGATATGGGGGTCACGCTCTTTGACACCGCGGCCATCTATGGCAATGGTGCCAACGAGCGGCTGCTGGGGCCCTTGGTGGGATCCATCCGAGATCAGATCGTCTTGTGCAGCAAAGGTGGCATGGCGAGTGTGCAGACCCCACAAGGGGTTCAGCGCAAGGTGGATAGCCGTCCTGAGACGCTGCGACAGAACCTCGAGGAGAGTCTGCAGCGCCTGAGCGTGGAGGTGATCGACCTCTATTATGTTCATCGCTGGGATAAGCAGGTCCCCATTCAGGAGGTCGCGGGCACGCTGGGCGATCTGGTGCGCGAAGGCAAAATTCGAGCGGCTGGTCTCTCGGAAGTGTCGGGCGCCACCCTGCGTCGGGCAGCCACTGAGTACCCCATTGCAGCGGTTCAGTCCGAGTATTCGCTCTGGACACGCAACCCCGAGATTGGACTGCTCTCGGCCTGCCGGGAGTTGGGTACGCGGCTCATGGCTTTCAGCCCCCTGGGGCGTGGGTTTCTCACCGCCTCGCCTCCCGAGCGAAGTGCACTGCATGAAACGGACATGCGACACAAAATGCCGCGTTTCGCTCCAAGCGCTTTTGAACAGAACAAAGCGCTGCTGATGGTGCTGTGGGAGGTTGCCCGAGAGGCTGGCTGCTCGCCCGCTCAGGCTGCCATTGCATGGGTACTGCAGCAGGGTGAGGAGGTGTTGACCATTCCCGGGACCACCTCCGTGGAGCACCTGGAAGACAACCTCGGGGCAGACTCCATCACGTTGAGTGATGCACACCTCCAACGCCTCCAAGAGGCATTTGCGCCTCACCGAGTTTGCGGGGGGCGTTACGACGCCGCCATGCAGAGCAGTGTCGATACAGAAGACTTTCCATCCTCTCAACCTCAAACATAGGAGTACATCCACATGGATCTTGGACTCAACGGCAAACGCGCACTCGTCTTTGGTGCAGGCGGCGGACTGGGATTGGCTGCAGCCCTCAGCCTGGCCTCAGAGGGCGCGGTGGTGGTTTGCGCCGGCCGAACCCTGGAGAAGGTCGAGGCCACGGTGAGTCGCATCCGAGCGAGCGGCGGCCTTGCACATGCCCTGGCATGGGATGTCCGTCAGATCGACCGCATTGCGGACTTGCTTGGTCAGGCAGAAGCACTCGCAGGCGGCAGCATCCAGGTGCTGTTTAACAATGGCGGTGGCCCCGCACCCAGCGCGGCAGCAGGCCAGCCTATCGCGACCTGGCAGGATCAGTTCAACAACCTGGTTGCCCCTGTGATTGCGATCACGGATGCCGTGCTCCCAAGCATGAAGCAAGCGGGCTGGGGACGGATTCTCACCAACGCCTCCAGTGGCGTCATTACGCCCATTCCCAACCTGGCCATGTCAAACAGCCTGCGAGGCGCTCTGGTGGGGTGGTCCAAGACGCTGGCCAACGAAGTGGCTGCCTCGGGCATCACGGTGAACATGGTGTTGCCCGGCCGGATTGCAACGGATCGCACCGCATTCATTGATCAGACCCGCGCTCAGAAGGAGGGTCTTGCACTGGAGGAGGTGGAGAAGCGATCGAAGGCTACAATCCCCGCCCGGCGCTACGGGGACTTGCAAGAATACGGCGATGTGGTGGCATTCTTGGCGAGCACCCGAGCCAGCTACATGACGGGCTCCATGGTTCGTGTGGATGGCGGCGCGATTGCGTCCGTCTAAGCCCAGTTCTCAAGAAAGGAAGTAGGCCATATGGCACACAAGCACGCGACATTCGTCTGGGAGGACCCCTTTTTGTTGGTCGACCAGCTCACCGAAGAGGAGCGCATGACGCGCCAGGCTGCAGCCGACTACTGCCAGGAGAGGCTGGAGCCACGCATCCTAGAGGCCTTTCGGCACGAGAAGGTCGAGCCCGAGATTTTCCGTGAGATGGGCGCGCTCGGACTCTTGGGTCCCACCATTCCCGAGACTTACGGCGGAGCGGGAATGTCTGAGGTGGCCTATGGGTTGATCGCCAACGAGATCGAGCGGGTCGACAGTGCCTATCGCAGCATGTTCAGCGTGCAGAGCTCGTTGGTGATGCTGCCCATCTACGCCTTTGGTTCGGAGGACCAGCGGCAGAAGTATCTGCCCAAACTGGCCACGGGTGAGTTCATTGGGTGTTTTGGCCTGACAGAACCCAATCATGGCTCCGATCCCGGCAGCATGGTCACGCGCGCGCGTGCGGTGCCTGGTGGTTTTAGTCTCTCGGGAGGAAAGACCTGGATTTCCAATGCCCCCATTGCAGATGTCTTTGTGGTCTGGGCCAAGGATGACGCCGACGAGATTCGGGGCTTCATCCTGGAGAAGGGCATGAAGGGTCTCTCTGCTCCGGTGATTCACGGCAAGATCGGGCTGCGTGCCTCCGTCACGGGCGAGATTGTGATGGACGAGGTCTTTGTGCCCACAGAAAATCTCTTGCCGGGTGTGAAGGGCTTGAAGGGCCCCTTCACCTGCCTGAACTCGGCGCGATACGGCATTGCCTGGGGCGTGTTGGGAGCAGCCGAATTCTGTTGGCACAAGGCCCGCCAGTACACCATGGATCGGCAGCAGTTTGGGCGACCTCTGGCCGCCAATCAGCTCATTCAACGCAAGCTTGCCGATATGCAGACAGAGATCGCGCTGGGCTATCAGGCGGTGCTGCGGCTTGGGCGAATGAAAGAGAATGAAACCGCCTCCGTAGAAGCCACGTCCATTGTGAAGCGCAACAACTGCGGCAAGTCACTGGAGATTGCGCGGATGGCGAGAGACATGCTGGGCGGAAACGGCATCACCGATGAGTATGGCGTCATGCGCCATATGGTGAACCTTGAGGTGGTCAATACCTATGAGGGCACACACGATATTCATGCCCTCATCCTCGGTCGTGCTCAGACCGGACTGCAGGCCTTTTTCTAAGCCAACCGCGGGGACTCGCGCCAGTGGATCGAGTGGATGCGGTTGTGGTCGGGGCCGGAGTCATTGGCCTGGCCATTGGCCGTGCGCTCGCCCAGTCGGGTCTTGACACCATTCTCCTGGAGTCCGAATCACGACACGGCACAGGCACCAGTGCTCGCAACAGTGGCGTGATTCATGCCGGCTTGTATTACCCCGAGGGCTCGCGCAAAGCGGAGTGGTGCGTGAGGGGCCGCGAACTGCTCTATGCATACGCGACCAGTCACCAGGTGCCTCATCGCCAGATCGGAAAGCTCATCGTGGGCTCTCTGTCTGATGAGCCCGCGCTGCAGAAAATTCTCAGCAGGGCTGAAGGGGCGGGGGTTCGCAACCTACAGTGGCAGACCGAGAGAGACTTGCGAGAGAAGGAGCCCGCGCTTCGGGCGAGTCTCGGCCTCTTTTCTCCGTCAACAGGAATTGTCGATGCGCATGGATTGATGCATGCCCTGGAAGGAGACTTCACCGATGCCGGGGGGATGGTGGCAGTGATGAGTCGCTTCCTCGGCGCCTCACCCTCTCCCGCTGGGACTTGGGCTGTGCGGGTGGGATCTCCGGATGGTGATCTCGAGATTGAGACGCGCATGCTCGTCAATGCGGCCGGGCTCGACGCAGACGCCGTGGCTTGGCGCACAGAGGGTCCGCCGCGTGAACGGATTCCCCAGGTCTATTTTGCGAAGGGCAATTACGCCACCCTTGCCGGCCGGGCGCCCTTTACTCGCCTGATTTATCCCGTTCCGGTACCGGGTGGGTTGGGCACGCACCTCACGCTTGACCTGGGTGGTCAGGCTCAGTTCGGCCCCGATGTGGAATGGCTCGGACCTGTTTCCCCTGAGCGAGAGCCTGGGTCTAGCCATGCCAGCATTCAGTATCAGGTCGACCCCAGCAGACTCGATGCGTTTGTCAGTGATGTCCAGCGTTGGTGGCCAGCGCTCACACGGGATCGGGTTCAGCCGGGCTATTCAGGGGTTCGCCCCAAACTGGCAGACCTCAGCCAGCCTGCAGCCGATTTTCACATTCAAGGTCCCCATCAGCACGGCCACGCCGGACTGGTGGAGCTCTATGGGATGGAATCGCCAGGCCTCACGAGCTGCCTGGCGATTGCTCAAGCCGTTATGCAGACGCTAGGCGACGGCGACGCTTGCTGAACTGATAGGCCAGCACCAGTAAGAATCCAATCAGTCCAGCCACGTCCGATTGCCATCCCGGGTAGGTGAGTGCAAGCCCAGAGACGATCATCACCCAGCGCTCGATGAGGTTGGTCTTTTCCATGAACCACCCCTGAAGGCCGCCAGCCAGGCAGACAATCCCCAGCAGGGCAGTGGCCGACACCTGGGCAATCATCCCCCAGTCCGCCTTACCCAAGGCATCGTAAGAGCCCATGAGCAACAACCCAAGGCCCGCCGGATCCAGGATGAACATGAAGGGCACCAGGATGGCGGGGGCCACGTACTTCCAGCTCTGCAGGGTGGTCTTGTAGGGATTGCCTTTGCAGATTGCAGCAGCCGCAAAGGGCGATAGCGCGGTGGGAGGTGACACCTCCGAGAGGACGGCGTAGTAGAAGATGAACATGTGAGCTGCAAAGTCTGGAACCCCCAGCTTGATGAGGGCCGGTGCAGCGATCACTGCGCAAATAATGTAAGACGCCGTCACGGGGACTGCGAGCCCGACGACCCAGACGATCAACGCGGTGTAGAGCGTGGTCAGGAACAGGCTGCCGCCAGCGAGGTCCAGCACAATGCTGGAAAACTTCAGTCCCAGTCCGGTGAGGGTGACCACGCCCACAATGAGGCCTGCGCCTGCACAGACCGTTGCGATGCCGAGCACCTCCCGGGTTCCACCCGCGAGGGCCTGCACGAGCTTGGACTCATAGAGACCCTTGAGCGGGGAGATCTTTCCTGTAAACAGTTCCCAGGGCAGGATCGCCGTCTCTCTTCGCAGCATGCTGGTCACGGCCGAGAGCACCGTGGCATAGAAGACGCTGGCAATGGGAGAGAAGCCCATCAGCATAAACACGACTATCGAGATGAGCGAGAGGAAGTGATACCAGTAACGCAGTGCGAGTGTGAGGGCGCGTTCAGTGACCTGTCCTGAGGTGGTGGCCATCCCATACTTCTGGCTGTCGATCTCCACCATCACAAACAAGCCTGCGTAGAACAGGATGGTGGGGATGGTGGCCATGACCAGCACATCCAGGTAGGTGATGCCCAGGAAGTCTGCAATCAGGAATGCGGCTGCACCCAGCACGGGTGGAGAGATGATGGCGCCAAGGCCGCCAGCCGCCAGGAGCCCTCCAGCAGCATTCTTCTCATAGCCCATCTGCTGGAGCATCTTGCCCGCTACCGAACCCACCGTGACGGTGGTGGCAACCCCGGACCCCGACGGACCGCCCAAGAGAAATGAGGACAGAACGATGGTGCGCCCCACATTCGAGGGGCGCCCACCGAGGACGGAGAACGACCAGTCAATGAAGAACTTTCCCGCGCCTGTGAACTGAAGGAAGGCTCCAAAGATGGTGAAAAGAATGATGAGTGAGGACGAGACATCGATGGCGGAACCGTAAATGCCCTCGAGGGTCATGAACATATGGCCCACCAGGCGATCGATCGAATAGCCACGGTGGGTCCAGGGTTCGGGCAGCAGGTCACCAAAGAGCGCATAGGCCAGAAAGAGCAGCGTGATGGTGAGCAGAATCCAGCCATTGGTTCGGCGCAGTGCCTCCAGGATGGTGAAGATCACGCCGAGGCCCACGATCAGGTCTACGGTGCTCGGGGCTGTATTGCGCTCTAGAAGGTCTTCTCCGCCGGTCCAGAGGTAGTAGATGGCAAACAAGGAAAAGCCAGCCGCGATGACATCCCACCACATGAGGCGATCCTTGAATCGCCGAGACACGGGGAAAATGAGAAAGACTAGGGCGATGACCATGGCGACGTGAAGTGGGCGCAGCGTGGAGGCCGGCACAATGCCATAGGCGGCGTACAGGTGCACCAGAGACATCGCCACCAAGGCCAAGGTCATGAACACCGAAAGAAAGCCATTGAATCGGCTCTGGGTTCCCTCTTCCTCTTCAATGAGGGCGTCGAGCTTTTTCTGAAGCGCTTCGGCTTCGAGGTTGTCTTGGGGAGGAGGCTGTACGTTCGACATGGAGCGGTTGAACCCTCATAAAAACAGACCCGCACGAGGCGGGTCTGAGGTCAGACGAAAAGATTGAACGCGAGCAAAACTTAGTCGACCTTGATGCCTTTTTCCTTGAAGTACTTCAAGGCGCCAGGGTGGAAGGCGACCGGAGAGGCAGCCTGCTTCTGGTTTTCGGGCTTGATGTTGGCAGCCTCGCTGTGAACAGACTTCAGATCCTCACGCTTTTCCAGAATGGTCTTCACGATCTTATAAGCCGTCTCATCAGACATGTCAGCGGAGGCGACCAGGATGTTCGCGATAGAGGCGATCTTGTTGTCCGCTGCCATCCCTTTGTAGACATTCTTGGAAATCGCATCTGCGTAGTAGAGGTTTCCGTACTTCTTGTTCATGGCAGTAACCACTTCAGCGTGATCGATCATCTGAATGGTGGTTCCGGGGGTGTTGGCGAGGTCGTTCACGGCCGCGGTGGGCAGTCCACCCACCCAGGTGAAGGCGTCGATCTTGCGGTCTTTGATGGCATTGACCGACTCGGCCACGCTCAGACGCTCACGCTGCACGTTGACGCCCGCAGCCTCCAGCACTCGAGAACTCATCACCTCTGTCGCAGAGCCAATCGAACCCACAGAAACGCGCTTGCCCTCGAGGTCCTTGAGGGACTTGATGCCCGTGGCGGTCGTGCTCACGATGTGCATGCGGTTGGGGTAGAGGATGAGGAGGGTGCGAAGAGGGACCTTCTCTTTGAATTTGCCTTCCCCGTTGGCTGCATCTTTGGCCGCATCCACCATGGTGAAGCCAATGTAGGGCTTGCCCGTGGCGATGAGCTGAAGATTGGAGACCGAACCGCCAGTCACCTCTGCGGTGGCCTGCATACCGGGAACATGCTTAGAGAGCGCTGCGGCAATTCCGCCGCCCATGGGGTAATACACACCACCTGTTCCACCGGTGCCAATGGCAATATTCTGAGCTTGCGCAGAGGCAGCCAGCGCAAAGGCGCCAACAGCGAAAAGGGAAGACAGGGATTTCTTGAAGGTCATGACACAGGCTCCTTGAGGACAGAGACCCCTAGAGTCCCATTGACTGGCGTTCGTTTGAATCGGTAATTCCACGGAGAGGGAATGCGGCAATGGGGGGGCAGGCTCTGCACCACTAAGATGCGCGCATGGGCGTATCTGAGCCGGATGCTATGAATCCTTCAAACAAACTGCTGGTGGTGGGCGGCGGCACCATGGGGGTCGATATCGCGGCAGCATTCATGGCCGGGGGTTGGGATGTGACCATCGTCGAGCCCCTGGTTCGTGGCCATGAACAACGACAGGCCCACCTCCAGTCGAGCCTGCGAGCCATTGGCGCAGAGCTTCGCCGTGCCCGATTCATCTCCAGCCTCGGCGAAGCAGAGCTTCGCTCCTCGGGGTACAGGCTCGTGATTGAAGCCGTCCCAGAAAAACTCTCCCTGAAGCGGGAGGTCTTTGCCATTCTCGATCGAGAGGTTCCATCCGAGGTGCCCTTGTGCAGCAACTCCTCGGCCATTCCCATCAGTGAGATCGGCCAGGGACTTCAGTCTGTCTCACGCATGCTGGGCACCCACTTCTTCATGCCAGCGCACCTGGTTCCAGGTGTGGAGGTGGTGAGTTCGGTGGAGACCGACCCGCAGGTGGCGCAGCGAGTGGCAGCCGATCTCACCTCTGCAGGCCGAGTCCCGATTATGGTGAAACGAGACATTCCAGGCTTTCTGGTCAACCGCCTTCAGCACGCCATCTCGCGAGAGGCGTTTTACCTGGTCGATCAGGGGATTGCCACGCCCGAAGAGATCGACAAGGCCGTTCGCTTTGGATTCGGGTTTCGGTACCTTGCTGCAGGTCCTTGCTTACAAAGAGACCACGCGGGCCTCGACGTACACCTGGCTGCGGCGGAGTCTATTTATCCTGACCTCAATAATGCAGCGACGCCTTCGACCACTCTTCGGCAGAAGGTTGAGGAGGGCGCGCTGGGCATGAAGACGGGACGAGGCTTCTTTCAGTGGGACGAGGAGCGCATTCAGAAGGAGCGGGCGCGCTATCAGCGGCTCCTCATCGCAGCCGCCGAGCAGCTTGCAGAAGAGATCCGCCTGGCCAGAGAGGCTCAGCCTGAAGCAAGGCCAGGCATGGAGAAGTCGATCTCTTGAAGCCCGCGCTCCAGCGCACTTCGTTGGTCCGATGTGAGAGGAACCAGCGGGGGGAGCAGCCGTTCCCATTCACGGTCTCCAAGCGCATTCGCGAGGGTGGTCTTCATGGCAGCCATCATGGGGAACTTCTGAAAGAGTGCCCGGACCTGATCAAGCCGTGCTTGCTTGGCCTCTGCATCGATGACATTCGGGTGATTCGCAAGCTCAGACATGGGCCCTGGGTGCACGTTTGCGGTGGCCGAGATGCAGCCCACGCCGCCAAGGGCCAGGGTCTTGAGCAGGAAGGTTTCGTTGCCTGCATAGACGCGAAACCCGGAGGGAACCAAGGCGCGCAGCACCGACTCGGTGTAGCCCCAGTCTCCCGAACTGTCCTTGATGCCAATGACCGTGCTGGGGTAGTGCTTCGTGAGGCGCTCGAGCAGGCTCAGCGAGAGGCCAACCTGGCTCACTGGAGGGATGTTGTAGACGTAAATCTTCAGGCGCGCATCGCCGACCCCTTGAATGACGTCGGAGTAATAAGCGAAGAGGCCGTCGTCAGAGACGCCCTTGTAGTAGAACGGCGGAAGCATCAAGACGCCAGCCGCACCAGCCTGTACGGCCGCTTTACTGAGCTCTACAGCATCTTCCACTGCGCAGGCCCCTGTGCCCGGCATCATCTGCGCGCCAGGGAGCCCGGCAGTCGTCAAGCCCTCGAGCACGATGCGTTTCTGGCGCACGCTCATCGAATTGGCCTCAGAGTTGGTGCCAAAGACGGCCAGGCCAACCCCATGCGACTGGAGCCACTGACAGTGCTTCACCAGTCGAGGAAGGTCCGGCTGAGACTGCGCATTAAAAGGCGTAATGACGGGCGAGAGGACTGCAGGCAGTGTTGAGGCAAAGGGCATTGAATGGCTCCGATCTTTTTTTGGCATCCTATTCCTGACAAGGAGAAGAATCACTTATGGCAGACCCTAGTGGCTTAGCGGCCAACACCGTTCAGTACGGAGATCCCGAGTTCGCATTGTTCCTGCGTAAGGCTTTCATCAAAGGTGCTGGCTACTCGGATGCGGACCTGAGCCGACCCATCGTGGGCATCATCAACACGGGAAGTGATTTCAATCCTTGTCACGGGAACATGCCGGCGCTGGTGGAGGCGGTGAAGCGTGGTGTGATGCTGAGCGGTGCGCTGCCGATGGTCTTTCCCACCATCTCACTGCACGAATCCTTCGCCTCGCCCACGAGTCTGTTTTTTCGCAATCTGATGAGCATGGACACCGAGGAAATGATTCGTGCCCAGCCCATGGATGCCGTGGTGCTGATTGGGGGATGTGACAAGACACTCCCCGCTCAGATCATGGGCGCCATCTCAGCCAAGCGACCTTACCTCGTGCTGCCCACAGGCCCCATGCTGTCTTCTACCTGGGCAGGAGAGCGTGTGGGAGCCTGTACCGATTGCAGAAGGCTCTGGGCTGATTTTCGAGCGGGGCGACTCAACACCATTCAAATCACGCAGGCGAATGCGCGGCTGGTGCCCTCGGTGGGAACCTGCTCCGTCATGGGGACCGCCAGCACCATGGCCTGTGTTGTAGAGGCCATGGGCCTTGCCGTACCGGGTGCCGCCAGTGCTCCCGCTGTGAGCGCAGACCGCGTCCGCGTGGCGGAGGCCACGGGCGAAGCGGCTGCGCGTCTTGCGCAACAGAGACAGCCTGCAATGGCGCTCACCGAGCAACACTACGAGCATGCCCTGCGCGTGTTGCTGGCCATTGGCGGGTCGACCAATGCCCTGGTCCATCTTGCTGCCATCATGGGTCGACAGGGCCTTCGTCTGGATCCCAATCGATTCAATGCGCTTGCAGCGTCCACGCCAGTGCTTGTGGATCTCAAGCCCGGAGGCGTGGGCTACATGCCAGACTTCCATGAGGCTGGTGGAGTGCCCCGGCTTCTGCGCTCACTCGCACCGTTGTTGGATTTACACCAGCCAACCGCGTGGGGAGGCGTGCTTGCAGATGGGGTGGAGCGGGAAGAAAACGCGGCCCCACAAACAGTCATTCGTGCGTTTGATGATCCCATCTATCCTCACACGGGCTTAAAGTGGCTCACCGGGAATCTGGCGCCCCATGGGGCGGTGATCAAGCCAGTCGCGGCCAGCCAGACCTTGCTGCAACACACGGGTCGTGCAGTGGTCTTCGATGGGCTTGAAGACCTCAGCCGCCGCATCGATGATCCCGCACTGGATGTGCAGCCGAGCGATGTTCTCGTGCTGCGAGGCATTGGCCCTCGCGCAGCCGGTATGCCAGAGGCGGGACTGATCCCCATTCCCAAGCAACTCGCTTCGAAGGGCGTGAAGGACATGGTTCGCATCTCCGACGGGCGTATGAGCGGAACGGCCTTTGGCACCATTGTGCTTCACATCAGCCCAGAAGCTGCGGCGGGTGGGCCACTGGCGTGTGTTCGTTCGGGAGATCTGATTTGCCTGGATGTGGCCAAGGGCCGACTCGACCTGTTGATCTCCGAGGAGGAGATGCAGACTCGACGGGCTCACCCGCCAGTCATTCCGGTGTTGTCTGCTGAACGGGGTTATGCCTGGCTCCATGCGGAGCAGGTGACCCAGGCGGAGGAGGGGTGTGACTTCCGGTTCTTACGCGGACCACTCGGCGCCGCAATCCAAGCTCTCCCGCCAGACGGAGACCCGCGCGAGGGAGGGCCCCTCCCATGAGCGTCGAATGAATTGGATGAGGGCCTCCATGGTGGGCTCCTCTTCCATCAGCTCATTGAGGTGTTGGTGGTCGAGCAGTTGCTGAACCTTGCGGGCTTCGAGCTCAAGCTGTGGCAAGGGGGTGGGCTCGTCTGCTGAGGAAGCGACCCAGACCCTCGCCCAATAAGAGTGGCCATGTAACTGGGGAAGGCCTACCGAGGCGACCAGACTATGTGAGGCTTCAAAGCAGAACGTCGTGTAGAGCAGCATGTTCATCGAAGGCCTAGCGCCTTGTGGGTTTGGACCGAGAGTCGCCACTTCGGTCGCGCGAAAATCCAGTCGAGGCAGGCCTGAAGCGATTGCTCGCGCAGCGGGCCGTCCATGGGCTGGACCGTCCAGTGGTCGAAAGACAGCGATTCTAATGCCTCTGGGTCAAGCCCAGGCTGGGGCAAGACCAGCTTCAGCTCATGGCCCTTGGTGACGGCAAGTGGCTGTGCGGCTCCGCTCAGGAGGCGCTTCGGGCTGACACAGACCCAATCAATCCCGTCGGGAAGTGTCAGGCTGCCATTGGTCTCGATGGCCACCTCTGCCCCGATCCGATGCAGGCCTTCGATGAGTGCGGCGTCAACCTGTAACGCCGGCTCCCCCCCTGTGAGCACCACATAGGGCGCCAAGGCGTTGGGCCAGAGGTCCTGAACGCGTGCAAGGAGCGCGTCTAGGTTGAAGTCACCTCCCCCGTCGCCGTCTGTGCCCACAAACTGGGTGTCGCACCACCGGGCGCAGTCTGCGGGGCCGGAGTCTCGGTCTTGGTCTCGCCCACTCCAGTTGTTGCAGCCCGTAAACCGCAGAAATACCGATAGACGCCCTGCGCGCGCCCCTTCACCCTGCAGCGTGAGAAAGCTCTCTTTTAGTTTGTAGCCCATTCAAGGAGTGTAACGATGAACGCTGAACCCGCCATCCCGCTGCTTCCCGCCGATATCCAAGAGCCGCAGGCGCTGGTGAATGCGATTCGTCTTCGGCGAGGCGGGGATCTGCTCAAGCTCGATCGCATGCTGCTGCACAGTCCGGCCTTGGCCGAGGGCTGGAATGTCTTTCTGGGGAAGGTGCGGAATGACCTGAGCGTGCCCCTCAGGCTTCGTGAGCTGGCCATGTGTGTGGTGGCGGTGCTCAACGGAGCAGCGTATGAGTATGAGCATCACGCGCCCATCTATGTGCGTGCGGGTGGGAGCGAAGAGCAGGCTGAGGCGCTCCGGCATTTGGATGCCGCAAATTTTCCGATTGGACTCTTTCCCGAGCTTGAGCAGGACGTGATTGGACTCGCGCGGGAGATGACTCGTCAGATTCAGGTGGCTGGGCCCTTGAAGCGCCGGCTGGTGCGCAGCTTGGGTGCTCAGCAGACGGTGGAGCTCATTGGAACGGTGGCCGCCTACAACATGGTGTCGCGCTTTCTGGTGGCGCTCTCCATTCACACCGAGCACGACGACGAGGCGCCTGACGAACAGACGCCCGTCTGAGGATTAACCCTTCAAGACAGCCGCGATGGCCTTGCAGACTCGAGGAAGGTTGTTGCTGTTGAGGGCTGCGATGCAGACCCGCCCCGTGTTGATGGCGTACACCGCGAACTCCTCGCGAAGCCGGGTGACTTGGGCTTCGGTCAGGCCGGTGTAGCTGAACATGCCTCGCTGCTGGGTGACAAACGAAAAATCTGCGGCGACGCCCTCTGCCTGGAGGCCTTGAACCAAACCAAGGCGCATGGCCTTGATGCGCTCGCGCATTTCACCGAGTTCCTGTTCCCAGCCCGCACGGAGCTCCGGGGTGGAGAGGACGGCCGCCACGATGGCGCCACCGTGGGTGGGAGGGTTGGAGTAATTGGTCCGGATGGTGCGCTTGACCTGGCTCATGACTCGAACCGATTCCTCTGCTGAGCTGGTCACCACCGAGAGGGCACCCACCCGCTCGCCGTAGAGCGAAAAAGATTTGGAGAAAGAGCTTGAGACGAGGAAGGGACGGTCGGTTGCAGCGAGCTTGTTGAGCGAGAGTGCGTCTTGCGCAATTCCGTCGCCGAAGCCCTGATAGGCCATGTCGAGAAAGGGGATGTGCTGCTTTTCGTTCAGAACAGCAATGACCTGATCCCATTCAGCGGGTGAGAGGTCGGCCCCGGTGGGGTTGTGGCAGCAGGCATGGAGGACCACGATCGTCTGATTTGGCAGGTCGCGAAGGCTCTGCAGCATGCCGGCGACATTGACTCCGCGCGTGGCTGGGTCGTAGTAGGCGTAATTGGAGACCGAAAATCCGGCCGCCTCGAAGAGTGCGCGATGGTTCTCCCAACTCGGGTCACTGATGGCGACCGAGGCCTGTGGAAAAAATCTGCGCAGCAGGTCTGCACCGACCTTGAGCGCTCCGGTCCCGCCGAGGGCCTCAATCGTGACCACGCGCTGGGCTGTCAGCAGGGGGTGCTCGGCGCCAAACAGGAGGGACTGAACGGCTTTGTTATAGGCCTGAGCCCCCTCGATGGGCTGGTAGCCCCGAGCAGGTGCCGCGGCAATTCTGCTGGCTTCTGCGCTCTTTACGCATCCAAGTAACGGCAACTTACCTTGATCGTCGTAGTACACGCCAACACCGAGGTTGACCTTTTCAGGGCGTGTGTCGGCGACAAACGCTTCTGTGAGGCCGAGGATGGGGTCGCGGGGAGCCTGTTCGAGGTGGGCAAAGAGGGATGCGTTCATGACCATTTGTCAAGATGTGGGGATCAAAAAAAGGAATGGAAATTTCGGCTGGGCCGACAGACAATATCGGATTGCCCTGTGGATAACTTCCCAGGTGTTCGTCAGATGACAAGGTTCAAAGCTTAACATGTCGGCCCCTGTTGTATTGCCCCAACAATCTGCTGCGTCCAGCCCATTTGAGCTGGTCTCGTCGTTCTCGCCCGCCGGCGACCAGCCGGCTGCGATTGAGCAGTTGGTGCAGGGCATCCAGGACGGAGTCTCTTTTCAGACCCTTCTGGGGGTGACCGGCTCGGGCAAGACCTTCACCATGGCCAACGTCATTGCCCAGTTGGGACGTCCCGCCCTGGTGTTGGCCCCGAACAAAACCTTGGCTGCCCAGCTCTACTCTGAGATGAGGGAGTTCTTTCCTCGGAACGCGGTCGAGTACTTCGTGAGCTACTACGACTACTACCAGCCCGAGGCCTACGTGCCGCAGCGAGATCTTTTCATTGAAAAAGACTCGGCTGTGAATGAGCACATCGAGCAAATGCGCTTGTCTGCCACCAAGTCCCTGCTTGAACGGCGAGACACCATCATTGTTGCGACGGTCTCTTGCATCTATGGCATTGGAAACCCCAGCGACTATCACGCCATGGTGCTGGCGGTTCGAGTGGGTGACGCCTTAGGGCAGCGCGATCTGATTGCCCAGCTCGTGCGAATGCAGTATCAGCGCAACGACACCGATTTCTCTCGAGGATGCTTCCGGGTTCGCGGCGACACCATCGACATTTTCCCTGCGGAGCATGCGGAGCTTGCGCTCCGAATTGAGCTCTTCGACGACGAGATCGAGACGCTGCAGCTCTTTGACCCCCTCACGGGTCGTGTGCGCCAGAAGGTCCCTCGCTTCGTGATCTACCCATCGTCGCACTATGTAACGCCTCGAGAAATCGTGCTGCGGGCCGTAGAGACCATCAAAGAAGAGCTGCGTGAGCGCAGCAAGCTGCTGGTCAGCGAGGGAAAGCTGGTTGAGGCTCAGCGACTTGAGCAGCGCACGCGTTTCGACCTCGAAATGCTCGCCGAACTGGGCTTTTGCAAGGGCATTGAAAACTATTCGCGTCATCTCTCCGGGGCCGCGGAGGGTGAGCCCCCGCCCACACTCATTGACTACCTCCCGCGCGATGCCCTCATTTTTCTCGATGAGAGCCACGTCATGATTGGCCAACTCGGGGGCATGTATCGGGGCGATCGCGCCCGAAAAGAGACGCTGGTGCATTACGGCTTCCGTCTGCCCTCGGCCCTCGACAACCGACCACTGCGTTTTGATGAATTTGAGCCTCGCCTGCGTCAGGCCGTCTTTGTGTCGGCCACCCCAGGCGACTACGAACTCGAGCGCTCTCAGGGCGCCGTGATCGAGCAGGTGGTTCGACCCACGGGTCTGGTAGACCCGGAAATCGAAGTCCGTCCCGCGCGTACGCAGGTCGATGACCTCCTCTCTGAGATCAAGGCCCGTGTAGCCGTGCATGAGCGGGTCCTGGTCACGACCCTGACCAAGCGCATGGCCGAGGATCTCTCCGAGTACCTGTCCGAGAACGGGGTGAAGGTGCGTTACCTCCACTCCGACATTGACACCGTCGAGCGCGTGGAGATCATCCGGGACCTTCGGCTCGGCCAGTTCGATGTCCTGGTGGGCATCAATCTGCTGCGCGAGGGTTTGGACATTCCCGAGGTCTCGCTCGTGGCCATTCTCGATGCAGACAAAGAGGGCTTTCTGCGCTCTCATCGCAGCCTCATCCAGACCATCGGCCGAGCGGCCCGAAACATTCGAGGCAAGGCCTTGCTGTATGCCGACCGTATTACGGACTCCATGGCCAAAGCCATGTCGGAGACCGAGCGTCGGCGCACCAAGCAGGTGGCCTACAACGAGGCGCATGGCATTACCCCGGCCGGGGTGTCCAAAGGCATCCGTGACCTCATCGATGGCGTGGTCTCCCAGGCCAGCGACGCGGAGCGCGCCCGCACCTACGCCCTTCCCGCAGCCGAATTCGAGCGCTCTGAGCGGGCCCTGGGCAAGGAAATCGCCCGTCTGGAAAAGCAGATGCTCGAGCATGCCCGCAACCTGGAGTTCGAAAAGGCGGCAGCGGCTCGCGATCAGCTTGCCCGGCTCAAGGCCCAGGTGTTTGGTTCGGGCCAGCTTCAAGATCAGGTGGAACCTCTTTCAGGTTCCACTGCTCAAACCCTCCGTGGACCTGGCCAGGCAAGCCAGGCCGCATAACATTGACCCTAGAAGGAAACCTGCCATGAGCCGTTCACCTAAGAAAACGACAGAACCCGTCCTCACCAAACTCGCCGGCATGCAGACCAAAGTCTTGTTCGTGTGCATGGGCAACATCTGCCGCTCCCCCACCGCCAAGGCTGTCTTCGAGACCATGGTCAAGAATGCGGGCCTCGCAGACCTGGTCCAGGCCGATTCCGCTGGAACCCATGCCTTTCATGTGGGCGAACCAGCAGATCCGCGCTCGGTCTCCGCAGCCCAGCGCCGCGGCTACGACCTCAGCACCCACCTGGCCCGCAAGGTTGAGATGAGTGACTTTTCCGAGTACGACTACATCCTGGCCATGGATTGGGACAATCTCGCGCTGCTCCAGCGCACAGCCCCCCGTGGCCTTCAGCACAAGCTCCAGCTGCTCATGCGTTTTGCCACCGAGTACGAGGCTGCCACGGTGAATGATCCCTATCACGGCGGCCCCCAGGGCTTTGACCTCGCCCTCGATTACATCGAGGACGCTTGCAACGGGCTCATGGAAGTGGTGCGCCGGCGGGCCAGTATGGTGGCCGCGGCCGCCTAATGGCGCCAGAGCGCATCAAAGTTCCGTTTCCCGTATCACCAGGAGGGCTAAGCCCTCCTTTTTTTGCCTGAATACTTGAGTAAAACGATCGGGCAAGGTAAGCTCCCGAGTAATTTAGTCAAGAACTCCTCAGGAGGCTTACAGATGAGACTAACCACCAAAGGACGGTTCGCCGTCACCGCCATGATTGACCTCGGGCTTCGCCAAGACAAAGGCCCGGTTACCCTGGCGGCCATCAGCCAACGTCAGCGCATCTCGCTGTCTTATCTCGAGCAGCTTTTTGGGCGCCTGCGCCGGCACGAGCTGGTGGAGTCCATGCGCGGACCGGGCGGAGGCTACAAGCTGGCTCGTGCGGGCAAGGACATCACCGTCGCCGACATCATTTATGCAGTCGATGAGCCGCTGGATGCCACTCAATGTGGCGGAAAGCAGAATTGCCACGACGAGCAGATCTGCATGACGCATGAGCTCTGGGCCAGCCTGAACAGACATATGGTCGACTTCCTAGACGGCATCTCTCTTCAAGACCTCGTGGATGAGCAGCGCCAGAAGCTGGCCGGTGCCAAGCAGTCCGTCACCCGCCATGTGGTTTTCCACGAAGAGCGCGAATCCGCGCACTAAGCCGCACACCCAGCCCGAAAGCAGCCAGGCATGAACACCCCGATTTACCTCGATTACTCTGCAACCACCCCCATCGACCCCCGCGTGGTCGACGCGATGCTTCCGTTCCTCCGACAGGATTTTGGAAACCCGGCCTCGAGAAGCCACGCGTTCGGGTGGCGTGCGGAAGAGGCTGTTGAAGCCGCTCGCCAGCAGGTCGCCGATCTGGTGAAGTGTGACCCGAAAGAGCTGGTATGGACCTCCGGAGCGACCGAGTCCATCAATCTCGCCATCAAAGGTGCTGCGCATTTCTACAAAGACAAAGGCCAGCACATCATTTCGGTCAAGACCGAGCACAAGGCCACCCTCGACACCTGCCGCGAACTCGAGCGCGAAGGCTACTCGCTCACGTTGATGGATGTTCAAGAAAACGGCCTGATCGACCTCGCCGCGCTGGAGGCTGCCATTCGCCCCGACACCATTCTGGTGTCCGTCATGCTCGTGAACAACGAGATTGGCGTGATTCAGGATGTCCAAGCCATTGGCGAACTCTGTCGCGCTCGCGGCATCATTTTTCATGTGGATGCGGCCCAAGCCACAGGCAAGGTCGAGATCGATCTGGCCTCGCTGAAGTGTGACCTCATGTCCTTCTCAGCGCACAAGACCTATGGCCCCAAGGGCATTGGTGCTCTCTTTGTTCGACGCAAGCCTCGGGTCCGCCTAGAGCCGCTCATCCACGGCGGCGGCCACGAGCGTGGGATGCGCTCAGGAACCCTGCCTACGCACCAGATTGTTGGAATGGGAGAGGCGTTTCGTCTGGCCCAGGAAGAAATGGCCACCGAGAATGAACGCATTCGCGCCCTTCGGGACCGTCTCTGGGCTGGGCTCTCGCAGATGGAAGCGGTTTACTTGAATGGCGACCTCAGCAAACGCGTCCCCCACAACCTGAACGTGAGCTTCAACTACGTGGAAGGGGAGTCCCTCTTGATGGCGGTGAAAGACATTGCCGTCTCGTCCGGGTCTGCCTGCACCAGCGCCAGCCTCGAGCCATCCTACGTGCTTCGCGCGCTTGGCCGAAGTGACGAGCTCGCGCATTCCTCCATTCGGTTTTCGGTGGGTCGGTTCACCACCATGGAAGAGGTCGATTTCACCATCGCGCTCATGAAAGACAAGGTCGAGAAGCTGCGCGAGATGTCCCCGCTCTGGGAGCTGGTTCAAGAGGGCATCGATCTCAACACCATTCAATGGGCAGCACACTAATTTCTGGAGATTGACATGGCCTATAGCGACAAAGTCATTGACCACTATGAAAACCCCCGCAACGTGGGTGCACTCGATAAGAACGATCCTCAGGTGGGGACCGGTATGGTGGGTGCACCAGCCTGTGGCGACGTGATGAAGCTACAGATCAAGGTGAACGAGCAGGGAATCATTGAGGACGCGCGTTTTAAGACCTACGGCTGCGGTTCTGCCATTGCTTCCTCCTCGTTGGTGACGGAGTGGGTGAAGGGCAAGACGCTTGAGCAGGCGATGGAAATCAAGAACACCCAGATCGCCTCTGAGCTGGCCTTGCCACCGGTTAAAATCCATTGCTCCATTTTGGCCGAAGACGCCATCAAGGCTGCGATTGAGGATTACAAGAACAAGCATGGCCATCACTCTCACTGAACAGGCTGCTCAGCACGTCAGCCGTTACATCGAAAAGCGCGGTAAGGGGCTTGGTGTCCGGCTGGGTGTGCGCACCACCGGATGCTCGGGACTGGCCTACAAGCTGGAGTTCGTCGATGATGCAGTGCCCGAAGACGCCATGTTCGAGAGTCACGGGGTGTGCGTCTTCGTAGACCCAAAGAGTCTGCCCTACATCGATGGAACGGAGCTCGATTTCGCCCGAGAGGGGCTGAATGAAGGCTTCAAGTTCAACAACCCGAACGTCAAGAGCGAGTGCGGTTGCGGTGAATCCTTCCAGGTCTGAGTCTGTCGTGCAGGCGGGCAGGCTCGATCAGAATCACTTCGCATTGTTGGGTCTGACCCCTGCCTTCCAGATCGATCTCCAGCAGCTCGAGGGTGCGCGGCAGCGCGTGCAGTCGGTGGTCCATCCTGACCGATTCGCCTCGGCCGGCTCCGCTCAGAAGCGTCTCGCACTGCAGTGGTCCACGCGCATCCATGAGGCCTACGAGACCCTTCGCGAACCCCTCAAGCGGGCGGTCTACCTCTTGGAGCTCAAAGGCTGCTCGGTCGATGCTGAGCAGAACACGCGTATGCCGCTGGAGTTCCTGGAGCAACAGATGGAATGGAGAGAGGCTTTGGAGTCGGCACGGGCAGCCACTGGCGCCGCTCGTGATCAGGCGTTGGCAACGCTGAAGGGAGCTTGTACCGATGCGCAAAGCCATGGCCTCGATCGGCTTGCATCGCTTCTGTCCCAAGACAGCCCGGAGGCCTTGTCGGCCGCTGCTGCGCAGGTGCGCGCCCTGATGTTCATTGAGAAATTCAGCGAGGAGTTGCGGTAATGGCCCTGCTTCAGATTGCAGAACCCGGCCAGTCCACCGCGCCTCATCAGCGTCGGTTTGCGGTTGGCATCGACCTTGGCACCACGCATTCTCTGGTGGCTGCCGTGCGCTCGGGGCAGCCCGAGGTCCTGGCGGACCTGGCGGGCCGCAGGCTCCTGCCGTCCGTGGTTCGCTACTGCGCAGGCCAGTCGCCTGAGGTGGGTCACGATGCGCTGTCCGCCGCCAGCGAGGACCCGCACAACACGATTGCCTCTGTGAAGCGCTTGATGGGTCGTGGGCTGCAGGATGCCCAACGCCTGAGAGTGCCCTATCGCCTAGAGGCCAGTGGTCAAGATGGGGTGGTTCGCCTGCTGACCGATGCTGGGGCCAAGAGTCCTGTGGAGGTCTCAGCCGACATCCTTCGGGTGCTTCGCGTGCGTGCGGAGGAGGCGCTTGGCGATTCCCTGGTGGGGGCAGTCATCACCGTTCCGGCTTACTTTGACGATGCTCAACGGCAGGCCACCAAAGATGCTGCTGCCCTCGCAGGGCTGCATGTCCTGCGTCTGCTCAACGAGCCCACCGCGGCCGCACTGGCCTACGGCCTTGAATCTGGGCGGGAGGGGCTTTATGCCGTCTATGACCTGGGTGGCGGAACCTTCGATCTCTCTCTGCTTCGATTGAAGCAGGGTGTCTTTGAGGTGGTGGCCACAGGAGGGGACTCCGAGCTCGGTGGCGACGATCTCGATGAGTCCATTGCGGAATTCTGGCTCTCGGGCTGGGGCATGAACCGTGATGCCCTCTCCGCCGGTGAGTGGCGCCGGCTATTGGCGCTTGCCCGTCGCCTGAAGGAGCAGCTCTCAGAGGGCGGTCCGCAGGCGAAGGTGAGCGATGTCTGGGTGCGTGAGGATGGAACTCGCCCTCTGGCGCTGCTCGACGCTGCAGCGCTCGCCAGCCTTGCTCAGCCCCTGATTGACCGCACGTTAAGCGTGTGCGAACAGGCCATTCACGACGCGCGCATTCAACGCAGCGACATTGAGGGGGTGGTCCTGGTGGGCGGCTCCACTCGGCTCCAGGCCTTACGCATGGCGGTGACACAGTTCTTTGGGAAAACCCCTCACGCAGACATCCACCCCGATGAGGTCGTCGCCCTGGGGGCCTCACTGCAAGCCAGTCTGCTGGCAGGCCATCGGGCCGATGGTGACGATTGGCTCTTGCTGGATGTGCTTCCGCTGAGTCTTGGACTCGAGACCATGGGCGGGCTTTCCGAGAAGGTGATTCCTCGAAACACGCCCATCCCCGTGGCGCGAGCTCAGACCTTTACCACCTACCAAGATGGTCAGACCGCCATGGCCATCCACGTGGTTCAGGGCGAACGTGAGCTGGTGAGCGAGTGCCGATCTCTGGCTCGATTTGAGCTGCGCGGCATTCCCGCCATGGTGGCGGGGGCTGCCCGCATTCAGGTGACCTTCCAGGTCGATGCCGATGGCCTGCTCTCGGTGTTGGCTGAAGAACAGAGCACGGGAGTTCAGGCTTCCGTTCAGGTGAAGCCCTCTTATGGGCTCTCCGATGATCAGGTCGCCCAGATGCTGCAAGACGCCTTCGCCCATGCGAAAGATGATCTACACGCGAGGGCTCTGCGCGAACAACAGGTAGAGCTTGAGCAGCTGCTCATGGGACTGGGCGCTGCCCTCGAGCAAGATGGAGATCTTCTGAGTGAAGCAGAACGATCAGGTCTCGATCAGGTGATGTCAGAGGCCAGAGCCATCTGTGGCGGTCAGGACCTCGAGGCCATTCGAGCCATGCTCGCCCGCGTCTCTCAGGCCTCGGAACCCTTTGCCGAACGGCGGATGGACCGTGCGGTGGCCTCCGCCCTGCGCGGCCACTCCATCGATCAGCTCTAACCGAACCCGATTTCATCATGCCCACCATTCGCATTCTTCCGCATGTCGACCTCTGTCCCGAGGGGACCAGTTTCGCTGCCGCCCCCGGCGACAACCTCTGTCGCGCCTTGCTCAGCCATGGCATTGAGATTGAACATGCCTGCGAAATGAGCCGCGCCTGTACCACCTGCCACGTGATTGTTCGAGAGGGCTTTCAATCCCTTGAGGCGGCCGAGGAGGATGAGGAGGATCTGCTCGATCGTGCCTGGGGGCTCTCCGCCCAATCCAGATTGTCCTGCCAGGTGGCGGTGGCCGATCAAGACCTGGTGGTTGAAATCCCTCGCTACACCATCAACCACGCGAGAGAGCATCACTGATGGAGCCCCTGGTTCTGACCCTGGTCTTGCTGCTCGGACTCGGGGTGGGGGCATGGCTGGGGCACACCTATAGTCAGAAGCTCTCGCGTGTGCAGTTAGAGGCCGAGCGAGCTGCGCTGACCAACGAGTTCAAGGTCATTGCCAACGACATTCTCGAAGACAAGTCCAAGCGTTTCACTGCCCAGAACCAGCTGAACCTAGAGCAGATGCTCACGCCTTTGCAGCAGCAGATTCGCGAGTTCAAAGGCAAGGTCGAAGAGGTCTATGTCCAGGAGGGAAAGGATCGTTCCGCCCTGGCCGAGCAGGTGCGTCAGCTGATGGCGCTCAATCAGCAGGTGAGTGAGGAAGCCAAGAGCCTCACCTCGGCCCTCAAGGGATCAAATAAGGCCCAAGGCAACTGGGGCGAGCTGGTGCTCGAGCGTGTGCTGGAGGCTTCGGGCCTTCGCAAGGGCGAAGAGTATGTGGTTCAAGAGAGCCACACCCAGAGCGACGGCCGGCGCCTTCAGCCAGATGTGATCATTCGCCTGCCCGAGCAGCGCTGCCTGGTGGTGGACTCCAAGGTCTCGCTCTCAGCCTATGAGCAGGCCGTTTGCGCCGACACGGAGCACGCCCGTGACGTGGCGCTCAAGACCCATCTGCAGTCGATTCGCGCCCACATGAAGGGCCTGTCTGAGAAGAACTACCAGTCCCTGCATGGCGTGAGTGGCCTCGACTTTGTCTTGATGTTTGTGCCCGTCGAGCCAGCCTTCATGATGGCCGTCAGCCATGACAAAGACCTCTTCATGGATGCCTGGAAGCGCAACGTGCTGCTGGTGAGCCCCTCCACACTGCTCTTTGTGGTGCGCACAGTGGCCCACCTCTGGCGTCAAGAGGCACAGACCGAGAACGCGCAGCTCATTGCCAAGCAGGGCGCCGAGCTCTACGACAAGTTCGTGGGCTTTGTGGGCGATCTCCAGTCCTTGGGTGATCGCCTCAAGCAGGCCAATGATGACTATCAAGGGGCCATGAGTAAGCTCAGCACCGGCAAAGGAAACCTCGTGCGACGGAGCGAGAAGCTGAGAGACCTGGGGGTGACACCCAGCAAGTCCCTGCCGGCCTCGCTCGCGAAGAAGGCACAGGCCGACGAGGACGACGCGAGCTAGTCTTCTCGACGCAGGGCCGGAAAGAGAATCACGTCCCGAATACTGGGGCTGTCGGTGAGCAGCATCACCAGACGGTCAATCCCGATGCCGCAGCCGCCGGCGGGCGGCATGCCGTACTCCAGCGCACGAATGTAGTCGGCATCGAAGAACATGGCCTCTTCGTCGCCCGCCTCTTTGGCCTGGACCTGAGCCTGAAAACGCGCGGCCTGGTCCTCTGGGTCGTTGAGCTCGGAGAATCCATTGGCAATCTCACGTCCCGTGATGAAGAGCTCAAAGCGCTCCGTGATGCCCTCTCTGGTGTCCGATGCCCGAGCGAGTGGAGAGACCTCAACGGGATAGTCAATGATGAAGGTGGGGTTCCAGAGCTTGCTCTCGGCCACTTCCTCAAAGAGCGCCAACTGGAGCGCGCCCAGTCCGGCTCCCGCCAGTGGGGCCTTATCCACGGCCGCGCCAAGGCTCTTGAGTCGGGATCGAAGGCTCTCTACGGACTCGAGCTCATGGGCAGGGATCTCCGGCGCGTGGCGCGCAATGGCCTGAACCGTGGTGAGTCGCTCGAAGGGCTGCTCCAGATCGACTGTCTTTCCGTTGTAGCTGAGCACCGCTGAGCCCGTGACGGCGATCGCCACTTCACGCAAAACCGTTTCGGTGTAGTCCATGACCCAGCGGTAGTCGGTGTAGGCCGCGTAGAACTCCATCATGGTGAACTCGGGGTTGTGACGAGGGCTGAGCCCCTCGTTACGGAAATTGCGGTTCACCTCATAGACCCGCTCGAAGCCACCGACCAGCAGGCGCTTGAGGTAGAGCTCAGGCGCGATGCGCAGGAACATTTCCTGGTCTAGGGCGTTGTGGTGGGTCACAAACGGTTTGGCCGCAGCCCCCCCGGGAATGGGGTGGAGCATGGGTGTCTCGACCTCCAGAAAACCGTGCTCGACCATGACCTGCCTCAGCGCAGACAGGGCCTTGGAGCGGCTGAGGAAGACGCGGCGGGACTCGGGATTCACGATGAGGTCGACATAGCGCTGTCGGTAGCGGGTCTCGGTGTCGTGCAGCCCGTGGAACTTGTCAGGCAGCGGACGAATGCTCTTTGAGAGCAGGCGCAGTGACGCGCACCGCACCGAGAGTTCGCCCTTCATGGTCTTAAACAAGACCCCTTGGGCCTCGATGATGTCGCCGAGGTCCCAGTGCTTGGCGGCCTCATGGGCTTGGGCTCCCAGGCCTTCGTCATTGAACCAGAGCTGAAGGCGCTCGGTCGCGTCTTGAATGGTCATGAAGCTGGCCTTGCCCTGCACGCGCTTGAGCATGATGCGACCCGCCACCCGCACCTCCACGCGCTCGGACTCGAGGGTCTCGCGGGTGTGCGACTCGAAGCGCTCATGGAGGTGAGCTGCACGGTGGGTGGGATGCGCATCGTTGGGGAAAGCGCTGGGCTGTTGCTTGCGAATGGCTGCGAGCTTGGCACGTCGCTCGGCCATGATCTGGTTTTCGTCGATGGGCTGCTGATCGTCAGCGTGGAGTGCAGTGTCCGTCATGGGTTAAACGCCTTGCTTGAGGCTGGCTTCAATGAATGCGTCGAGGTCACCGTCGAGAACCTTCTGGGTGTTGGAGATTTCGACGTTGGTGCGAAGGTCTTTGATGCGGCTCTGATCCAGTACATAGCTGCGAATCTGGTGGCCCCAGCCCACATCGGTCTTGCTGTCTTCGAGTTTCTGTTGCTCGGCCATGCGCTGTCGCATCTCGTGCTCATAGAGACGGGACTTCAGCATCTTCCAGGCCTCATCGCGGTTGCGATGCTGGGAGCGGTCGTTCTGACACTGGACCACAATGCCTGAGGGTACGTGGGTGAGCCGAACGGCGGAGTCGGTCTTGTTGATGTGCTGCCCGCCCGCACCGGAGGCTCGAAAGGTGTCGGTTCGGACGTCGGCCGGATTGATCTCGATTTCGATCGAGTCGTCCACTTCAGGGTACACAAAGACCGAGGCAAATGAGGTGTGACGACCACCACTGGAGTCAAAGGGGGACTTGCGCACCAGGCGGTGTACGCCGGTCTCTGTGCGCAGATAGCCAAAAGCATAGTCGCCGGTCACCTTGAGCGTGGCAGATTTAATGCCGGCCACATCGCCTTCGGATTCCTCAAGCACTTCGACCGTGAACTCCTTGCGCTCACAGTAACGAAGGTACTGGCGAAGCAGCATGCTGGCCCAGTCACATGCCTCCGTGCCTCCCGCGCCGGCTTGAATGTCGATGAAGCAGTTGGAGGGGTCGGCGGGGTTGGAGAACATCCGGCGAAACTCGATGTCACCCAGCCGCTTGCCCAAGGCCTCGGCGTCTTCGGCAATCGAGCCGATGGTCGCAAAGTCGTCTTCCTCCCGAGCCATCTCGAAGAGGTCGATGCTGTCTTGAAGTGCGTCGGTGAGTTCTGAGAGCGTGACCACCACGGTCTCAAGCGACTTCTTCTCTCGGCCAATCTCTTGGGCCCGCTTCGGGTCATTCCAGAGGGCCGGGTCTTCGAGAAGGGTTTGAACTTCGGTCAGGCGTTTTGACTTTTCATCAAAGTCAAAGATACCTCCGAAGGTCGGTGGTACGGGCCTGCATGTCTTGCAGGGACTGCTCGATCTGATTGAGTTGTTCGGCTTCCATAGCCGGCCATTGTAACCCTGGGCCCTGGGTAGGGTTCAGCTCGCAGCGGCCCGAATCAAGAGCTGCAGTCTCGTCTGACCATTCCAGCGGTTGAGGCCCAGCTCATACGCCAGCTCGACTTCTCCCTCGAGCTGATCCGGGCCATCGAACCAGATGGCCTCGAGGGGTTGAGGGCGTCCCTCCAGACGCAGCTCAAGCTTGAGGTGCCGGTCCTTCAGACGCTTTTGAGCGCCCACCTGAAACCGATTGCGAAACACCGGTGTGGGAAAGGCCTGGCCCCAGACCATGGACTCGATCTGTTCGGCCAGTGCTGGATGGTGATGGGCCGGCAGCAGGGGCCCGTCTGTGAGGAGCTCTGGCTCGAGCAGGTCGGGGTCGCAGAACTGGCGCACGGCGCCTTCAAAGGCTTGGGCGAAGGCCTCGAATGCGGAGGGTGCAATGGTGAGGCCAGCGGCCATCGCGTGGCCACCAAAGGTCTCGATGAGGCCCTCGTGGTGACTGTGAATGAACTCCAGGGTGTCGCGCAAATGAACACCCGGGATGGAGCGGCCCGACCCCCGCAGCTTGCCGGCATCGTCTGCCGCGAACACCAGGGTCGGGCGGTGCACTCGATCCTTGATGCGACTGGCCACCAGGCCCACCACCCCCGGGTGCCAGTCGGGATGGGTGAGCACGATGCTGTAACGATCGGACGGTCCCGACTCTATTGCCAGGTCGGAGAGCTGCAGCAGGGCCTGATCTTGTGAGTCGGCCTGCAACTGCCTGCGCTCTTGATTGAGCTGGTCGAGCTGATGGGCCAAGCGGCGCGCCTCTTCAGGGTCGTCGGTGATCAGGCAGCGCATGCCCAGGGTCATGTCCGAGAGCCGGCCGGCAGCATTGATTCGTGGCCCCAGGGCAAAGCCAAGGTCTGCGGCGCTCGCCTGTGACGGATCGCGATTCGAGACCTCGAGCAGGGCCGTGATGCCGGGGCCTGCCTGTTGCCGTTGAATGCGCGCCAATCCCTGTCGAACCAGTCTGCGGTTGGTGTCATCGAGCTTGACCAAGTCGGCCACGGTGCCGAGGGCCACCAGCCCGAGCAGGTCATCGATGCGGGGTGGGTCTCCCTGAAAGTGTTCGGGGGCCTTTCTTGCGAGCCAGGCCCGAACGCCCATCACCAGATAGAACGCAACGCCAACACCCGCCAGATGCTTGGATGGGAACGGGCAGCCGGGCTGATGAGGGTTCAGGATCAGGCAGTCGGGGAGCGCAGGCCCGGGCAGGTGATGGTCGGTGACCAGGACCTGGATGCCAAGCGCCTGTGCAGCGCGTACCCCCTCGATACTTGAGATGCCGTTGTCCACGGTGATGAGCCAGTCTGGGGGCTGTGTCCCAAACGATTCTGCGGCCTTAGAGACCAGAGCCGGTGTGAGGCCGTAGCCCATGCGCATCCGGTCGGGCACCAGAAACTGGGCCTGTGCGCCGAGCCGGGTGAGGCCGCGCATGAGCACCGCCGTGGCGGTTGCACCGTCCGCGTCATAGTCACCCACGATCAGCAATCGCTGATGAGAGAGGATGGCCTGGCTGATCGACTCAAAGGCCTGCTCGGCCTGCAGCAGCGAACCCGGGGGAGGCAGCCTCGTGAGGCTGGGGTCGAGCGAATCGAGATGCTCAATCCCGCGTCGGGCCAAGAGCTCGGCCAGGACGGGGTCTTGTCCTGCATCCAGCAGTTGCTTCAGGGCCACTGGGTTGAGGGGCCGATCCTTGAGCGGAATGCGATGCCTCATGCGTCTGAGGCCGTCGCCAGAAGTGGAGCAAGGTCACGCAGGTGAGGGCTCTTCGCGAGCCCCAGCTGCCAGCTGGCTGCAGGGGTGGGGCTCAATGCCCTGGCGCAGCCCATGTCCTTTAACCCTGCAATCAACAGAGAGGATCGATCGATGGCGGAGAGCAGGCCGGACCAATGGCCTGCCCAGCAGTCCACCATGGTCTCTCCAGGGGCGGGGGTGCTGGGAAGCGGCCTCCAGTGAATCCGGGGTGCTGCACGACCCAGGGCATGTGACCAGGCTTGATGGAAGCCACTCAGCCAGAGTGGGGCATCCGCCAAGCCGTCAGGGCTGCCATCGCCAGTCTTCATCTGACTGGGCTGCATCACCTGCCCACCCTCACACGGACCCCAGAGCCAGAGTGCATCTGGATAGCCATGGTCACGCGACCAGTCATAGGTGAGCATGCAGGCGAGCTGACTGGCCTTTCTCCAGATGCGGGCCCCCTCTCCTTCGGGCAGCGCATCAGGCAGGTGATGATCCATGAGCAAGGCGGGGTGCATGGACTGCAGGGGCAGCGGTGCGATGGGGGGCTTGGCTTGAAGATAGAGCTGACCGCTGTGGCCTCGATGAAGCGAGAGCGCCTCACTCGCACATTCAAAGCCTTCTCTTAGCCCTGCCTCGAGTGCCTGCTGCCAGTCCGGGTCCGAGGGGCTGGGGCAGGGCAGCAGTCGAACCTGCTGCGGCGTCATCTGCAGGTGCCCGGTGGTGAGGAAGGCCCAGTGGCTTTGGGGATCAGGGTTCAGGCCATCGGCCTGGGCGGCCCAGCTTGCCCAGGGAAGTGCGTCTGCTGTCTGTCCAAGGCATGCCGCCAGCCCTTGCATGACCCCTGGCCAGCGGATGGCTTGGAATGGGTGAGGTGTCGATTTCGTCAGCCCCCGAAGGGCCAGCTGCGCGGAACGGGGAAGGTCCGAGGAGGGCAGACGTTGCGCCAAGACCTCTGCCTCTGAGGCACTGATGAGACCGTCATCGACGATCCAAATGTCCGCGCATTCACGGGCCAGACGTTCGAGCGGTGCAAGAGGCTTTGTCATAAGGGGAGTATGGCAAACTCCGCGCATGCCCTTTGAGCTTGCGGTCGGACTTCGATACATCACGGCGGGCCGCTGGGCGCGGTCCACGCGGTTCATTAGTTTTATTTCCCTGATGGCCACGGTGGGGATTGCCCTTGGAGTGGCTGCCCTCATCATGGTGCTCTCAGTCATGAACGGATTTCAGCTCCAGGTGCGCGATCGCATGCTGGGGGTGCTCTCCCACCTTGAACTCGTCACCTCCGATGCCAGCGAGTCCTCTGTGGCCCAGGCGCAGCAAGCACTGGCCAAGACGGAGGGCGTGATTGCCATTGCGCCTTTCACACGCGGCCAGGCCATGGCCGTGCGCGGCGATCGTCTTCAAGGGGTTTTGGTTCGCGGGATTGATCCTGCACAAGAGCCTGCTGTGAGTGAGGGCCTGAGTACGTTACGTGCGGGCGACCTGTCTCGATTGGGTCAGCAACGGTTCGCCGCCGTCGTGGGCAGTGAACTGGCCAATCACCTGGGCCTTGCCATTGGAGATCCGATCACCCTCGTCACCGCAGAGCCCAGCGCGGGCCTGACCGGCGTCTTGCCCCGGATGAAGCAGTTTGAGGTGGTCGGGATTTTTGCCTCCGGCCATTACGAGTACGACAGCGGCATGGTGTTTGTGGCGCAGGGCGATGCACAGGCCTTCTTTCGAGATCAGGGTCTCACCGGGGTTCGAGCCCGTCTGGCCAACCTGCATGAGGCGCCCTGGGTCTCGGCCCTGTTGTCCACACAGCTGCCGCCCACCATTCAGGTGCGAGACTGGACTCGAGAGAACAGTGCCTGGTTCGCCGCGGTTCAGCTCGAAAAGCGCATGATGTTCATTATTCTCGTGCTCATCATTGCGGTGGCTGCGTTCAATCTGGTGTCGATGCTGGTCATGACCGTGATGGACAAGCGCTCTGACATTGCCATTCTGAAGACGCTGGGCGCACAGCCTCGCTCCATCCTCCTGATCTTCATGATTCAGGGCGCCAGCCTTGGCGTTCTGGGCGTGGCCACGGGCACGCTGCTGGGCAGCCTCGGCGCATGGCAGATCGATGCACTGGTGGCCGGACTGGAGTCACTCATGGGCTTTCAGCTCCTGCCCAAGGGCATCTATCTGATCGAGCGGCTCCCTTCAGATCTGCGTCTCACGGATGTCCTGCAGATCAGCCTCACGGCCATGCTGCTTTCCTTCCTGGCCACGCTCTATCCCAGCTGGCAGGCCGCGCGTGTTCAGCCAGCAGAGGCGTTGCGCCATGACTGATCGTGCACATGTCTTGGAGGCTCGGGGCCTCTCTCGCCAGTATGAAGACGCTGGCCGATTCGTTCGGCCCTTTCAGAATGTCAGCCTGAGCCTTGGGCTGGGTGAGACGCTTGCCATCATGGGCCCTTCGGGCGCGGGAAAGTCCACCTTGCTTCAGTTGTTGGGAGGCCTGGATCAGCCCAGTTCGGGGGAGGTCTTTGTCGATGGCGAGTCACTTCAGGGCGCAAGCGAGGCCAGGCGGGCGATCATTCGAAACACCAAGATTGGGTTTGTGTACCAGTTCCATCACCTCCTGCCCGAGTTCTCCGCGCTGGAAAATGTCGCCATGCCATTGCGCATTCGACGCATGCCATTAGCCGAGGCTCATGCGAGGGCGCAGGCCGTGCTCCAGCGCATGGGGCTTGAGCAGCGCATGCGGCATCGGCCTTATCAGCTTTCGGGCGGTGAACGCCAGCGTGTGGCCATCGCTCGAGCACTCGTGACAGAGCCTCGCCTCGTGTTGGCCGATGAGCCCACGGGCAACCTCGATCGAGAGGCCGCCCACCTGGTCTTTGACGGATTGATGGAGGGGGTGCGCGCGCAGTCCACCAGTCTGGTGGTGGTCACCCACGACCCTCAGTTGGGCGGACGGTGTGATCGGTCCTTGGTGCTCTCGAATTCTGAGACCAGCATGGCGCGCTGAGGTTTTCTGGTGCGTTTGGCCCGCTGACGCGAGGCCTTGAGCGCCCAGCCCCAGTAGACCACCGCATACCCCAGCACCGTCAAAACCACAGCCATCAGTAAGACGCCGACGAGCAGTGGCCAGCCGAGACCCGTGAGCCATCCTGCAAGTGCGCCCAGGGAATCCAGAGGGGCCATGAAATCAAAGCTCGGGGGAGGCGCCACGTCCCCCGGTGCTGCGCTGCCGCCGGTGGCGATCCCCATGACCTCAAATAGCCAGAGACCGATCTGCAGCCCCAAGAGGTAGAGCGGGATGAGCGTCACAGGGTTGGTGTAGAGCGTGGTGAAGACCGCGACGGGCAGGTTCACTCGGAGGAGGATGGCCACCAGCGCCGCACAGGCAAACTGGAAGGGAGGCGGCAACAGGCCACAGAACATGCCTGCAGCCACACCCCCAGCCACGGATCGTCGCGTGAGGCGCCAGACCCCCGGGTGAACCAGCGCTGGCCCAAAGATGCGAAGGAACCGATTGGACTGGAGTTCCTCTGGAGAGGGCAGACGTCGCTTGAGGTAGGCTTTCATGGCTGGCGCAAGTGTAGAGTGTTTGGGTGCTCGTTGACACTCACTGCCACCTGGATTTCCTGGACCAGCCTGGCCGCTGCCTCGAAGAGGCCAAGGCGGCTGGCGTGGAAGGGGTGGTCATCCCTGCGGTCGCCCCCACAAACTTTGCTCGGGTCCGGGAACTGGCCCTGGCAGCGTCTGGCGCGGTCTACGCACTGGGCCTTCATCCCTGCTCCCTCGACAGTCTAGGAGACGACGCACTCGATCTTCTCAAGACTGAGCTCCTGGCTGTCCGGGACGATGCTCGCCTTGCCGCAATCGGTGAAATCGGACTGGACTTTTTTGTTCCTGGACTCGATCGGACCCGCATGACACACCTTTTTCATGAGCAACTTCGACTCGCACGTGACTATGACCTGCCCGTGGTGCTTCACGTTCGCAGGGCGCAAGATCAGGTTTTGGCTGGCCTGCGCCGCTTTGGTATTCGGCGCGGGATCGCCCACGCCTTTAATGGGAGCCTGGATCAGGCCCGTGCCTATCAGCGGCAAGGCATACACCTGGGCCTGGGCGGGGCCATGACCTTCACCCGTGCCAGCCGGATTCGCCGCTTGGCCACAGAGATGCCGCTTGAGGCCTTTGTGCTGGAGACCGATAGCCCCGACATTCCCCCAGCCTGGTTGAAGGCGGGCCAGAGGAATACCCCAGAGCAGGTGGCAGGCGTGGCCCATTGCCTTGCACAGCTGCGTGGTCTCGATCCGGATGAGGTGGCATGCGCCACCACGCAGGCCGCCTGCCAGGCCTTGCCCGCACTCACCGCGCAGACGTTTCGAGCTTAAGCCATGGTGGTCTCTTTCGCGTGGGCGGCCCTGGCCGCCTTGGGGGGCTGTTGCGCCCTTTTGCTCCTTCCCGCGCTGCCGCCTCACTGGGTCTGGTGGGTTCTGTGCGGCTTCCTGCTCTGCGCCTTGGTCGTGGCCTGGATCACCGCCAGACGGCGCTGGGTCTTGCTTCTCATCCTCTTGCCGCTGATTGGCGTAGGCTTTGCCGCGCAGCTGGCATGGCGAGCAGAGGCCACACTCAGCCAGCGTCTGTTGCCAACCGAGCAGGGCCAGGCCTGGACAGTCGATCTGGTCCTGCGAGGGCTGCCCAATCAATCGCAGGGCGCCTACCCGGTCTGGATGACCGAGGCCGAGCTGCTCACGGGTCCAAGACCCGGAGCGCTGTTGAGCCTTGCATGGGCGAACCCGCCCAAGCCTCTGGTGCCTGGTCAGATCTGGCGTGTCCCGGTGCGGCTCAAGAACTTCTCGGGCACACGCAACTTCCATGGCTTTGATCCGGAGACCTGGGCCTTCGGAAAAGGGCTCATGCTGCAGGGAAGCGTTCGTGCGGGGCGACGGGATCCTCCCGCTGCGCTGCTCGGTCATGACCTGGGTCTCTTCTCCAGGATCGACCGCCTTCGGTACAAGACTCGTGCGTTGATTGAAGAGACGCTTGCGGATCGAGAACACTGGGGCGTGATGTCCGGCCTGGTGGTGGGTGATCAGGCGGTCATCTCGGCTGAGCACTGGACGCTCTTTGCACAGACGGGCATCTCCCATCTCGTGTCGATCTCGGGCATGCATGTCACTCTCTTCGCAGTGGCTGCTCGGGTGGCTGCTGGGCTGCTCTGGCGTGCGCTCTCGGCGCCTCCTCTGCGGCTTGCGCTCTGGGTTCCGTTTCCCCCGGTGGGGGCCATCGTGGCCGGGCTGGCTGCGATGGGCTACGCCCTACTGGCTGGCTTTAACCTGCCCGCTCAGCGCACCGCAGTCATGGTCTGCACTGCCGCCTTGGCCACCCTCGCTGGCCAACGCCTGGGGACGTTTGGAGTGCTGGGCATCACCCTGTTGGTCATGCTTGTACTCGAGCCGACTGCGCCCCTTGCGCCTGGATTCTGGCTCTCGTTCATCGCGGTCTGGCTCTTGTTTGCCCAGCCGACTGAGCCGCAGCTAGGGGAGGGCAGAGAACGTCGCAGGCCCACTCAGTGGCAACGAGGGTGGGCGGCCTTGCGATCTGCCGCGAAGGCGCAGTGGGCGATGACCGTGGGCCTGGCCCCGCTCACTGTGGCGTTCTTCCATCAGATCTCTGTGGTGGGTCCACTGGCCAATGCAGTTGCCATTCCCGTGGTCACCTATCTGGTCACGCCCCTGGCCCTTCTGGGAGCACCGCTGGCGGCCATGGGATGGATCGCTCCACTGCAATGGGCTGAGAGCCTCTTTGCACACCTGATGGTGATACTGGGGTGGTTGGCCAGTGGCGATTGGGCGGTGGCCAGTTGGCACGCGCCCCCGCTCTGGGCCAGCCTTTTGGCGTGTGGCGGCGTGATCTGGGCCTTACAGCCCCCGAGGCCCGATCTCTCCCCATGGGTGCGCCGGCTGGGGTGGGCACTGGTCCTGGCCTTGGGCGTGGGTGGACAGCCCGGCCCAAAGGAAGGAGAGGTCGAGGTGACCGCACTGGATGTGGGGCAGGGTACGGCCGTGCTCATTCGCACGCGCTCACACGCCATGCTCTACGACACCGGGCCCACCATGGGGGCATCCACTGCAGCCCGTCGAGTGGTGCTGCCGCAGATGCAGGCCGAGGGGCTGCGGGCGCTGGATCTCTTGATGGTCTCTCACGACGATGATGACCACGCCTCCGGCCTCAGTGAGGTGATGGCTGCATTCCCTCAGGCTCATCTGGTGACGAGCCTTCAACCCCACGAGTTGGAGCAGCGGGGCAGGCCTTCTGCGAACCCTGGGCAGGTGCCGTCCGACCCAGGCATCCTGCGTTGCGAATGGGGCGTGGGCTGGGCCTGGGATGGCGTTCAGTTTCGGGTGTTGTATCCCTACGCTGACCGCCGGTTGGAGCCTCGCTCGGGCAATGACGATTCCTGCGTGTTGGAGGTGACCGATGCTGCAGGTCGACGGCTGATTCTGGCGGGCGATCTGTCCTCGCAGGCCGAGGCGGATTGGCTCTCTCAGCAGCCTTGGCTGGCTGAACCTCGCGGGCCACTGCTCTTGATGGCACCCCATCATGGCAGTCGAGGGTCTCTCAGCGAAGACACCCTGGAGACGCTCAAGCCCGATTGGGTCTTTGCCCAGTCACGGTTTCAGGGCAGGTTTCAACACCCCCATCCTGAGGTGGTGGAACGCCTCGCGTCTCGCGGCATCCCCTTTCTCAGAACCGACCTGCAGGGTGCCTTGAGGCTGCACTGGCAGGGCGAGTCGCTGGTCACACAGGCCGCGTCAGACCAGCGACGGTTCTGGCATTTACTGCGCGACCCAGCCGCCGTCCATGTTCCAGGCCACGCCACGAACCTGGTCGGCCGAGGGCGAGCAGAGGAAGACCGCTAGGCCCGCAAGCTGTTCGGGCGTGACGAACTCTCCAGAGGGCTGCTTCTCCATGAGCAGCCCACGCTTGGCCTCATCCTGCGAGACGCCCTCGCGCTCTGCGCGGGCATCCACCTGCTTCTGGACCAAGGGTGTGAGCACCCAGCCAGGGCAGATGGCATTGCAGGTGATGGCGGTTTGGGCGGTCTCGAGTGCCACGACCTTGGTGAGTCCCACGATGCCGTGTTTGGCAGCGACATAGGCAGATTTCTGAGCGCTGGCCACCAATCCATGGGCAGAGGCGATGTTGAGAATGCGACCGTAGCCTCGACGTCTCATGCCCGGAATGGCTGCGCGAATGGTGTGAAAGGCTGAAGAGAGATTGATGGCGATCACGGCATCCCATCTCTCCACTGGAAAGTCCTCGACTGCGGCCACGTGCTGGATGCCCGCGTTGTTGACCAGGATGTCAATGGCTCCCATGTCACGCTCCGCGTCCTGCATCATCTGAGCAATCTCACTGGGCTTGGACATGTCCGCTCCATAGTGCGGGGTGGGCTGGCCCGATCGGCGGGTGAGGTCTGCCTGGATCTCGGCAATCACGGATGCATCGCCAAATCCGTTGATGGCGATTCGCGCGCCTTGGTCTGCGAGGGCTTGCGCAATGCCAAGGCCGATCCCGCTGGTCGAGCCCGTGACCAGGGCCGACTTGCCTTTGAGTGAGGACATCTTGGTTCTCCTGTATGGTTTTTGACTGCGGGCTAGCATAGCCTCCTCTCAATCACTTTTGAAAGCGCGCCGCCGATGCAGAGTCTCATTCAGACCCAGATCCTCGACATTCCCAGTGCCAGCCCAGCAGGGCCGCATGTCATGCGTGTCCAGCAGGCCGGCGACCCCCAGAGTGAGAAGGTGGCGATCTGCGTGCATGGCCTGACCAGGGTCTCCGACGATTTTCTGCCCTTGGCTGCGCGGCTGGTTGAGCAGGGTTATCGGGTGCTGATGCCGGATGTGGTGGGTCGGGGGCGCTCCGACTGGCTGAAGGCTCCTGAGCACTATCACTTCGGACAGTACGCGGCAGATGTCGCGCAGATGGCACGGGCCTTGAAGCTTCCGCCTGTGGACTGGATTGGCACCTCAATGGGTGGCCTCATGGCCATGGTGGCGGCAGGCCATCCTCAGCGCAGTGCGTTCTTTGCGGGTCTGAGCATTCGGCGGTTGGTGCTCAATGATGCTGGCGCCTTGCTCTCGGGGGCGGCGCTGGATCGGATTGGGGCCTATGTGGGCGAGACCCCCACCTTCACGAGTCTGCAAGCCGCGCGCGCCCAGGTGCGCAGTCGCCTGGTGACCTTTGGGTCACACACTGAGGAACAGTGGAACTTCCTCACCGATGTGGTCCTGCGAGAGCAGGCCGATGGACACTGGCGTCTTCACTACGACCCGGCCATTGCTCAGCCCTTCAAAACGGCACTCCTCGCAGCCACTGGGCCCACCGCAGATGTGGAGTTCTGGCCGCTCTATGACGCCATTGAGTGTCCCACGCTGTTGTTGAGAGGGGCTCAGAGCGACCTGCTTCCGCAGTCTGTGGCGCAGGCCATGACGCAGCGCGGCCCGAAGGCCGAGCTGGTTGAGTTTGAAGGGGTGGGCCATGCCCCCACCCTGCTGACGGAGGATCAGATGGCTCCAATTCTCGCGTTCTTGGCGAAGGCTTAACGCCAGCCCACCTGGTCTACCAGCTCTTGCGCAGCGCGCACCTTGGCTGCGTACTGGGCCACCGGCATGGGGTCGGCTTTGAATCG
>CAMAZF010000002.1 GCA_945862985.1 Bordetella parapertussis | reverse complement strand
AGCTCTCGTAGCTCTTTGCTTTTGTCTGTTTTAGCCTCTGCTATCCAACCCTCAAAATTTGCACGAAGCGCACGTCTTTCGTGTACGTCAAATGCTGCACGACGTCTACTCTTTTTTCCAGTTGCCTCAAGCTTAGGTCGATTTGCTTCTGTTAAAAATCCACGAATTACGGCTTCGTCAAATACACGGTTCAGTGCTGCATTGTGCGTAAGCATTGTGCTTTGTGATGGAGACTTCTCCATCATTTCAGCTCGTTTTTTATCCAGCTCTTCTAACGCATCGTAGTCGATGCTTGTTATGCTTCGTTTGCCTAAAATTGGGATTAGATAATCTTCAATCACACGCTTGTAATCGCTGTAAGACACCTTTCCTTTACCCTTAGCAGCCTCAGTCGTTAGTCTTTCAAGTGCTAACTTAGCTATATCTCTGAACTTGCGTGTTACTACTGGCAAATTCTCACTCTTACGTATTTGAGCTTTCATAAGTATTTCGTGAGCTTTCTTTTTTGCTTTGGCTAAGTCACGCTCTTTTGTTGTTTCTCTTAGCCATTGCTCATCTATCTTGTATCTGCATTGCCAAATTGCGCTACGCTCTCGCCTATACAAGATAAGCTCGCGTTCAATAAGCGTGTGCGTTGTATCTTTTTGTTCTGGCATAGGACTGCGTGAGTTAACAGAAAGACGAACAAAAAAAGAGCTGCCCGTAAGCAGCTCTTTGTCTTAATGGTGGGCCCAACAGGACTTGAACCTGTGACCAATCGATTATGAGTCGACTGCTCTGACCAACTGAGCTATGGGCCCTTAAGCTAATCAATTTGAAAATACCACGTTACCGTTTTTATCCACTACACGTACGATAAAAGCGCCAGCATTCTTTTTACGCATTGCTGCGTTTAGTGCATCACTTTCACTACCGTAGCTGCCTATGCCTGCCCAACTCTCATAAGCATTCTTTGCTTTGTATTGTGCCTTATACATAACTCCGCAAGCCTTCCACTCACTTGCACTTAGCCACCCTCACAAAATTGGCACTAAGTTGGCACAAAAGTGTGTAAGCGGTGTGCAAGCAGTTTTTTTGGTTGAAAAATCGCTGCAAGCCGCTATTTTACTGGGTTTTAGGACTTTGGACAATCCGATAAAACGGATTATGAGTCCCCTGCTCTAACCAACTGAGCTAACGGCCCCCAATCGAAATTGTAGAGGTTTATGGCATGCTCCTCGCCATGTCACCGACGACCGCCTTTCAACCGGCCCGCCACACGCTGTTCAATACGCCTGTTGTGACCCCACTCCTGAGGCTACTTTCAAAAGCCTGCATGAGCCTGTTGGGATGGAGAATTGTCGGCACGCTGCCAGAGGCCAGCCCCAAAGCCGTGCTCATTGCTGCGCCACACACCAGCAACTGGGACCTCCCCTACAGCCTCATGACCTGCTTCGTGCTGGGGATTCGGCCCTACTGGCTGGGCAAAGCGAGCCTCTTTCACTTCCCTTTTCGTGGGCCTATGCGCTGGCTAGGCGGCATTGGGGTCGATCGCAGCCGCTCGCAGAACCTCGTGGCCTCTGCCATTGAAGGTTTCTCCCAGCATGAAGGTCCCCTCTTGTTGATGATCCCGCCCGAGGGCACCCGCAGCAAGGTGAAGGAGTGGAAGACCGGCTTTTATTTCATCGCTCAGGGGGCGGGCGTTCCCATCGTGATGGCCTATATGGATCATGGGAAGAAAGAAGCTGGGCTGGGCCCGGTCCTGGCGACCACGGGTGATGTGCAGGTGGATATGGCTACGGTCAAGGCCTTCTATGCGCCCATTCGTGGGCTCAAAGCGCATCAATTCGACGCCAGCTAGAGCAGGGCTGAGGACTCCGTGATGGCCCAATCCCCCCTGCGATTTTTCTTCACGCTGCTTTGGGATCATTTCCGCTGGCGTACTCTGGGCCTTGCGCTGCTGGCGGGCTCGGGTATTGGCCTCATGGGCTTTGAGCCAGTGCTCATGAAGGAGCTGGTGGATGGGCTGCGACTGGGAGAGATGCCCACTCACCAGAGCTGGCAGATTTTCTGGCTCATCGTCATCGTCTGGTTTGCCTCCTCGGCATGTAACCGACTGCGCGAGTGGCTGGACCTCCACACCGCACCAGACCTGCGCATGAAGGCGCAGGAGATGGTCTACGAGTGGCTCGACCAGCACTCACCCCGCTACTTCCAAGACCATATGGCTGGGAGCCTGAGTCAGAAGGTCAAGCAGGCCGGCAGCTCAACGCTCATCCTGCTCGATGTGGTGTTCAACGGGTTTGTGCGCCTGATGGTGGCCATTCTCATTTCTGCGCTCATCCTGTCTTCGGCGCCAGGCTACTTCTTCTTGGGCTTCCTGGGCTGGCTGACCCTCTTTTTTGCTGCAAGTGCCTGGTTTGCCAAGCGCTGTGTGCCGCTCTTTGAGGCCTTCGGAGAGCAAGTCTCCTCTTCCACGGGCATTCTGGTGGATATCAACAGCCACATGGAACTGGTGCGCAGCCATGCCAAGGCCAAGGCAGAGCGGCTTCGCGTGCGTCGGGCGCTCATTGACGAGCGTGCGGCCTCTCGCAGAACCCGTCGCTTTCTGATTCTCATGATGGTGGTGCTGTACTCAGCGCTGCTGGCGTTTCAGTCAGCCTTCATTGGCTTTGCGCTCCATGCGCACCTTCACGGGGCCATGTCTCTGGGCGACGTGATCATGATCGTGACCCTCGGCGCGCTACTGGTCAACAACATCTGGAACCTGTTTGAGCAGCTGCTGCAGTTCTTTGAACAGGTGGGCACACTCGGTTCGGCCTTGCGCATGATCGCCAAGCCGCACGAGATTGTGGAGGTGCCCCACGCGCCCGCACTGATCGTGCAACGAGGGGAGATTCGGTTCGACCACGTGACCTATCGATTCCAGAATGGAGAGGCGCTCTTTCAGGACCTGAGCCTGACCATTGAAGCGGGGGAGCGTGTGGGCCTGGTGGGGGCCTCAGGTGCAGGCAAGAGCACCCTCACCAAGCTCATTCGCCGTCATTACGACCTCACCAGCGGAAGCATTCTGATCGACGGTCAGGATGTGGCCAGAGTGACCCTAGACTCGCTCAATGCTGCCATCGCAGACGTGCCGCAAGACCCGGCACTGTTTCATCGCACCCTCAGAGAGAACATCGTGTATGCCCAGCCAGAGGTGAGCGAGGAGCGGATTCTCGCGGCCGTTCGAGCGGCGCGTTGCGAGGAGTTCATCAGCAAACGGCCAGAAGGACTCGACGTGCTGGTCGGGGAGCGAGGTGTTCGGCTCTCCGGAGGGGAGCGTCAACGCGTCGCGCTGGCACGGGCTTTTATCAAGGATGCCCCCATCCTGATTCTGGATGAAGCCACCTCAGCACTCGACAGTGAAACCGAGCACCTCATTCAGGAGGCCTTGTTGGAGCTGTGTGCCGGGCGAACGGTGGTGGCCATTGCCCATCGACTCTCCACGCTCACGCAGATGGATCGCATTCTGGTGATGGAGCAAGGGCAGATTGTAGAGTCCGGAAGCCACAAGAGCCTGCTGGCCCAGAACGGCGCATATGCGCGCCTCTGGGCTCGGCAGACCATGCTGCATTAAAGCGTGTCGAGGAAGCTCTTGAGCTTGTCGCTGCGGCTGGGGTGACGCAGTTTGCGAAGGGCCTTCGCCTCTATCTGGCGAATGCGCTCTCGAGTGACATCGAACTGTTTGCCGACCTCTTCGAGGGTGTGGTCCGTCGCCATTTCGACGCCAAACCGCATCCGGAGCACTTTCGCTTCACGAGGCGTGAGCGAGTCGAGCACCTCTTTCACCACATCGCGCATGCTGTCTTGGAGCGCGGCCTCATGAGGCTGAAGGGTATTGGTGTCCTCAATGAAGTCGCCGAGGTGTGAGTCATCGTCGTCGCCGATGGGCGTCTCCATGGAGATGGGCTCTTTGGCGATCTTGAGAATCTTGCGAATCTTGTCCTCGGGCATCTCCATCTTGACCGCGAGCTCGGCGGGATCGGGTTCTTTACCCGTCTCCTGCAGCAGCTGACGTGAAATACGGTTCATCTTGTTGATGGTCTCGATCATGTGCACGGGAATGCGGATGGTGCGAGCCTGATCGGCGATAGACCGTGTGATGGCCTGGCGAATCCACCAGGTGGCATACGTGGAGAATTTATAGCCGCGGCGGTATTCGAATTTATCGACCGCCTTCATGAGGCCAATGTTCCCCTCTTGGATGAGGTCAAGAAACTGCAGGCCACGATTGGTGTACTTCTTGGCAATGGAGATCACGAGGCGTAGGTTGGCCTCAGTCATCTCACGTTTGGCCTCACGAGCCCGCTTTTCACCCTGGGTCATTTGGCGGTTGATCTCGCGCAGGTCTTCCAGAGGCAGAACGGCCTTGGCCTGGATGTCTGCAAGGCGCTGCTGGAGCTCTTGCAGCGCGGGCATGTTGCGCTCCAGAAGCTCAGGGGTGGGGCAGGCGGCGATGGCCGACTTCCCAGAGAAGAAGCCGAGGTTCACTTCATTTCCGCGGAAGTGTTTGATGAACCAGTCTTGACTGAAGCCCATTTTCTCTACGGCCAGGCGACGGATGGAGCGCTCGATGCGACGGATGTCTTCTACTTGGTTTCGCAGGGTGTCAGCCAGACGCTCGACCATCTTGGCGGTGAATCGAATCCCCATGAGCTCAGTGCTGATGGCCTCTTGAGCCTTCTGGTAAGCCTGGCTTTGATAGCCGTCGGCCTGGAAGGCGCGGCGCATGCGATCAAATTGCTTTTCAATGGTGTCGAACTTCTCGAGCGCTGCTTGACGACGCTCTTCGAGGCGGGCTTTGGTGGCCGTGTCCTCTGCGGTGTCGTCGTCTTCCTCGATGGCGATCTCGGCGTCGGAGGGTGCGAGCAGATCTTCCTCTGGTGCATCAGGATCAACGATGCCGTCGACCACTTCCTCCACACGCATGGTGTTCTCACGGATCTTGACGGCGTGGTCGATGATCTCGTGAATGGTGGTGGGGCAGGCCGAAATGGCCAAGACCATTTCACGAAGGCCCGCCTCAATGCGCTTGGCAATGGCGATTTCGCCCTCACGCGTGAGCAGCTCAACGGAGCCCATTTCACGCATGTACATGCGAACGGGGTCGGTGGTGCGGCCGAACTCAGAGTCCACAACCGTGGAGAGTGCAGCCTCGGCCTCTTCCTCGGCGTCGTCACTGTCAGATGCCGCGGCGGGGCTCGCCAACAGCAGGGTTTCAGTATCGGGAGTGGACTCGTAGACCGAGATGTTCCACTCCTGGAAGGTGGCCACGATGGACTCCATTTGGTCGGAGTCAATCTGGACATCGGGCAGGTGATCGTTGATCTCAGCATGGGTCAGGTAGCCACGCTCTTTGCCCAACAGGATCAGGGTTTTGAGGCGAGCTCGTCGCGCGTCTGCCTCTTCGGCAGAGAGCGGGCCAGACGGCATGAACTCGAGGAGTTTCTTGTCTCGTGAGCGGCGGCCCCCCTTACGAGGTGCAGCCACGGGCTCAAGCATGACGCTGGCATCTGCGTCTTCACCAGATTCGTCATCGGCCTCGGGGATGGACTCGTCTGAGTCATTCACCACTGCCTTGGCTGGACGTCCAGGCTTGCCCTTCTTGGCAGGAACCGGCTTTGCAGCAGCCTTGGCGGTTGGTTTCTTCTCGGGCGCAGCCTTTTCTGTGGGCTGAGCGTCAGCCTTGGCAGCCGCCTTGCCCGGCGCCTTTGCAGCAGGCTTCGCAGCGGGTTTCTCGGCAGCCTTCGCAGCAGGCTTCGCAGCGGGTTTCTCGGCAGCCTTCGCAGCAGGCTTTGCTGGGGCCTTCGCAGCAGGCTTGGAAGCCGGCTTTGCGGCAGGCTTTGCGGCAGCTTTGACTGCTGGCTTGGCTGGGGCCTTCGCAGCGGGCTTCGCAGCGGGCTTGGCGGCAGCTTTCGCAGCAGGCTTTGCCACTGGCTTGGCGGCGGCTTTCGCGGCGGGCTTGGCAGCAGTCTTAGCGGCAGGCTTCGCAACCGGCTTGGCTGGGGCTTTTGCCGCTGCCTTCGCGGCAGGCTTAGTGGCGGGTTTTCCAGCCGTTTTCGGAGCGGCTTTTGCAGCAGGCTTTGCCACCGGCTTCGCGGAGGCCTTGGCTGCTGGCTTTGAATCTTGTCTCAGTTTGGCAATGGCCTTGGCCAGCGCGGCGTCAGCCGTGCCCTTGGTGCCCGACTTCTTCGGACTTACTTTTGCGGCAGCCGCTTTGCTTGGGGGTTTTTTAGCCATGAGGTTTTCTTCGATCGTTGCGACGAACCTTCAATTTTAACGCATTACGGCCTGGTAGAAAGCATTTCTTTGATCTGTGCAATCTCCAGACGCACGGATCTCAACTGAGCCCGGTCCTGCTCTGCGCTTCGAGTGGCCAAGACAGCGGCCTGAGCCTCCAGGCTCCGAAGCCTCAGGCTGCTCAGAACGCGATGCCACTCCTCTTGCTGTGCGCCTGCGTCGGATTCCATCAGTGCATCGGCCGCCAAGTCGGGCGCCCAACATTTCAGGAACAGTGCGGCGTCATCGGGTGCAGCATCGCCCATGGCCTGGACTCGCTCGTAGAGGCCCACCGGCTGAACGCCCTGCCGTGAGAGCCCAGCGGCCCAGCGAACGAGCCTGCGATGTCCCTCCGGAAGCTGTTCGAGGAGATCCCCGTTGAGCTCTTGGGCCCACGAGGGACGGCGCACCACCAGACGACAGAGCCGATCCGCAAGGCTTGGGAGGCTTCGAATCCCCTTGGCCATGGGTGCCTGTGAGGCAGGTCTTGATGCAGACGAACGGCTCAGCCGCACGCCCAGTCCATCAGGGCTGGTCTGAAAACGAACCACCGCCTCTTGTGCAATCTGCCGGCGCAGCTCACCCTCTGGCATCAGTGCCAACAGGCGCTTGGCTTCCGTGGTGGCTAAGGCCCGCCCTTCCGGGGTTTGAAGATTCTGGCCCGTCGCCGCGCGCTCAAGAAGAAAACCTGAGAGGGTGGTGGACGAGCGCACAAAATCCCTCAGGGCATCGGCACCGAAGGCACGCACATAGCTGTCGGGGTCGTGTTCCGGGGGCAGAAAAGCGAACTGCAGTGACACGCGCTCCTGAAGAACCGGAAGGCTCACCTCTAGCGCCTTCGCTGCGGCTCGTCTCCCGGCTGCATCACCATCAAACATGAAGACCAGCCGCGTGCTTCTGCGCATGAGCAGCCGTAAATGGTCTGGTGTGGTGGCTGTCCCAAGGGTGGCGACCACATGGCCAATGCCATGTTGATGCAAAGCCACGACATCCATGTATCCCTCGACCACCCAGCAGGTTTGAGCTGCGCGTATGGCCTGTTTGGCTTCAAACAGGCCATAGAGTTGATGTCCCTTGGAGAACACGGGCGTCTCGGGAGAGTTGAGATATTTTGGTTCGTCAGACCCCAGCGTGCGCGCGCCAAATCCAATGACCTCCCCACGCTCATCTCGAATCGGAAACATGAGTCGATCTCGAAAGCGGTCATATCGCTTGGCTCGGCCATCGTCTTCGCCCTGAATGATCAGCCCAGCATCGACCAGGTCTTGCTGGGCATAGTCGGCAAACACCCCCTGAAGGGGCTGCCAGCCCGCTGGGGCATAGCCCAGATGGAACTGAGCCGCCACCTCTCCCGTGAGGCCGCGTCTCTTGAGGTATTCGATGGCCTCGGGCGACTCCTTAAGCCGACGCTTGTAGAACTGCGCGGCCTCGCCCAGCTTGGCCACCAGACGTGACCGCTGATCACGAGACTCCGCCCGGTCTTGTTCTGAGCGTCCATCCTCACGTTCTTGTGGAACCTCCAGACCCACCCGGCCGGCCAGATCCTCTACCGCCTGGGGAAAAGAGAGCCCGAGGTGCTCCATGAGAAAGCCGATGGCCGTGCCGTGGGCCCCGCATCCGAAGCAGTGATAGAACTGTTTGGCTGGGCTCACCGAGAACGAGGGTGACTTTTCCGTGTGGAAGGGACAGAGGCCGCTGTAGTTGGCGCCGGCCTTCTTGAGTTGAACGTAGGCGCCCACCACCTCGACCACGTCGACGCGCTGAAGCAGCGAGTCGATGAAGGCCTGGGGGATCATGCGCTTATTGTGAGAGCTTTTGCTTTAAGAGGCGAGAGACCACAGCCCCGTCAGCCCGGCCAGCGGTCTGAGGCTTGAGTGCCGCCATGGCCTTGCCCATGAGGCCGGGACCGAGAGCCTGCCCTTCCGCGAGGAGCGCGGCGACTGTGGTGTCGATGAGAGCGATGAGCTCCGCCTCTAAGAGCGGTTGTGGGAGGTACTGCAGAAGCAGATCGATTTCCGACTGCTCTTGGTCTACAAGATCTTGGCGGCCGCCCGCTTGGAACTGGGTGACGGAGTCTCGTCGCTGCTTGACCATTTTGTCGAGGATGGCCAAGACCTGAGCGTCATCCAGCACCACGCGCTCATCGACTTCTTTTTGCTTGATGGCAGCCGTGACGAGACGGAGCGTGGTGAGGCGCTGACTGTCTTTGGCCTTCATGGCCTGCTTGATGTCTTCAAGCAGGCGGTCTTTGAGGGGCATGACGGCAGGACCCGCGGACGCGGGGATTGAAATTAGTATTTGCGAGCGGGAAGCATTTGGCTGCGAACGCGCTTGTAATGGCGCTTCACAGCAGCTGCCTTTTTGCGCTTGCGCTCAGCCGTGGGCTTTTCGTAAAACTCACGGGCGCGCAGGTCATTGAGAAGACCAATCTTTTCAATGTTGCGCTTAAAGCGCCGCATGGCGGCTTCGAACGGCTCGTTTTCTTTGACTCGGACGACGGGCATAACAACCTTGCAGGATTTCGGTTAATCCGTAAGTATTCCGGACGATTGTTTTTTTCGCAAGTCCCCCATGCACATTCTTGGCATTGAAACCTCCTGTGATGAGACTGGCCTGGCCCTGATCAAGGTCGAGCCGGCTCGAACGCCCCATGCGCTGCCCACGGTCGAGATTCTCTCAGAGGCCCTCCATACCCAGGTGGCGATGCATGCGGCTTACGGTGGGGTCGTTCCGGAACTGGCCTCTCGAGATCATCTACTGCGAATCAACCCGTTACTGGATCGAATCCTCGAAGAGAGTGGACGCACACTCTCCGACATTGACGTCGTGGCTTATACCGAAGGGCCTGGCCTCGCGGGCGCACTTCTGGTCGGGGCCAGTCTTGCCCACGGCCTGGGAGTGGGTTTGAACCGACCGGTCATGGGGGTCCATCACCTCGAGGGGCACCTGGTCTCTCCCCTGCTCTCGGCAGACATGGGCGAGGCCAGCTTCCCATTTCTGGCCTTGCTGGTCTCTGGCGGTCACACCCAGATCATGGCCGTGAGGGCGCTGGGAGACTATGCCTTGCTGGGCGAGACCATTGACGACGCCGCCGGCGAGGCCTTCGATAAGTCTGCCCAGATTCTGGGCCTGGGCTACCCAGGAGGGCCTCAGATTTCTCAATGGGCTGCGCGTGGGCAGCCCGGGCGTTTCTCGCTTCCGCGCCCGCTCAAGCACCGATCCACCCTCGATTTTAGTTTTGCAGGCCTCAAGACAGCCGTCCTCACGCAGGCCAAAAAATGCACACAGCCCCTGTCCGACCAAGATCGAGCCGACCTCGCTGCCGAGACGCAGGCGGCGATTGTGGAGGTCTTGGTGAGCAAATGCCTCGCGGCCATGGACCAGACCGGTATCTCTCGGCTCGTGGTGGCTGGAGGCGTCAGTGCAAACCGTCATCTCAGGCAGCAGCTACAAGAGGCTGCAGAGGCCAGGGGAGGTCAGGTCGTGTTCCCGCCACCCGCGCTCTGCACCGACAACGGGGTCATGATTGCTTGGGCGGCTGGACTTCGGATTCTGGGTGGCTTGGAGTCGCCACAGCCGGCTGGGGCGTTTGGGATTCGGCCGCGTTGGCCGCTTTCAGAGACGAGCGCTCCTCCCGCCCAGCCCGCAAGTCCTTGATGTTCTGTTTGTGACGGTACAGCAACAAGGCGGCCATCACCATCACCACGAGCTGGGCCACCAGACCGCCATCGGGGCCGAGCAGCCACCACCAGATCGGCGCCAGCAACGCAGCGGATAGGGCAGAGAGAGACGAGATCTTGCTGAGCTTGAACACGACCACCCAGGTGATCAGGCAGGCCAGTCCCACCGGAGCAGAAAAGGAGAGGAGCACGCCCAGAGCCGTGGCCACTCCCTTGCCACCTTGGAACCGATGCCAGAGCGGGTAGAGATGGCCGAAGAACGCGGACAGCCCAGTGAGCGAGAGTGCAACCCAGTCCTCCCCCACCAAGGCCCAGCCCAGGGCCACCGCGGCCGCGCCTTTGGCCGCATCACCCAGCAAGGTCAGCGCTGCAGCAAGCCGATCGCCGGTGCGCAGCATATTGGTGGCGCCAGGGTTCTTGGAGCCATAGCTGCGAGGATCAGCAAGCCCTCTCAGTCGACTCACCACAATGGCAAACGAGACCGAGCCAATGGCGTAGGCCGCCACCATGAGCCAGAGTGCGACGAGCCAGGCGTCGTCGGAGGAGAAAGCCGTCAACATGCGGCGATTATGCCCAACTAGGCCCTGGGATGGTGCTGGGCGTAGAGCACGGCAAGGCGCTCTCGGGCCACATGGGTGTAGACCTGAGTGGTCGAGATGTCTGTGTGACCCAACAGGAGTTGGACCGCCCTCAGGTCTGCCCCATGGTTGAGCAGGTGCGTGGCAAAGGCATGCCGCAGGCTGTGAGGCGAGAGCCTCAGTGCAATGCCCGCCTGCTGTGCATACCTTTGAATGAGCTGCCAAAAATACTGTCGCGTCATCTCCCGACCTCGCTCGGTCACGAAGACCGCCGTGGAGAGTCGAGGCCCCAAGATGTGGGGCCGAGCCTCCTGAAAATAGCGTGCCAGCCACTGCCCCGCTTCTGCCCCGAAGGGCACCAGCCGCTCCTTCCCGCCTTTGCCGGTGAGCCGCAACAGGCCCTCGATCTGGCTGACAGAGGTCATGCTCAGCTCGGTCAGCTCGCTCACGCGCAGGCCGGTTCCATACATGAGCTCAAGCATGGCGCGGTCGCGAAGGCCACGTGGCTGCTCAACATCAGGCGCGGCGAGCAGTGCCTCGACCTGCGCCTCGGTCGGCGCCTTGGGAAATCGGCTGGGCTGCTTGGCCGCGCGCACCCGACGCAGAGGGTCATCCGCCCTCTGACCCATCTGCAGCTGCCAGCGAAAAAAACGTCTCAGCACGGAGACCAGCCGATTGAAGCTGGCGGGGCGCAACTGGGTCTGTCGAGACAAGAGAAAAGCCTGGATCCCAGCCTCCTCTAAATCCTGCAGTGAGCGCGTCCGAGCCAAGCTGATGAGGTCTCTGCGATAGGCCGCCTGGGTGTTGGATGAAAGGCCTTGCTCGAGCCAGAGACTCTCGACAAACTGCTCAATGCGTCGAACATCCGGTTCGAGCGGAAGCCCGGGCGCGGTAGGATGCTCAGAAGAATGCGTCATTCAATGATTGTTGACCAGACCCGCCTCCACATCAATGCACTCCACGAGCCGGACCTCGCCCAGGTAGGCGCGGCCTTGGCGCGCGACTGTGCAGAGTCGCGACCGAGGCTCATGACCCTGAGTGGGAGCCTGGGGACCGGCAAGACCACCCTGGTGAGAAGCCTGCTCCGAGCGCTCGGGGTAGAGGGCCGCATCAAGAGTCCCAGCTTTTCAGTGATGGAGGTCTATGACACCTCGATCGGCCCTGTCCATCACTGCGACTTCTACCGGCTGAAGTCGCCCTCGGATTGGCGGGATCTGGGGCTTCGAGACCTGCTCGATGGCGAGCAGCTCTTGATCGTGGAGTGGCCCGAGATGGCTGAAGGGCTGCCGCAGGCGGACATAAGCCTTGCGCTTGATTTCACGCGTGCAGAAGACGCCACCGGGCCACGCAGCCTGACCCTGACCGCGCAAAAACCGTTGCCACACACTCGAGCACTGCTCCCGCTGCTCGAGGCATCGGTTCAGACACCGATGAATGCACAGCGTCGCGACCTTGTCTTGGGCGCAGGCGCCGCGCTACTGCTGGGATTTCAAACACAAGATGCGATGGCCCTCGAGGTCCTGGCCGTCAGGCTCTGGCCCGCGCGTGACTACACCCGCGTCGCGATCGAACACGACTCCCCCGGGCTTGCATTTCGCACCAACCTGCTGACCCAGCCAGACCGACTCCTCGTCGACATTGAGGGCATGCAGTTGAGCCCCGCACTCAAGGAGCTGGTCGCGCGCATTGCACCCAACGATCCCTATATTGCAGGCGTAAGGGTGGGGCAGTTCCAGCCCACCGTCGTGCGCCTCGTCTTTGACCTCAAACAGCCCGTCAAGCCCCAGGTCTTCATGCTCTCGCCCGTAGCGCAGTACGCCCATCGGTTGGTGCTCGACTTCTACCCGCAGCAAGAGATCGACCCGCTCCTCAGCTTCTTGGCGTCCGTGGACCAGGGACCCGCCCAGCCTGAAGGCGTGACTCCCCAGGCGTCTGCGCCCAGCCCACCCCCTCCAAAGCCAGCGGAGCGAGATCCGATTGCTGCGTTTGCGGATCCACCAGGACAGGTGTCTACCCAGCGCCTGGTCACCATTGCCCTTGACCCCGGCCACGGAGGCGAAGACCCCGGTGCGGTGGGCAAGAGTGGGGCAAGAGAGAAGGACATCGTGCTGGCGATTGCCCGTCGGGTGAAACGTTTGATTGACCGGCAATCGGGCGTGAAGGCCTTTCTCACCCGAGACGGCGACTACTTTGTTCCGCTGGGACGGCGAGTGCAAAAGGCACGGGCGGTCAGGGCCGACTTGTTCGTGAGCATCCATGCAGATGCCTGGATCTCGCCGCACGCAAAGGGATCTTCGGTGTATGTGCTCTCTGAGCGGGGCGCAAGCAGCGCGGCTGCCCGCTGGATGGCCAAACAAGAGAACCGCTCTGACGAGATTGGTGGCCTCTCCATAGAGAGCAAAGACCGACTGCTGACCCAGACCCTTCTGGACATGTCGACAACCGCGCAGATCAAAGACTCGCTCAAACTGGCCAAGTCAGTCCTCTCAGAGATTGGTGAGATCAACACCCTGCACAAGCGCCAGGTGGAGCAGGCTGGCTTTGCGGTGCTCAAGGCACCCGACATTCCCTCCATCCTGATTGAGACCGCCTTCATCAGTAACCCAGATGAAGAGCGCCGACTCAAAGACGATGGATACCAAAACCAGATTGCACAGGCCATTGTGGACGGCCTAATGGCTTACCTGGAGAACAATCCTCCACTGGCCCGTCGCGCCAAACGGTCTTGAACGCGACAGGCTAAGCTGCGCCTATGCCCTCGATTGCCCTCCTTCCGGACGCACTCATCAGCCAGATCGCCGCTGGTGAGGTGATTGAACGACCAGCGTCTGTGGTCAAAGAGCTGGTCGAAAACGCCATCGATGCTGGGGCGCAGTCGATTCAGGTGGCCCTGGAGGAAGGCGGCATTCGTCGCATTCAAGTCAAGGACGATGGCTGCGGAATGGAGGCCGACGAGCTTCCCCTGGCCGTGCTTCGACATGCGACCAGCAAGATTCGCACCCTTGACGACCTGAGCACGGTCATCAGTCATGGCTTTCGGGGTGAGGCCCTCGCAGCCATTGCGTCTGTCTCAGAGCTCTCCATCATCAGTCGCACCGCGCAGTCCAGCCACGCCAGCTGCATCACGAACCAGAGCGGCCGATGGCAGCAAGAGCCGGCCGCTGGAGGGGTTGGCACGATCATGGATGTGATTGGGCTCTTTCATCATGTGCCTGCTCGACGTCGGTTTCTCAAGAGCCCTGCCACGGAGTACTCCCACGCGAAGGAGGCACTGGTGCGGGAGGCGCTGCATCGACCCGAGCTCGCCTTTCAGCTCACCCATCAGGGACGGGTCACCCTGCGACTGGCCCCCTGCCCAGCCCCAGAGCGCGTGGCGACGCTGCTCGACCTGCCCCTGGATCAGCTCCGGACGTCGGACATCCATGCGGGCCCCCTGACCGTGCAGGCCTTCCTACAAGCCCCCACGGAGGCAGGCGGCCGAACCGACCAGCAATACATCAGCCTGAATGGTCGACCCATCCGAGATCGAAGCCTCGCACATGCCGTCAAGAGTGCCTATGCCGATGTCCTGCACGGAGATCGGCAGCCCAAATGGGCCTTGAGGCTCAGCCTTGACCCCAGCCTGGTCGATGTAAATGTGCACCCAGCCAAGCACGAGGTGCGTTTCCAAGATCCACAGGCGGTCTATCGTGCGGTTCGCGAGGCCTGTCAACGCGCACTCGGTGGTGCAGTGAACACGCCAGCGGCCACCCCATCCGCATGGGTTCCTGCCAAGACCACTCCAACGGGGCCGCTACCTTGGATCTCTGCAGCCCACTCGCAGACGCTGGACCTCCAGTCCGTTGCACTTCAAGCGGTGAGCAGTCAGTCCAACTGGGGCCCTTCTCATGCGCAAGAGCCACCCGCCCAGAGCGCCCCCTCACAGGAGCCTCTTGGCCAGGCACTCGCGCAATTACATGGCATCTACATCCTGGCCCAAAACCACCAGGGACTGGTGCTCGTCGACATGCATGCCGCCCACGAGCGCATCGTCTACGAACGGATGAAGGCTTCTCATCAGTGCGGCATGCAGACCCTGCTGAACCCGATCAGCCTGCAGGTCGAGCCCCTTGAGTGGGAAGCGAGCCAGCAGCATGAAGACACGCTGACCCGTCTGGGCTTCTGGCTCACCCGACTGGGGCCAGAGACGCTCGCCATTCGAGGGGTGCCTGTGGACTTGGCGCAGTCGGATCCTGCGGCACTGGTGCGAGACACCCTTCGAGAACTCGCTGCGCACGGCGTAGCGACGCAGACAGAAGAGGCGCTGAATCAAGTGCTGGCCACCATGGCCTGCCATGCCGCGGTCCGGGCCAATCGCAGCCTGAGCCTGCTGGAAATGAATGCTCTGCTGCGCGACATGGAGCGCACGGAGCGATCGGGGCAATGCAATCATGGTCGACCGACCTGGGTTCAGGTGGATCTGGCCGCACTCGATCGCCTCTTCCTGCGAGGACAGTGATGTCTGACGGGGTAGATCCACCCTACGCTCACTCGTCTCGCCCCGTGCATTGCCTGATTGGGCCCACCGCAAGTGGCAAGTCTGGAGTGGCCATGGCCTATGCACAAGCGATTCGAGAGACCCCTCTCAAGCCAGAGGTGGAGATCATCAGCCTGGACTCAGCCCAGATCTATCGGGGGCTCGACCTCGGAACCGCCAAGCCTTCCGCTGCAGAACGATCGGCCGTTGCGCACCACCTGATTGACCTTCTTGAACCAGAAGACCACTACTCGGTGGCCCAGTGTCATCAGGATGTCTGGACCAAGGTCGGCGAAATCCGAGCGAGAGGACATGAGCCACTGATTGTGGGTGGGACGATGCTTTACTTTAAAGCCTTGCTCGAGGGGCTGGATCAACTGCCTCAGACCCCGCCCGCGATTCGAGATGCGGTGGCTGCTGAGGCGCTCGCCGAGGGATGGCCAGCGCTCCACGCCCAGCTCATGCAGGTCGACCCATCCACCGCTCAACGTCTCGCTCCCCATGACGCCCAGCGCATCAGCCGAGCCCTCGAGGTCTGGCGTCACACGGGAGAATCCCTCTCGGATTGGATTCTGAAGAGCCAGGATGCACCCACGCTCAGGCTGCAAGCCCTCCCCATGCGCACCGTGGCCCTGCTTCCCCAAGATCGAACCTGGTTGCACAGACGCATTGAGCAGCGCTTTCTAGATATGGTGAATCAAGGGCTTCTGGAGGAAGTGGCGGGGCTCATGCAACGCCCCCACCTCACCGGCGAACACCCCAGCATGAGAAGCGTGGGATATCGCCAGGCTTGGCTCCACCTGAGTGGCGACCTCTCACGCGAAGCATTCATCCGGAAAGGCATTGAGGCCACCCGCCAGCTGGCGAAGCGACAGATCACCTGGCTTCGCAGCTTTCAAGCGGCAGGTTCGGTCACCGCGTGGCCTGCGGAAACCGCTGACCTGCCTCAGATGATGAGGGTCTGGTCCTCGCCGGACTGACGTGCGCGGACCTGTCCGATCTGGAAGACCTGTTCGCCCTGCGCAGTGAGATGAGCCGCAACGGCCTCAGCCTGGTCTGCTGCCACCACCACCACCATACCAATGCCGCAGTTAAAGACCCGATGCATTTCATCGGTCTCGATGGCGCCTTGCGCCTGGACCCACTGCATGACAGGCGGCAGTGGCCAAGAACCCGCTCGCAGTTCGGCCGTGAGTTCCTCGGGAAGGACTCGGGGTATGTTGCCCACCAGGCCTCCGCCCGTGATGTGCGCCAGGGCATGAATGGCTTGGCGATGGGCAGACAGGGCAGAGAGCACAGACTTCACGTAAAGACGCGTGGGTGCCATGACCAGGTCTGCAAGCGACTGAAGCGTCCCATCTCCTTCGGTCGCTGCAAGCTGGACCGATGCAAGCGAGGTGGGGCTGATCTCTCCAAGGGCGCGCGTGAGGACCGCACGCACCAGCGAATAGCCATTGCTGTGAAAGCCACTCGAGGCGAGCCCAAGAATCTGATCACCCGCCTGAACGGCCGCCCCGGTGATGAGGTGTTCACGCTCGGCAACCCCCACGGCAAATCCCGCAAGGTCGTATTCTCCGTCGGGGTACATGCTGGGCATCTCTGCCGTCTCGCCACCAATGAGTGCGCAGCCCGACTGTTCACAGCCGGAAGCAATTCCGGCCACCACGTCGGCCGCCTGATCCACAGAGAGATGGCCGCAGGCAAAGTAGTCCAAGAAAAAGAGCGGCTCAGCCCCTTGAACTAGAATGTCGTTTACGCTCATGGCCACCAGATCGATGCCCACGGTGCGGTGCTGATTCAGTGCGAAGGCCAGCTTGAGCTTGGTTCCAACGCCATCGGTGCCGGACACCAGTATGGGCTCCCGATAGCCGGTGGGAATGCGGCAAAGGGCACCGAAGCCACCAATGCCTCCCAGCACCTCAGGGCGCAGGGTACGCTTGGCTAGGGGCTTGATTCGATCAACCAACGCATCGCCAGCGTCAATGTCGACACCGGCATCTCGGTAAGACAGGCCTGTAGATGAAGAGTGCATGCAATAGTTTAGCGTGAGCGACCAACAACTCATTCTGGGACTCATTGAAGAGTCTCCCCCCGCGCTGGACCAGGTGGTGGTTGGAGAGAACGCCGAGGCCTGGGCCTGGCTCTCTCGACTGGCCGCCGGAGAACGCCCGCCTGGAGACCGGCTCTTGATCTGGGGCGGCCCAGCCAGCGGGAAGACTGCAGCCCTTCAGGCCCTGAGCTTTAGCCTCCATCAGAAGGGTTGCCCTCACCATCTGCTCGCGCTCACCTCATCCCCTCAGGCCTGCGGCCTCACCCCCTCTCAACTCAACGCGCTCTCGGCGGTAGACCGTCCTCTGCTGATCGACAACCTGGAGCACGCGAGCCCCGCCCTGCAGCAGGCCTTGTTTGCACGCCTGGTCGCGGCGCCCTCGACAGGGTTGCTGGTGGCCAGCTCCGGGCAGTCGCCCCAAGCATTGGGCTTGAGTGGCTTTCGAGAAGATCTCCGGACTCGCCTGGCCCAGGGCCTGGTCTATCCGCTGGCCGCCCTGACCGAGCCAGACCAGCTCCGCGTGCTGCGTCAGAAGGCCCACGCCCTGGGGTGGATGGCACGCCCGGAAGACACCCAATTCGACAGCATTTTTGTCTATATGCTGGCCCGCATGCCCAGGCACCTGGGCTGGCTCTGTGGCCTATTGCAGGCGGTGAACCAGGCCGCACTTGAGCAGAAACGCCCGGTCAGTGTGCCCCTGCTGCGCAGTGTTGCAGAGTCCTTTTCAACCTCCCCCGAGACTTCACGCTCATGAACCGCCCCACCCGCCTCGCCTTATTTGACCTCGATCACACCCTCCTGCCCATCGACAGTGATGTGCTCTGGGCCCAACAGCTCGTCGAGCTCGGCGTCGTGGATGCCAGCTGGCACACCATTCGAAATGACTACTTCTATGAACAGTACAAGCAGGGCTGCCTGAACATGGACGAGTTTCTGGCCTTTCAGCTCGGACCCCTGGCACAACACCCCGTGGAGACGCTTCACGCCTGGCGAGAAGACTTCCTTGCAACCAAGATCATGCCTCAGATTCGTCCAGAGGCCAGCGCCTTGGTCGAGCAGCACCGCGCTCAGGGCGACCTGCTCGCCCTTGTCACGGCCACCAACGACTTTGTCACCCAGCCCATTGCCAGCGCCTTCGGCATTGAGCACCTCATCGCCACTCAGGTGGAACGTGATGAGCAGGGGCGCTACACCGGACGCCATCGTGGCCTTCCGAGTTTTCAAGAGGGGAAGGTCACCCGCGTGCGGCAGTGGCTCGCCACCCTCGACTCCGACCTCGACTCCTTTGAGCAGAGCTATTTCTACAGTGACAGCCGAAACGACCTGCCCCTGCTCGCGCGTGTCACCCACCCCGTCGCAGTGAACCCAGACCCGACGCTTCGGCAACACGCGATGGATCAGGGCTGGCCCATTCTTGAGCTCTTCGCGCAAGAACCCGGCGCAACCTGATACCCTTTGCCACCGTGATCAAAAAGCTGCTGAGATCTCTGGCGCGACTGGCCCCTGGCCACGCCCATGGCCATGGGCGCGCAACCCGCCACGATCCTAAAATCCACAAGGCCAGTAAAATTGGAGTCGACCGCCATTTGGTCTCTTCGGCTGCCCTGCGCACCGTCGAGGGCCTCCAGAAAGGCGGCTTTAAGGCCTTTATCGTCGGAGGCGCCGTGCGCGACCTCCTGCTGGGCATGCGCCCCAAAGATTTTGATGTGGCCACCAATGCCACCCCAGAAGAGGTTCAACGTCTGTTCCGCCGGGCCCGAGTGATTGGGCGTCGTTTCCAGATCGTTCATGTGATGTTTGGTCCTGAGACGATTGAGGTCTCGACCTTTCGCGCCCTGGCCCCAGAGAACCAAGAAACCGATGCGCACGGGCGTGTCCTTCGCGACAACACCTTTGGTGAGCAACACGAGGATGCAGCCCGACGCGATTTCACCATCAATGCGCTTTACTACGATCCGCTGAGCGACACCGTACTCGACTACCACGACGGCGTGCGGGATCTCGAACGGCGTTGCCTGCGCATGATTGGTGAGCCCACCCAGCGGTATCGAGAAGACCCCGTGCGTATGCTCCGCGTGGTGCGCTTCTCGGCCAAGCTGGGCTTTACGCCCGAACCCGCGACGCGTTCGCCCATCGCCAAGCTAGCCGACCTCATACACAACGTGCCGGAGGCACGGCTCTTTGATGAGATGGTCAAGCTGCTTCAATCAGGCCAGGCCATGGCCGCCCTTCGAGGCCTGCGGGAGTACGGCCTACATCATGGATGTCTTCCTCTGGTCGATGTGGTGCTCGAGCCAGAGGGTTCTGAGGACGAACGTGCGCAGGCGCTTCGATTCGTCGAACTGGCCCTGGCCAGTACCGATGAGCGCGTCCATGCAGGTAAGCCCCTCTCTGTCGGATTCTTGTTTGCCACGCTGCTCTGGCACCTGGTGGTTCAGAAGTGGAGAAGCCTCCAAGCGGATGGGGAGCGCTCAGGCCCGGCTCTCCAGCGTGCGATCGATGAGGTGATTGAGACCAATCTAGAAGACCTGGCTATCCAGCGCCGTGTGGTGTCTGACCTGCGTGAGATCTGGATGCTTCAGCCTCGGTTTGAGAAGCGCATCGGAGCGTCACCCTATCGGCTCTTGGAACACCTGCGCTACCGTGCGGGCTACGATTTCCTGCTGCTGCGTGCGGAGTCGGGTGAAGCCGATCAGGCCCTCGCAGACTGGTGGACCGACTTCGCTCAAGGCAGTGATGACGCGCGAGCAAGCCTCATTGAAGAGGCGGCCAAGCTTCCGGCTTCAGGCTCAGGGCGGCCTCGCCGGCGGCGCAGAGGGCCTCGCAAATGAGTCTCGCATGCGGGGTGGTGGGTACGCGTCGGGCCCTCATTGGCCTCGGCGCCAACCTGCCGTATGAGGGTCGAGCGCCTTCGCAGACCCTCAAGGTCGCCCTCCACGCGCTGGAGGCCACGCCTGGAATACACGTTTTGAGCTGCTCCTCTCTCTGGAACAGCAAACCGGTGATGGCCGAAGGCCCGCACTTCATCAATGCAGCTACAGAGATCGAAACGGTGCTCGATCCAGAATCACTGCTGGAGGCCCTGCTTCAGATCGAGGCGAGGTTTGGGCGACATCGGCCGCAAGGGGTGCCCCACGGCCAGCCAGCCCCCTCTCCCGCGCGCACACTCGACCTCGATCTCATCTGGATGGATGGCCTTACCCTGTCGCTGCCCCATCTCACACTCCCCCATCCTCGTGCAGCCTCACGCGCATTCGTGCTGGCTCCTTTGGCTGAGCTTCGGCCTGGCTTGTGCCTAGAGACTGGGCCAGAGGCCAAGACCATAGAGGTGCTTCTCTCGGAGGCACTGCGAGAGGACCCGTCTGCAGTCTCGCGGATTGAAACTGAACATGTCGTTGCAGCCTGACCGCCCTACCTGGACCGAACGATTCCGGTCGATCGTTTTTGAGGGCCCCATTGGAGTCGGCAAGACCTCTCTCACTCGCAAGTTCTCAGAGCGCTTTGGCTACGAGACGCTGCTCGAAGCACCAGAGGCCAATCCATTCCTGGAGCGCTTCTATCGGGACTCGCATCGCTACGCGCTGCCCACTCAGCTCTTCTTTCTGTTTCAGCGTGTCGACCAGCTCCGAGACCTCTCTCAGCGGGACCTATTTTCGGAATTCCTGGTGAGCGACTTCATGATCGAGAAGGACCCGCTCTTCGCGGCGCTGACGCTCACGGAGGATGAGCAGCAGCTCTATCGCAAGATCTATGACTCGCTCAGGCCTCAGATGCCCACCCCCGACTTGGTGGTTGTTTTGCAGGCCAGCCCCGATCAGCTGATCGAACGCATTCGAGAGCGTGGCATTCCCATGGAGCAGAGCCTCTCGGCCGACTACCTCACCCGCCTCTCAGAGGCCTACACCCAGTTCTTTCACCACTACGATGACGCGCCGCTGCTCATTGTGAACACCGCAGCCCTCAATCCCATCGACCGCGAGGAGGACTTTGAGGCCCTCGTTCAACAGATCTCGGGCTTTCGAGGCCGACGAAGCTTTTTCAATCTCAGCACATGAAGATCGTCAAAACCATCGATGAACTGCGGTCCCAGCTTAGGGGCCAGCTTCGCACCGCTTTCGTTCCCACCATGGGCAGCCTGCATGAAGGGCATCTCTCTCTGATGCGGATCGCTGCCCGCCACGGCGATCCCGTCGTTGCATCGATCTTCGTCAATCGGCTGCAGTTTGGTCCGCATGAGGACTTCGATCGCTACCCGCGCCAGCTCGAGGCCGATGCAGCCAAGCTCGAGGCCGAGGGCGTCTATGTGCTCTTTGCGCCCGATGAACGGGAGATGTACCCCGTCCCTCAGGAGTTTCGAGTCCAGGCCCCGACCCACCTCGGCGATATTCTTGAAGGGGAGTTCCGACCCGGATTCTTCATTGGCGTCTCGACGGTCGTGCTCAAGCTCTTTAACTGCGTGAGTCCTCAAGTCGCCGTTTTCGGCAAGAAGGACTACCAGCAGCAGATGCTGGTTCGGCAGATGTGTCAGCAGTTTGCCCTGCCCACCCAGATTCTCTCGGCAGAGACCATTCGCGATGCGGATGGCCTTGCACTCTCCTCTCGTAACGCCTACTTGAGCGCCGAAGAGCGTGCAGAAGCGCCCCGACTCTATGCCACCCTTCAACAGATGAGCAGTCGACTGGCCCAGTCCCTCGCGACCCAGCAGGTCACTCTTGACCTCTGTGCCGAGCTAGAGTCCGCAGGGGAACAGAGCCTCAGACAGCGCGGCTGGAAGCCTGATTACCTCACCATTCGGCAGCAGAGGGACCTGGCCAGGCCCACTGTAGAAGCTTTGTGCGCCGGAGAGCCTTTGGTGATTTTGGCTGCAGCCAAACTGGGCGCAACCCGACTGATCGACAACCTGGAGGTGTCTGCAGCCTGAGGGGCGGACTAACGGACGAGGGCTGCGATTCCAACGCCGACAAGGATCAGGAGACCCATGACGCGAAGGAGAGACCAGCTAGAACGGCCAGAGTGCGAGGGATGATCGTGCATAGGGCCTAGTGTACCTCCGCAGGTGGCGGAGGCGGAGCTCGACGAGCCAGAAGTTTGCCCAGGATCAAGACCAGCGCCAGCCCGACCCAAGCGAGTTCGTGTCCTCCGAGGCCCACGGTGTCTGACCAGAAGTCCTTGAGCCAGGGATCCGTCTGGATCATTTCTCCAGCCAGGTAGCCCAACAATGCGCCACCAGCCATGATGACCACTGGGAATCGACTGATGATCATGAGGACGATTTTGGAGCCCCAGACCACCAGTGGGATGGAGAGCGCGAGTCCAAAGATCAACAGAAAGAAATTGCCCTTGGCTGCGCCAGCGACACCGATGACGTTATCGAGTGACATGGCGAAGTCGGCGATGACGATGGTCTTGATGGCGTCAAAGAGCCGGTCTTTTCCATCGATCTCGTGCTCGTCCTCGTCATGCTGAGGAAGCACCAGCTTGACCCCGATGTAGAGCAGCAGAAGGCCGCCCACCAGCTTGAGCATGGGAATGGTGAGGAGGGTGACGGCGAAGGCCGTCAGAATGACCCGCAGCGCGATGGCTGCCGAAACCCCCCAAAAAATGCCCAAGCGCCGCTGGTTTGGCGGCAGGTTCCGGCAAGCCAAGGCGATGACAATCGAGTTGTCCCCTGAGAGCAGGAGGTCGATCCAGACGATCTGCAGCAGGGCGACGAAGAACGCCGCCGTGCCGAACTCGATGGCTGCACCCTCCAAGGTTTAGAGCACGCTCTTCAGGAGCTTGCCCATCTCGGAAGGATTCTTGGTGGTACGGATACCGCAAGCCTCCATGACCTCGAGTTTGGCCTCTGCCGTGTCGGCCCCTCCCGAGATCAGGGCGCCGGCGTGACCCATCCGTTTTCCGGGAGGGGCAGTGACACCTGCAATGAATCCAACGACCGGCTTCTTCATATGGTCCTTGGCCCAGAGCGCAGCGTTCACCTCATCGGGCCCACCAATCTCGCCAATCATGATGACTGCGTCGGTCTCGGGATCGTCATTGAACATCTGCAGCACATCGATGTGCTTGATGCCATTGATGGGATCGCCACCAATGCCAACCGCGGAGGACTGACCGAGGCCGAGTTCAGTGACCTGGCCGACGGCCTCATACGTGAGCGTGCCTGAGCGCGAGACGATGCCAATGCGGCCTTTGCGATGAATATGCCCGGGCATGATGCCAATCTTGATTTCCTCCGGGGTGATGAGCCCAGGGCAGTTGGGGCCGAGCAGCAGCGTCTTGCTTCCGGCCGCCTTCATTTTGTTGCGAACCACCATCATGTCGCGAACGGGGATGCCTTCGGTGATGCAGATCACCAGATCAAGGTTGGCCTGAACAGCCTCCCAGATGGCGTCGGCGGCGCCTGCGGGTGGGACATAGATGACCGACACGGTGGCGCCCGTCTCCTGCTTGGCGTCGCTGACAGAGGCGTAGATTGGAATGCCCTCGAAATCTTCCCCTGCCTTCTTGGGGTTCACACCCGCCACGAAACAGTTCTGGCCGTTTGCGTATTCGCGGCACATGCGGGTATGAAACTGACCGGTCTTTCCAGTGATGCCTTGGGTGATGACCTTGGTGTCTTTATTGATGAGAATGGACATGGCGTGGCCCTTCCTTAAGCCTTAACGGCCGCAACGACACGCTCAGCAGCCTGAGCCATGGTGTCGGCAGCGATGATGGGGAGACCCGACTCGGCAAGAATTTTCTTGCCGAGGTCCTCGTTGGTGCCTTTCATACGAACCACCAACGGGACATTCAGGCCAACGGCGCGAGAGGCTGCAACGACTCCCTCGGCGATCACATCGCATCGCATGATTCCGCCGAAGATATTGACGAGAATGGCCTTGACCTTTGGATTGGAGAGCATGATCTTGAAGGCTTCAGTCACTTTCTCGGTGGTGGCTCCGCCGCCGACATCGAGGAAGTTCGCCGGCTCACCGCCGAAGAGCTTGATGGTGTCCATCGTGGCCATGGCCAAGCCCGCGCCATTCACCAGGCAGCCAATGTTTCCATCGAGCTGAATGTAAGCCAGATCAAACTTCGAGGCCTCAATTTCGGCGGGATCCTCTTCGTCGAGATCGCGCATGGCCACAATGTCTTCATGGCGGTAAAGCGCGTTGGAATCGAAATTCCACTTCGCATCCAGCGCCACCACGCGCCCATCGCCAGTGAGGATCAGTGGGTTGATCTCCGCCAGGGAGGCATCGGTCTCCCAGAAAGCCTTGTAGAGGCCTTGGAGGACCGAGCGGGCCTGAGGGAGCGAGGCTGCTGGCACGCCAATGGCGGTGGAGAGCTGATCTGCATCTGCGTCAGAGAGCCCTTGGGCGGGATCTACAAACACCTTGTGGATCTTTTCAGGGTGGCTGTGGGCCACCTCTTCGATGTCCATGCCCCCCTCGGAGGAAGCCATGACGCAGACTTTTTGAGTCACTCGATCGGTGACCACAGCCACGTAGAGCTCCTTCTGAATATCTGCACCCTCCTCGATGAGCAGCCGACGCACCGGCTGACCTTGCGGGCCTGTCTGGTGGGTGATGAGCTGCATGCCCAGGATGGCTTGGGCGTGACTGCGCACTTCGTCCATGGAGCGGGCCAGCTTAACGCCGCCACCCTTGCCCCGGCCACCGGCGTGGATCTGAGCCTTCACCACCCACACGGGGCCGCCGAGGGACTCAGCGGCCTTCACCGCCTCTTCTACTGAGAAACAAGGCACACCGCGCGGCACTGCGACACCGTAGCGACGGAGAATCTCCTTGCCCTGATATTCATGGATTTTCATGACACTGCGCTCCCTGAGATAGAAATGCGTGAAGGCGACTTGATCGCCCCGCGGGGTCGCCGTCGGCCTTAATTCATCGATGGTAGCACGCAGCTCAAGACGGAAATTCGGTTTCCGGAGGCTGAAAATCACGGCGCTCGAGCGCGCGATAGAGATCGGGCGAGAAGCCTCGAGCAGCCATAAACCGTTGCTGCTTGGCCTTCTCCGCCAGGGTGGCGGGGGGCTGGCCGAATCGCTTGTCCCAGACGACGAAATGCCGGCTTGCCTCAGACTGGCGAGCGTCTTCCAGGGCAGGTTGGGCGAGCGCATCGCTCACCCCTTTCTGACTGAGCTCTGCTCGAATCCGGGCCACGCCATAGCCCTGCCCGCGAACGCGGACCAGGGCTTCTGCAAAACGTGACTCGGACAGCAGACCGAGCTCCATGAGCTGATTCAATGCAGCCTCGAGCTGCTCTGACGATTCGGCGTGAGGCGCCAGTTTGCGGGAGAGCTCGAGCCGAGAATGCTCTCGCCGGGCCAAAAAGGCCACGCCGCGCGAAAGCAGGGAGGGCGCGGCACGGGCCATACGGCATTCAGGCGAGGGATTTAGGACTCGGCAGGCTCACTGGCCGCAGGAGCAGCGACGCCGGGCTCACGAACGGCCACACCGTAGGCCTCACGAATCTTGTTTTCGATCTCAAAGGCCATCACGGGATTCTGACGCAGGAATTCTCTGGCGTTGTCACGCCCCTGGCCGATGCGATCCCCGTTGTAGCTATACCAGGAGCCCGACTTCTCCACGATGTTCTTCTCGGACCCAAGATCGAGGATCTCGCCCTCACGGGAGATGCCCTCACCGTAGAGGATATCGAAGCCGGCCGCCTTAAACGGAGGCGCCACCTTGTTCTTGACCACCTTGACCTTGGTCTCAGAGCCAATCACCTCCTCGCCCTTCTTGAGAGAACCCACACGGCGAATGTCTAGACGAACAGAGGCATAGAACTTCAATGCATTGCCACCCGTGGTGGTCTCGGGGCTTCCGAACATGACGCCAATCTTCATGCGGATCTGGTTGATGAAGATGACAAGGGTATTGGTTCGGCTGATGGTTCCGGTGAGCTTACGCAGGGCCTGAGACATGAGACGCGCCTGTAGACCCGGGAGGGAGTCACCCATGTCGCCCTCGATTTCTGCCTTGGGCGTGAGGGCGGCCACCGAGTCGACGACGATCAGATCGACCGAGCCGGAGCGAACCAGGGCGTCCACGATTTCAAGGGCCTGCTCGCCCGTGTCGGGCTGGGAAATGAGCAGATCGGAGAGTTGGACCCCGAGCTTCTGGGCGTACTGGGTGTCAAGCGCGTGCTCGGCATCCACAAAGGCACAGGTGCCACCGAGCTTCTGCATTTCGGCAATCACCTGAAGGGTCAGGGTGGTCTTTCCAGAGGACTCTGGGCCATAAATCTCGACCACGCGCCCACGAGGAAGCCCACCCGCACCCAGAGCAATGTCGAGCCCGAGGGAGCCGGTAGAAACGGTTTGGATGTCGGGGGCTTGTTCGTTCTCGCCCATGCGCATGATGGAGCCCTTGCCAAACTGCTTCTCAATTTGGGCAATGGCTGCCGCAAGGGCTTTGGCTTTTTCGGTTTTGGTCTTGTCGTCCATGTGAGGTCCTTAGTGGGGATTCGGAAAAGAATACTGTATATATAACCAGGCTTCAAGCTGAATGTGGAGCCTAGTGAGGACCACCCTCAGTCGGCTTCATCTGATCGGAGGGAGCCGTGACTCCTGCACACCACTCAGAGAGTGCAAACCAAGCCGCCTGCTGCTGAATGGCCTGCCGGTCCCCTCGAAAAATCCGTCGCTGCGCCCTGGTGGGCTGATGGGGAAACGCCCAGGCGAACCAGACCGTTCCCACAGGTTTCTCCGGACAGCCGCCACTAGGGCCAGCCACTCCAGTGATGGCACAGGCCGCGTAGGCCGCACCGGGCTGACCCAGACGCGCTACGGCGCCCTCTGCCATGGCGCGCGCCACCGGTTCACTCACCGCGCCGAAGCCGTCTAAGTCCGCACGCGAGACGCCAAGCACCAAGCGCTTGAGGTCATTGCTATAGCTCACCACTCCACCCTCGAACCAGGCGCTGGACCCCGCACGTTGGGTGACCCAAGAGGCTGCCAATCCTCCGGTACAAGACTCGGCTGTGAGCAGTCGAAGACCCGCTCGCTGCGCAAAAAATGCCACTGTGAGACCGATCAGACACTCCGCCCTCGTCACCCGCTCGCTCCCAGTATGCGTAACAGCACCGAGAGCACCACGAGGGTGAACGCTGCTGCCATGAGATCGTCGGCCATGATCCCCCAGCCTCCACTGAGCCTGCGATCCATCCAGCCAATCGGGGGGGGTTTGAGAATATCGAAGAGGCGAAAGATCACCACAGCCAGACACTCGAGCGGCCATCCCACGAGGCCCTGTCCGGCCAGGGTGCCCCAGGGCTCATCAGCCCTGGGCAACAGAAAGAGGACCAGCCAAATGGCGAGCACCTCGTCCCAGACAATGGCCCCGTGATCGTCCACTCCCAAGTCTTGCGATGTCACGCGACAAGCCCAGATTCCGACCACCAAGCCGAGGGGGAGCAGCATCCACCAGACACTCGGGCCCAATAGCCCATCGAGAGCGATGAAGCTGAGCCAGCCCCAGAGCGTGCCCACCGTACCGGGAGCCCAGGGCGAAAGGCCCGAACCCCCAGCAAAGGCCACCCAGTACGCTAGGCGTGGCCTTGCCATCAAGGCCGCTGGATGTCGAGCATTCATGGCTGAGGCGACTCCTGAGCGAAGTGATCGAAGCCAGACCGAGGGCACTCTGTGGGCGCACATCGAACCGACTGAAACCACCAGTCTAAGCCCCTGGGTTTGGAGTCGGTTGCCGCATGGACCGTCCCGATTTGGGTGAGGGTGAGTTGGTGGTCGCCTGCCCAGTTCAGCAATGCCGCCTGATGATCAGCCGGAGCTGCGAACACGAGCTCGTACTCGTCGCCGCCCTCAGCCGCCCGGCGGCAGGCCTGCATTCGGCTCATGTGCCCATCCCGCAGATGAGCAATCAGACGATCACCCAAGCAGGACGAGAGCGCATCCAGTTGCAACTGCAGGCTCAACGCCAAACCAGATCGAGACTCGCTGGCCGCATGGAGATGGGCGAGCTCAGATGCCAGTCCATCGGACAGGTCGATGGCCGCGTGGGCCTTGCCTCGAAGAAACATCCCCAGCTCAATCCGTGGATTTGGCTGGTGAAGCTTCACTGCATCCACTCGAGCCTCCACCGCATCCGCTGGATCACCCAACAAACCGGAGACCCAGAGCAGATCGCCAGGAAGCAGCCCGCCCCTCTGAAGGGCTAGGCCAGGGGGCACCTGCCCAAGCACTTGGAGCGTCAGCACATTCGGTGCGCCTTCAGGTAGTCGAACGGTATCGCCTCCCACCAAGGGACAGCCAAACTCGGCCGTAGCGGCTCCAAGGCCCTGAGAAAATGCAGACAACCAGGAGCCACACGCATCCGAGCGAAGGCTCAGGCTGAGGGTGCACGCCAGCGGCGAAGCCCCCATGGCGGCAAGATCAGACAGATTCACGCAGAGGAGCTTTCGGCCGAGTAGGCGAGGGTCCGTGTCTGGCCAGTAATGTCGCCCCTCCACCATGGTGTCGACCGACACCGCAATCTGCTGCGAAGGGTCTGGGCTCAGCAGCGCCGCGTCATCTCCAATGCCCAGCGTCACAGCTGAACTTGACGCCTGGGCCGCCGCTGCGCGCAGATGAAGGTCAATGAGAGAGAACTCTTGGCCGGGGCCCAAAGCGACGCCCATGCCCATGGCCTGGGCTGGGCTAGCGGGGACTGGCCTCATGGGGTCGAAGCTGTCCTGCCAGCCGATCCAGCACGCCATTGATGTACCGGTGCCCCTCATTACCCCCCAAGGACTTGGCCAGCTCGACGCCCTCGTTGATCACCACACGAAACGGAACCTCGGGGTGGCTCTTGAGCTCGTAGGCGCCGAGCAGCAAAATGGCCTGCTCGACTGGGGAGACCTGCGCCAAAGGTCGATCCAGAGCCGGAAAAATATCAGCCTGCAAGACTTCGGCCTGTCGAACCGCTCCGTAGAAACAGTCCTTGAAGTAGGCCTCATCGGCCTGTGCAAAATCATCAGACTCTCGTGCGAATGCCTCGATGGCCCCAGGCTCCTCGTGTGCAATCAGCCACTGATAAAGGCCTTGAACGGTGATGAGGCGGGAGAGGCGACGGGCGCTGCGTGCGCGCGCATCGGGCGCATTAGTCGTCACGCGCGTCGTCCTCCACCATGTGCTCATCGATGACAAAGATGAGATTGGCCATCTCGATGGCTGCCATCGCGCAGTCACGCCCCTTATCCTCCGCACGGGCGAACGCCTGGTCATCATCCTCGGTCGTGAGGATGCCATTGGCCACCGGCACGCGATGATCCAGGCTGACGCGTGAGACTCCGGCGCAGGCCTCGTTGGAGACCACCTCAAAATGATAGGTCTCGCCACGGATCACGGCACCCAGTGCAATGAGCGCATCAAACCGACCCGTATCAGCGGCCTGGGCCAGGACCAGGGGAATCTCGAGCGCGCCAGGGACCGAGAAGACCGTGATGTCTTGTGGCAGAACGCCTTGCTCTGTGAGCGTCTGCAGACAGGCCGACTCCAGCATGGAAGTCACTTCTTCATTGAAGCGCGCCACCACCACTGCGACCCGAAGGCCATCCCCCGACCAGTCAGGTTCTACGCGATTGACATCCATCTCATGCTCCTCATTCCGTTCCATAGCCACACACCTCAAGGCCAAATCCTGCCATGCTGGGCATCTTTCGAGGCCGAGCAAGCAGGCGCATTTTTCCGACGCCCAAGTCCTTCAGAATGGCAGCGCCTAGGCCATAGTTTCGAAGCGCGAGGCTTGAGGCACCGGCAGAAGAAACCACCACGCCGGCAATCTGATCGAAGATGGTCTGGGCAGGAGGTGCGACATTGAGCAGCACGATCACGCCTCGCCCACGCGCTTGAATGGTGGACATGGCACGCGCAATGGACCAGCTGTGCAGCGATTGGTCGCTCCCAAGCAAATCTAGGGGTGTGAGCGGCTCATGCACTCGGACGAGCGTCTCTTCGGTCGCTTGAATGTCGCCCATCACCAGTGCGAGGTGCGGCTGCCCAACGGCCTTGTCCCGATAGGCCATGAGCCTCCAGCCCTCAGGGGCCGGGAGTGCCGTCGAGATCTGCTCCACGAGGCTCTCATGGGCAGTCCGGTAGTGAATGAGGTCTGCGATGCTGCCCACGAGAAGCCCATGCTCCCGGGCAAAGACGAGTAGGTCGGGGAGCCGCGCCATGCTGCCGTCGTCCTTCAGAATCTCGCAGATCACCGCGGCAGGCGCTCGGCCGGCCAGATCCGCCAGATCACAGCCCGCCTCGGTGTGGCCGGCTCTCGCAAGCACACCTCCCGGCTGAGCCATGAGCGGGAAGACATGGCCCGGCTGGACCAGGTCCTCGGGCTTCGCCTGTGGCGCGACTGCCGCCGCGATGGTGGTGGCCCGATCAGCGGCAGAAATACCAGTGGTCACCCCCTGAGCTGCCTCAATGGACACCGTGAAGGCGGTGCCGTGAGGGGTGCGATTCTGATTCACCATGAGGGGCAGTTGGAGCTGCGCGCACCTCGCCGGCGTGAGCGTCAGACAGATGAGCCCTCGGCCAAATCGCGCCATGAAGTTGATGGCCTCTGGCGTGACCGCATCTGCAGCCATGACCAGATCCCCCTCGTTCTCACGATCTTCATCGTCGACCAGCACCACCATCTCGCCTCTCCGAATGGCCTGAATCAGGTCTTCTGTCGGGCTGAGCGTGCGCTCGGGTCCATTCATGCTGAGTCTCCTTGAAGCGCAGAGGGGCGTTTTGAGAGTGCAGACACCATACGGGCCACCTGCTTGGCGAGTTGATCGGCTTCGAAATTCACCAGACTGCCCACCTGGAGATCATTGAGCGTGGTCACAGCCCAGGTGTGTGGAATGAGGTTCATCGTGATGATCGAGCCCCGCTCCCCCGGCAAGTCCTCGAGCTGATTCACCGTCAGGCTCACCCCATGAATCGCAACCGAACCCTTCGGTGTGAGGTAGGGGGCAAACTCGACGGGAACCAGAAGCTTCATGAGAATCGACTCACCGCGGGATTGAAGATCGAGAACCTCGGCCTTGCCATCGATGTGGCCACTGACCATATGCCCGCCGAGCCGATCCTGAAGCCGCAAGGCCTTCTCCAGATTGACAGGCCCAGGCTGGTCCAGCGAGACCGTCTTCTCCAGACTCTCTCGAGAGATGTCGACGGCAAAGCCCTGCTCGTCCGGCCGCAGCACCGTCATGCAGGCACCATTGAGCGCCACGGAGTCGCCCTCAGACACGTCGCTGCCATCGAGTGAGCCCCAGTTCACCAACAGGCGAAGGCCCTGTCCATCGCCCCAGCCTGAACTCTCAGCACCCTTCACTGAAGATTGCGGCATGACCGCCTCGATTTGGCCTATGCCCTGAATGATTCCGGTAAACATGCCTAGAGTGTATCGGTCCGTGGGCGTCTCAAACGGATTCGAAGGCCCTGGCCGACTGAGGCGGACTCAAAGATGGACCAGCGAGGCGCCTCCGCTGGTCGGGTCCATGCACCCTCCAGGTGAGACAAAGGGCCCAGACCAGACCCCAGAAACACGGGCGCCCAATAGATGAGCCACTCATCGATGAGGCCCCGTCGCTCAAACTCGGAGGCCAGACCAGGGCCTGATTCAAGCAAAAGCTCATTCATGCCCGCTTCGGCAAGCACTCCCAGAAGGTGAGTCAGGCTGAGGCGACGACCATCTGGAGTCGCCGAATCCCCGGAGACGGGGAAAAGCCGGGCCCCGCGCGCAATCAGACGATCCATCGAGGCCTTTGCGAGATCAGGCAAGCCATCCCAATAGGCCACACAGGCCCCTTCATGCTGGAAAAATGGGGCATCTGGGTTGGCGCGAAGCCAGGGATCCAGCAAGAGACGGCTGGGCGGCCGGCTGGTCTGCACCGCGCGGACCGTGAGCAAGGGTTGGTCTCGCTCGAAGGTGCCAAGTCCAGTCAACACCGCACAGGATTGGGCGCGAAAATGATGGCCGTCGGCCCGGCAGGCCTCGTCGCTGATCCACTGGCTCTCGCCATTCTTGAGGGCAACCCGCCCGTCAGCCGAGAGCGCCATTTTTGCGGTGACCCACGGACGCCCAGTGCGCATGCGCTGAAAAAACCCTCGATTCAGATGCTCGGCTTCTGCCGCGAAAAGCCCGCACCGAACGTCAATGCCTGCAGCACGTAATCGGGCGAGTCCCTGTCCCGCGACCTTGGGGTTCGGGTCCTCGGAGGCAACAATGACTGTCTTGACACCCGCCTCGATGAGTGCCTCCGTGCAGGGTCCGGTCCTGCCGTGATGGCAACACGGCTCCAAGGTCACATACGCAGTCGCCCCGCGCGCCCTCGAACCAGCCTCAGCAAGGGCATGGACTTCCGCGTGCGGCTCCCCTGCCCTCCGATGAAACCCCGCTCCAACCAGCGTCTCCCCCTGCACCAGCACGCACCCCACACGAGGGTTGGGTGTGGTGGTGTAGAGACCTTCTGCCGCTCGCTTGAGGGCCTCCTTCATCCAGCTCTGATCAAGGGCGGACCACATCAGCCACGACCTCTGACGGGACCCACAGGCTTACGCGCGCGTTTGGGGCCAACCTCAGCCAGAATCTCTTGAAAGGCTGAGAGGTCTTCAAAGCTTCGATAGACCGAGGCGAAGCGCACATAGGCCACCTTATCTAGGCGCTTGAGCTCAGCCATCACCAGTTCACCAATGAACTGACTGCTGACCTCTCGTTCGCCAGAGGCCGACAGACGCTCCTCAATCTGTCGGACCGCCTGCTCGAGCACATCAGCAGAGACTGGACGCTTGCGAAGCGCAAGTGTCATGCTCGAACGCAGCTTGGCGTTGTCGTACTCTCGTCGAGAGCCGTCCTTCTTCACGACCATCGGAAAGCTCAGCTCCATCTGCTCGATGGTCTTAAATCGTCGATCGCAAGCCGCACAGCGACGGCGACGGCGGATCTGGTTGCCGTCCTCGGAGAGCCGGGTGTCGGTGACCTGGGTGTCGGGTGACCCACAGGCGGGGCATCGCATGAGCGTTGAGCCCCGCCGCGCTTAACGGTAGACCGGGAAACGTGCGGTAAGAGCCTCAACCTGAGCGCGAACCCGAGAGAGGTTGCCCTGATCCTCAGGGGCCTCCAACACATCCGCAATCAGGTTGGCAACCAACTTCATCTCCTCCACGCCAAAGCCACGCGTGGTGCATGCAGGGGTGCCCAGGCGAATACCGCTGGTCACAAAGGGCTTCTCAGGATCGTTGGGAATGGCATTCTTATTGACTGTGATGTGTGCCTGACCCAGCGCGGCTTCAGCAGCTTTCCCGGTGATCTGTTTTGCACGGAGATCAACCAACATCACGTGACTCTCGGTGCGACCAGACACGATGCGAAGCCCTCTTTGCACCAGTGACTCGGCCAGCACCTTGGCGTTGTCTACGACCTGCTGCGCATAGGTCTTGAACTCGGGCTTGAGCGCCTCGCCGAAGGCGACAGCCTTGGCTGCAATCACGTGCATCAGAGGGCCGCCCTGGATGCCTGGGAAGATGGCGCTGTTGATGGCTTTTTCGTGCTCGGCCTTCATGAGAATGATTCCCCCGCGCGGACCACGCAGGCTCTTGTGTGTGGTGGAGGTGACCACATCCGCATGAGGCACAGGGCTGGGATAGACGCCTGCCGCGATGAGCCCCGAGTAGTGCGCCATGTCCACCATGAAGATGGCACCGATCTCTTTGGCCACTCGCGCAAAACGCGCCCAGTCGGTTTTCAAGGAGTAAGCAGAGGCCCCTGCGATGAGCAGCTTGGGCTTGTGTTCACGAGCGAGCGCCTCCATGCGGTCGTAGTCGATTTCTTCTTGGGCGTTGAGCCCGTAAGGAACCACGTTGAACCATTTACCGGAGAGGTTTAAGGGCATGCCATGGGTGAGATGCCCCCCCTCAGCCAGCGAAAGACCCATGATGGTGTCGCCGGGCTTGAGAAAGGCCAGAAAGACAGCGGTATTGGCCTGAGCACCTGAGTGGGGCTGCACATTCGCTGCATCACAGCCGTAGAGCTGTTTGAGACGATCGATGGCGAGCTGCTCCACCACATCGACATGCTCGCAACCACCGTAATAGCGCTTTCCAGGGTAGCCCTCTGCATATTTGTTGGTGAGCTGCGACCCCTGAGCCGCCATGACTGCAGGGCTTGCATAGTTCTCGGAGGCGATGAGTTCGATATGGGCCTCTTGCCGGCGGTTTTCCGCGGAGATGGCTGCAAAGACATCGGGGTCGAGGTGTGCGGGGTCGAGGGCGCGATCAAACATGGGAAGTCCTGTGAAGAGGAGTGGAGGAAGCCTTTGCCGCGGGGCTCAGGCGTGCAAGGGAAAGGGCCACCCAGAGGAACCAAAGGGCTCCAAAAATAAGGTGAGCAGCCAAAAGATGAACCGGCTGGGCAAGCAGGGGGAATCCGAGATGGTTCAGGGCTCCACCCAGCAGCATCTCAAACACCACGAGTCCAAACAGCCAGAGGCTGATGCGACCCACGGGCGTGCTGCGCAGAGGGCTCTTCCAGAGCTTCCAGACCAGATAGGCTACAAGCCCGAGAATCACCCAACTAAAGGAGCGATGAAAGTAGAAAATGACCGGGATCATCTCGATCCACTGGTCGCGCTCCAGCGGGGTGGCCGCGCGAGAGATCAGATCGACGCTCTCGCGAATCTGAATGCCCATGACAATCTGCAAGATCAATGCGGCCATGGTGGCCAACACGAGGCCGGAGAACCAGCGCGGAAGCGTGTGCAGCGTCTCCCTCAGAGCCTCCCGCTGGGAGCGAACCACCGCGTAGATGAGGCACATCTGAACCAAGAAAGCGCCGGTCATGTGAAGCGAAATCATGACGGGACGAAGGTTGGTGGCCACCACCATGGATCCAAGCCAGCCATTGAAGCCAACAAAGAACACACCACCCCAGGCGGCCCAAACCACCGAACGATCCTTCTGCCAATAGGGCCTGGAGAGCCACGCGGTGGTGAGCACCAAGAGGCCGATGAGGGCACCTACGAGCCGATTGACATATTCCGTCCAGGTTTTGATCGGGTCGAACGGGGCATCCGCATACCCTCGGTGGCTGTAGATCTCGCGCCAGTTCGCTGGAAGCTGGGCCTCAGAGGTGGGAGGAATGAGCTGCCCGAAACACAGAGGCCAATCGGGGCAACCCATGCCTGCTCCCGTGGCTCGCACGGTGCCGCCCACCAGAATCAGAAAATAGACCGCGGCAATGGTGGTCAGCGCCAGGACCAGGAATCGACGCGCCTCTCGCGGAGCAACCCATTCAGACATCAGACTTCCCCTCCAATGAGGACCCGCGCAAAGCGCCGCTTTCCAACCTGAAGCACGTAATCGCCCGCCTCGAGCTGCAGGTGACGATCGGACACCCGCTCTCCGTTGATCTTGACGCCCCCCTGCTCAATGTTGCGGTTGGCCTCAGACCCCGAAGACACCAGACCGCAGTCCTTGAGCAGCTGCCCAATGCTGAAAGGACCCCCTGCAAGCCGAATCGGTTCCAGGTCCTGAGGAATCTCCCCTTGCTTGAAACGGGCTTCAAAGTTCGCCAAAGCCGCCTGCGCGGCCGAGGAAGAGTGGAAACGCGTGACGATCTCTTGCGCCAGTTCAACCTTGATGTCGCGAGGGTTTCTTCCGGCTTCAGCCTGTTCTTTGAGCGATTGAATCTCAGCCTCGCTTCGGAAGGAGAGCAGGAGAAAGTATCTCCACATCAGGGTGTCGGAGATCGACATGAGCTTGCCAAACATGTCGTCAGGCGGCTCGGCAATGCCAATGTAATTGCCCTTGCTCTTGCTCATCTTCTCCACCCCGTCGAGTCCCTCCAGCAGGGGCATGGTCAGCACGCACTGGGGTGACTGACCCGCATTTCGCTGGAGTTCTCGGCCCATCAGCAGGTTGAACTTCTGGTCTGTGCCACCGAGCTCAAGATCGGCCTTGAGGACCACCGAGTCATAGCCCTGCATGAGGGGATAGAGGAACTCATGGACCGAGATGGGCGTGCCAGATTTATAGCGCTTGGTGAAGTCGTCGCGCTCGAGCATTCGGGCGACCGTCGACTGGGCCGCGAGCCGGATCATGCCCTGAGCCCCCAGGGGCTCACACCACTCTGAATTGCGTCGAATCTCCGTTCTCTCGGGATCTAAAACAAGCGAGGCCTGGCGAAAGTATGTCTCCGCATTCTGTGCAATCTCGTCTGGGGTCAGGGGGGGGCGGGTGCTGTTGCGGCCCGTGGGGTCTCCGATCAAGGCGGTGAAATCACCAATCAGAAAGATGACCTGATGCCCCAGATCTTGGAGTTGCCGGAGCTTATTGAGCACCACGGTGTGCCCAAGATGCAGGTCCGGTGCGGTGGGGTCAAGGCCCAGTTTGACCCTCAGCGGCTGGCCCGTCGCCTCGCTGCGCTGCAGCTTGGACTGGAGTTCCTCCAGCACGAGCAGCTCGTCTGCACCCCGAAGGGCAACCGAGAGCGCATGCTCGACTGAAGGGGAAAGTGGGGGGGTAGAGGAAAGCATCAGTAGAATTTTACTTGTGATGACCCCTCGCGCGCTCAATACCTGGATCTATGGCTCTGCCGGCCTTGGCGTGGGCCTTGCATTTCTGACTGCCCTCGGCCTTGCGCCCCTCTCGGAGGCCGAGTCAGCGCTGCTCAACCAGCCTGTGCGCGTGGCACTCGCCAGCCCCTCACTCGACGACCAGCTCAAGGCCCTCCAGGCACACGGGCTCGACCTCTCCCGAGAGGATGAGGTCCGACGAGGGGACACGATGGCCAAGCTCTTCGAGCGTATGGGCATTCAAGACGAGGCCGCGCTCGCCTTCCTGAATCAAGACCGGCGCAATGCCGCTGTCTTGCGCTCCAGCACGGGGCGTTCAGCCATCGTCCAGACGGATCTCTCAGGCCGGCTACTGCGCCTTCAGCTCTACAGCGGCGATGACGCCTGGCTTGTCGAGCGGATCGGCGAGGGTAAATTTCAGGTGCGCACGGGCACCCTCACGGCCGAGACCCAGGTCGAGCATCGCTCGGTTGAGGTGGGACAGTCCTTCTTCGGCGCCATGGACCAAGCCGGAGTCCCTGCCAAGATCACAGAAGAAGTGGTGAGCCTCTTCGAATCCGACCTCGACTTTCGAAGGCAGGTCAAGCCGGGCGACAAGGTCCGCGTCATTTACGAGGCACAACGGATCGCTGGCCGGGACACGGGGGAACACAAGCTTCTGGCGGTGAGATTCGAGGCCTCCGGCCAGACCCATGAGGCGCTTTACTTCGTGAGTCCAGACGGCCGCGGCAGTTACTACGACGCGGAGGGAAAGTCAGTCCGCCGGGGTTTTCTGGCCGCTCCCCTGCGATACACCCGGATCAGCTCAAGCTTCACCAGCTACCGACTGCACCCACTCTTTGGCGACCCTCGTGCCCACCGGGGTGTGGATTACGCCGCGCCGGTGGGTACCCCTGTCCGGGCAGTAGCGGATGGAAAGATCGTGGAGCGTGGATACAACGGGGGTTATGGCAATTCGGTTGAGATTCAGCACAACCTTCGCTACAGCACCTATTACGCCCACCTCTCTCGATATGCACCCGGCGTTCAAGTGGGCCGCGAGGTGCGCATGGGTGAGGTGATTGGATACGTGGGGGCCACCGGGTGGGCGACAGGCCCCCACCTGCACTATGAGTTTCGCATTCAAGGCCGCTCCATTGACCCGTCGAAGATCGCTCGAGAGAACCCGCAGGTGCCAAGCCTCGAAGGGGCAAACCTCACGGCCTTTCAGGCGGTTGCGGATGATCTGCGCAAGCGGCTCTCCCTGCTTGACAACGTGAACACCGCCAGCCTCAAGCCCAGGCCCTCCTGATGTTCACCATCGGCGTCATGACAGGCACTTCGATGGATGGCATCGATGCCTGCCTGGTCGATCTCTCCTCATCGACCCCCGTGCGCATCGCCAGCGTGCACGAGCGGATGCCTGAGCACTTGCGTGAACAGCTCGGCCGCATCCAGACCAGTCAATGGGAGCCAGACCCTCTGCTCCAGATTGCCGTGGCCAGCCGCGCGCTCATGAAGGCCATGGCCCCTGTCGTCGAGCAGCTCAAGGGGGAGAGTCCTGCCCCCGTCCGAGCCGTAGGGATTCATGGCCAGACGGTGCGTCACTGGCCTGACCAAGGACTGAGCCTGCAGCTCGCCGCCCCTGCGGTTCTGGCAGAGCTGCTTGGCCTTGACGTCGTGCACGATTTTCGGAGCCGTGACCTTGCCGCAGGCGGTCAAGGTGCGCCGCTGGTCCCCCCCTTCCATGCTGCCCTGCTGTCGGGCCGTCATGTGGGTGCGGTGGGCGTGCTCAACCTCGGTGGGATTGCAAACCTCAGTGTCATGGATGGCGACACCGTTCGCGGATTCGACACGGGTCCGGCCAACACACTCATGGACCTCTGGAGTCAGAAGCACCGTCAACAACCCTTCGATGAGGCGGGCGCCTGGGCCGCCTCGGCAACACCAGACGCAGCCCTGCTCCATCAACTCCTCTCAGACCGCTTCTTTCAGACCGTGGGACCGAAGAGCACCGGCCGCGATGACTTTTCTCTGAACTGGCTGGAGGCCCACCTCAAACAGCACACACAGGCGTTGGAGCCCGTCGTGGTTCAGGCCACCTTACTCGAGCTCACCGTTCAGAGCGTGCTTCAACAGATTCCAAGGAACCTCGAAGCGCTCTACCTCTGCGGTGGTGGCGTACACAACACGGCCCTGGTTCATCGGCTCACGGAGCGGGTTCGGGCGTGGAACTGCGACGTGCTCACCACGGATGCCATTGGCTGGCCCACAGACGACATCGAGGCCGGCGCATTTGCCTGGCTCACCGGCCAGTGCCTCCTTCGACGCCCAGGGAATCACCCTGGGGTGACAGGGGCCAGGGGCCCTCGCGTGCTGGGCAGCATCACGCCTGCCTTGGTGAGAACCGACGCCTAGAGCCGACCAGCCAGACGGTCGTCTAACCACTCCATCCAATGGAGAACCGGTCGACCCGCCGCTGCGGCGAGATGTGTGATGCAGCCCACATTTGCGGAGAGGATGCAGATGGGAGACTGGGCCTCGAGCGCCTGAAGCTTTCGGTCCCGCAGTGCATGAGAGAGGCTGGGCTGCAAAACAGAATAGGTGCCAGCAGACCCACAGCAGAGGTGTGAATCGGCCACGGGCTGCAGACGCGCACCCAGCGCGGTGAGGAACCTCTCAACATGACCTCGAAGCTTGAGTCCGTGTTGCTGGGTGCAAGGCGCGTGATAGACCAGCTGGGACTGCTCCTCGGTGAGCTGGTCACGATTGAGCTGCGCCAGGAGCTGTTGAATCTGCGGCAGCAACGGCTCAAGCCATTCAATGGGGTCCATCGCGCGATCACTGACGAGCGCCGCGCGCTCTGCATAGGCAGGGTCTGAGGCGAGGAGGTGGCCATAGTCCTTCACCATGACCGCGCAGCCCGACGCGTTCAGCAAGATGCCCTCTGCAGCGCCAGAGGCCAGCAGTGGATGCCAGGCGTCCACATTCTGTTTGATCTGCTCCAACGCACCTTTTGCGTCTGAGAGATGCTGGCGTATGGCCCCACAGCACCGCGCGGGGGCTTGGCCCTCAGGCAAGGCCGCTGAGAAACCCAGCTGATCCATGACGCGAAGGGTGGCCCCATCAATCCCCGGGAGCATGGAGGGCTGAACACATCCCGAGGGGAGAATCAGCCGACGGGCATGCTGGCCTTGCACAGTCGGCCCAGCGGGTCTTCCTTGGGGGACCTTCTCCCTCAGGGCTGCTGGAAGGAGGCCACGAACGGCACGACCCACCGACAGAGCGGGGCCGAACAAGGGAGAGGTGAGGCCTTCGCGAAGCAAGCCTCTGAGAACCTTCTGACCCAGTGGTCGCTCAATGCGCTGCTCTGCCACGGTGCGACCGATGTCCACCAGACGACCATATTCCACTCCAGAGGGACAGGTGGTCTCGCAGTTACGGCAGGTGAGACAGCGGTCCAGGTGCGTGAGCGTCTCCACTCCGACCTCAGCTCCCTCGAACATCTGTTTCATTAGATAGATTCGACCGCGCGGACCATCCAGCTCGTCACCCAGCAATTGGTAGGTTGGGCAGGTGGCCGTGCAGAAGCCGCAATGGACACACCGGCCAAGAATCTCCGCGGCGGCCTCCCCCTGCGGCGTGCCCTGCATAAAGGGAGCGAGTTGGGTTTCCATCCTAGAGTCCCTGATAGAGTCGGCCGGGTTCCAAAAGCCGATGCGGGTCAAGCTCCGCCTTGAGCCTCTCGTGAACACCATGCAAAAGGGGTGATAGGGGGGAGAACGCCTCGGTTTGAGGGTCCTCGCCCCGGAATCGAGTGGCGTGCCCGCCATGGCCGTGGATCAAACGACGAAGCTCCGGGCCAGACGCATGGGTCCACAGCCAACGCTGGCCGCCACCCCATTCAATCAGAGGGCCCTCGCCATCGAGGGCGATGGCCGGAGTGGTGGGTGGGACCGAGAGGCGCCAGAGGCTCTGGCCCGACTTGGGCTGCTCGAAAAAGGCGTGGGTCTGATCGCGCAGGCCATTCCAGAATCCTGCAGCCTCATCCTGACCCCAGAGGCGGGTGCGAGAAGCACCCCATTCCCTTTGGAATCGTCCCGCAGCAGACTCCACCGCAGCGCGTGCGCCGGAGAGGCGCAGAACCAGTTGTCCATCCGGAAGCCAGGCGGTTGCCGCCAGAGGCAGTGGCTGCGCGAGCCATGCACTGGTCTGAGCCAATGCCTCCCCCTGGTCCATCGAGACGCTGAGCGTCAGACTGGAGGTGGGCCTCGGAAGGACCTTGATCGCCACATCGAGAATCACCCCCAAGGTGCCCAGCGCGCCGGCATGCAGCCTTGTCATGTCATAGCCCGCCACATTCTTCATGACCGTCCCGCCAAATCGGAGACACTCGCCGCTGCTGTTGAGCACGGTCATGCCAAGGAGTGCGTCACGGCAGCTTCCAGCGGACAGACGTGCGGGACCGCTCAGGCCGGTCGCCACCATGCCGCCCACCGTGCCTCGCTGATGCATCCCGAACCGAGGAGGCTCAAAGGCCAGGCTCTGCCCCTGTTCAGCCAAGACAGACTCAAGATCGACAATCGGCGTGCCCGCACGGGCGACCACGACCAGTTCCGTGGGGTCGTGATTCACCACTCCCGAATAGGCCAAGGTGGAGAGCGTCAACGCCCCTTCTGGCCGAGCGTTGCCATAAAAGGCCTTCGAGCCGTGCCCCTGAATGGATACCGCCCTGGATTGGGCACGCGCCTCCTGCAGCAGGCGCTGCGCGTCTTGCAGCCAATGTTCGGCAGCCATCACTAGTATCTCGGAAGCTCAGGGAAGCGCAGTGCACCCGCGTGGACATGCATACGCCCCATCTCTGCACATCGCGTGAGCGTGGGAATGGCCTTACCGGGGTTCAGCAGTCCCTGAGGATCAAACGCTCGTTTGACCGCAAAGAAGCCGCTGAGCTCTGCGGGGGAGAACTGCGTGCACATGCTGCCAATCTTCTCGATGCCCACGCCATGTTCCCCGGTGACCGTGCCGCCAAATGCCACACAGATCTCGAGAATCTCGGCGCCAAACCGTTCAGTCTGCTCAAACTCTCCCGGCTGACTGGCATCGAACAAGATCAGGGGGTGCAGGTTTCCGTCACCCGCATGAAAAACATTGAGGCAGCGAAGTCCGTACTTCTGCTCAAGCGCAGCGATTCGCCTGAGCATGTCTCCGAGCTTACGGCGAGGGATGGTCCCATCGATGCAGTAATAGTCCGGCGAGATTCGACCCGAAGCCGGGAAGGCGTTCTTGCGCCCAGACCAGAATCGAAGACGCTCGGCCTCACTCTCGGACACGCGCAGATCGATGGCGCCACTCTGACGCAAGACCTGCTGCATATGCTCGATCTCTTCGGCCACTTCCTCTGGCGTGCCATCTGACTCACACAGGAGAATCGCTGCCGCGCGGGTGTCATAGCCGGCATGCACGAACTCCTCGACCGCCTCGGTCATGCCCTGGTCCATCATCTCCAGGCCGGCGGGAATGATGCCGGCTGCGATCAGATCGGCAACGGCCTGCCCAGCCTTCTCGACATCATCAAACGACGCCATGATCACCCGAGCCAACTGGGGCTTGGGCACCAGGCGAACCGTGACCTCGGTGGTGACCACCAACATGCCCTCCGAGCCGATGGCCAAAGCGAGCAGGTCATAGCCCTGAGTATCGAGGGCCTCACTGCCCAGCTCAATCACTTCTCCATCGATGGTGAGACCGCGCACTCGAAGCACGTTGTGAACCGTCAGGCCGTATTTCAGACAATGAACGCCGCCTGAGTTTTCAGCCACATTCCCGCCAATGGTGCAGGCAATCTGAGAGGAGGGATCAGGGGCGTAATAGAGTCCGTAGGGCGCGGCTGCCTCACTGATGGCGAGGTTCCGCACCCCTGGCTGCACGCGCGCCGTGCGAGCGAGTGGATCGATGGAGAGAATGCGAGAGAGCCTCGCCAGGCTCAGCACGAGGCCTCCTCGATGCGGGGTCGCCCCACCCGAGAGTCCCGTGCCGGCACCCCGGGCCACCACCGGAACATCATGATCTCGGCAGCACCTGAGAACTGCGGCAGCCTGTTCCTCCGTGTGGGGCAATGCCACAGCCGCTGGCACATGCCGATATCCAGAGAGGCCATCACATTCATAGGGCTTGCGAGCCTCAAGGCTCGTGAGCAAGGCATCTGAAGGAAGGAGGCTGCGCAGCTCGGACAGAAAAGCCGAACGCTTGGCCTCAGACATCTCGGCGGTGATGTCTGCGAATCGGAGGTCTCCCAGCGGGAGCGAGACGGGCGCATTCATATCCATGAAGTGTAGTGGACTTGAATCTAGGCCAGGGGAGGTAGTATCCCCACATGACCGACCGACTCACCCGCATCGTGACCCGCACAGGGGATCAAGGACAGACCGGCCTTGCCGACGGCAGCCGTCTTTCGAAAAACCATCCTCGGATTGAGGTCATGGGAGACGTTGACGAACTCAACAGCTGGATAGGTCTGCTGCTGGCCGATCTGCGAGCGTATGGGCCTCTTCGGCCGCCAGCCGACCGGATTGAGCCGCTGCTGACTGACATTCAGCAAGACCTCTTCGATCTTGGCGGCAGCCTCAGCCTTCCCGGCCAGTCTCTGCTGCACACCGGGCGTCTCGCAGCGCTGGATACCGCCATTACCCAACTGAACGAGACGCTGCCGCCCCTGCGAGAGTTTGTCCTCCCTGGGGGCAGCCATCTGCTCGCGATTGCACACCTGGCTCGCACCGTCGCCCGGCGGGCCGAGCGGCACTGGGTGGCCTTGGCGGAACAGGAGACAGGCCTAGAGGCGGGGCTTCAATACCTGAACCGTCTCTCAGACTTTCTTTTTGTTGCGAGCCGATCCCTGGCCAGCGCCACAGCCACCCAAGAGGCACTCTGGCGAGGAAGTCAGGCGCGACAAGCGATCTAGTTCGATTGCGCTGCCAAAAGCCGGCGAGCACGCACGGCATCGGCCAGGGTCTCTAGAACAGAGACGCTGTCCTCCCAGCCAATACATCCGTCGGTGATGCTCTGTCCGTAGACCAGATCCTCGCGGCGCATGCCGGGCTGAAGGTCTTGACGGCCTTGCACCAGATGGCTCTCGATCATGACCCCAAAAATACGACGATTGCCGGCGGCCACCTGTTCGGCCACAGCGCGCGCGACAGGCACCTGATTCTCGGGCTTCTTGCTGGAGTTGCCGTGGCTCATGTCGATCATGAGACGACAGGCGAGACCGGCTGCGGAGGCATCCTCGCAGGCGGCTTGAACGCTGGCGGCGTCGTAGTTAGGCTGCTTACCACCGCGAAGAATGACGTGGCAGTCCTCATTTCCGGAGGTAGAAAAGATCGCGCTCTTGCCCTCGTGGGTCACCGACAGGAAATGATGGGGATGCGAGGCCGCTTTGATGGCATCGAAGGCGATTTTCAAATTGCCGTCGGTTCCGTTCTTAAAGCCCACAGGGCAAGAAAGGCCCGAGGCCAGCTCTCGATGCACCTGTGACTCCGTGGTTCTGGCGCCAATGGCGCCCCAGGAGACGAGATCTGCGACGTACTGGGGACTGATCACATCCAGGTATTCGACTCCTGCAGGGACTCCCATGCCGTTGATGGTCAGCAACACCTCGCGTCCCAGGCGCAGTCCGGCATTGATGTCGAAGGAGTTGTCCAGGTGTGGGTCATTGATCAGACCCTTCCAGCCCACAGTGGTGCGGGGCTTCTCAAAATACACCCGCATCACCACCTCGAGATCTTTGGACCAACGAGCCCGTTCGACTTTCAGGCGCTCTGCGTATTCATAGGCAGACTTTGGGTCGTGAATGGAACACGGCCCAATGATCACCAGCATGCGGTCATCCATCTCGTGCAGGATGCGATGGATGGCGTGACGCGTGCCCGACACCAGCTCCGAAATCGGTTCGGTGATGGGGGACTCAGCCGTGAGATCTAACGGCGTGATGAGCGGCTTGAGGTCGCGAATGCGAAGGTCTGAGGTCTGCGGCATGATGGGAGGCAAAGACGCTTTTAGGTCTCTTATGGGGCTGATAGAGCCCTCTAGTTTAGCCGGTCCCGCCTACGGTCAGCCCCTCAATGCGAAGCGTGGGCTGGCCCACGCCCACGGGCACACTCTGCCCCTCCTTGCCACAGGTGCCGATGCCTGGGTCCAAAGCCATGTCATTTCCGATCAGGGCCACGCGGGTGAGCGCATCGGGACCATTCCCGATCAGGGTGGCCCCCTTCACGGGATATTGGATCTTGCCGTTCTCTACCCAATAGGCCTCTGAGGCGGAGAACACAAACTTGCCGCTGGTGATGTCGACCTGCCCCCCACCAAAATTCACGGCATACAGACCCCGATCGAGCGACTCGACAATCTCCTCTGGGGTGCGGTCTCCAGAGAGCATAAAGGTATTGGTCATGCGTGGCATGGTGAGGTGCGCGTAGGACTCACGGCGACCGTTACCAGTCACCGGCACACCCATGAGCCGGGCGTTGTGGCTGTCTTGAAGGTACCCACAGAGCATGCCGTCGTCGATGAGCACATTGCGCTGCGTCGCATTGCCCTCGTCATCGACATGGAGCGAGCCGCGCCGATCTGACAAGGTGCCGTCGTCGATCACCGTCACCCCAGGTGCGGCCACGCGCTGTCCGAGCCGGCCCGAAAAAGCGGACGAGCCCTTGCGATTGAAGTCGCCCTCTAGGCCATGCCCCACCGCCTCATGAAGCAACACCCCGGGCCATCCCGACCCCAGCACCACCGGCATCACCCCGGCAGGTGCAGGGCGAGCCTCAAGGTTGACCAGCGCCTGGCGAACCGCCTCTTTGGCATGTCTTTCAATCTGATCCGGCGTGAAACTCAACAGGCTGGTTCGACCACCGCCACCACTCGAACCCTGTTCGCGCCGACCGTTCGACTCCACGATCACAGTGACCGAGAGCCTCACCAGAGGACGCACATCTGCAGCGAGCCGTCCATCTGAGCGAAACACCAAGACCACGTCGTGCTCGCCGGCGAGCGAAGCCATGACCTGGGAGACCCTTGGATCTTGTTGTCTTGCAATCCGCTCGACCTCCATCAGAAGCCCGACCTTCTCCTGAGCCGTCAAGACACTCAGGGGATCTTCGCTGCCGTAAAGCGGACGAGGGCCCGCAGGCGTGAAGACTTCCCGACCACGAACCATGCGCTCTTTCTGTTCACCCACCCGAACTCGGGCCTTGCTTGCGCCCGATCGGGCAATGCTGCGGGTCGTGTGAGCGGCTTCCATCAGTGCCTCTGGGCTCAGGGTGTCGCTGTATGCGAATGCTGTCTTTTCCCCTGCAATGGCGCGCACGCCGACACCTTGGTCTAGCGCGTAGCTACCAGACTTCACCATCCCCTCATCGAGGCTCCAGGCCTCCGAACGCGTCAGCTGAAAGTACAGGTCCGCATAGTCGACCCGATGGGCAAAGATCTCAGCCACGGCCTGATGCAAATGCTGTTCGGTGAGTCCGTGCGGCTCAAGCAATAGGCGATGCGCGGTGGAAAGCGAGACGATGGCAGCGTCAGAGGGCGTCATGGTAGGGAGACGATCTGGTGTTGGAGAGCAGGCAAGTTTAGGCGAACCTTGCGCGTCTGGGCAGAGTCAATCTCTGCAAACACCAAGCCCTCGCCCTCCGGAAGCGATGCAACCACATCCCCCCAAGGGTTAATGACCATCGAATGCCCCCAGGTTCTTCGTCCATTCTCATGAACGCCGCCCTGTGCGCTGGCCACCAGCCAGCACTGGTTCTCAATGGCCCTCGCTCGCAACAACACCTCCCAGTGCGCCTTCCCCGTGGGGTAGGTAAATGCAGCGGAGACCACGATCAGATCCAGCGGCGTGGGCCGCCCTAGCGCACGATAGAACTCGGGAAAGCGGATGTCATAGCAGACGGACAAAGCAGTCCGTCCCGCAGGGGTGTCGCAGGCAGCAGGTCGATCACCGGGACAGATCGTCCGAGCCTCGTCGTAGCGCTCCTCACCATTGTCAAATGCAAACAGGTGCAGCTTGTCGTAGCGCGAGACCCAGTGGCCATCGGGCGCAATCACCTGAAGGGTGTTGAGCACGCGCTGTGGATCGGGACTCTGAACCGGCAAGGTGCCTGCAACCAGCCAAACCCCCGCATCACTTGCGGCGCGAACGAGCTCCGACTGAATGGGCTGAGAGAGAGGGTCGGGCGCCTGCGGGCCTTGCCAAGCGGGCTCCGAAATCGCGAGCTTATCGGTGTCACGATGGCCCATCAGGCAGAAATACTCGGGCAAGATCACCATCTCAGCACCCTGCTCCGCCGCGCGCATCACCCAGTGGCGCATGCGAGCGAGGTTGTCTTCGGGGTGGGCGGTCGACACCATCTGAACTGCGGCCACTCGAGTCATGGTGATTTCTGCTCCGATCGGGGAAGTTCACGCACCACAGGGTCATCCCACGGGCCTGTCATTTCGTACTCATAAGCCAGGATCTGACGCAAGGGATCTCTCAGAACGAACTGCGCCAGAAAACTTCCCAGGCCAATGGCGGGGTTGATCAGGGCATAGCCAAGTGAGGCCAAGCCAGCATTGAGCTCCGGGAGGACCAGCACCCGAATGTTCTGGGTCTCCTCGGCGAGACTGGCTGAGCCTTCAATAAACACCGATGCCTGCACACCCACAATTCTCAGATTCTGAGTCTCCGCCTGACCCTGATTCAACCGCACGTCACCACGCACGCGTTCAAAGCTAAAGCCCTCTGAGAAGATGTCGCGAAAATCGAGGGTGATGCGCTTGGGCAGAGACTGCAGATTCAGAATGCTGATGAGTTTGGCGAGGCCAGGATCCGCTTTGAGAAATCGGCCCGACTCAAAGTCGAGTGCCAACTGGCCTCTCAATGCGCGAACTCGAAAATCAGTGGGCGCCCCATCCCAGGCGAGCTCTCCCTTGATCACTCCGGGCGTCTCTCGGATCAGCCCTGGATATCCCATCCGCGCCAACAGGCCCTCTCCCTTCTTCACCTTCAACTCGAGATTCAGACGCGTCTCGGACCCCCCGCCCGCAGGCGACTTCGCTGCCCATCGGCCCGACCCGAGAAGCTCGGACTCGGGATTCTCAAGGCTCAAGCGCGAGACATACCAGCTGTTCTCCTGAGGCCGAGGGGCGGCATCGATCACCAAACGGCCAAGCGCCGTCTTGCCCCTGCGAAAGTCTTCAGCCACGAGGTCAAGACTGGGCCAACGCAGCGCGTCCTCAAGCCCAGTCAGGGTGGGATTCAGGTCCGCGCTCGCACCTTTTGAGGACGCTTGAACAGGGTCACTGCCAGAGAGCCAGAGCCGACTGAGCCGAGCCACCAAGACGCCACGGGAGCCCTGTGGACTGGCTTCTGGCGAAGGTCGCCAGATGAGCTGGCCGGCAGCCTCTCTGGCCTCGAGCGTCAACCCCCAATGCGCGGTGTGGCGACTTGCACGGAGCGTGGCATTGGCCAGGCGCTGCTGTCCAAGACCGAGCTGCTCCGCCTGGACCTCAATGCCCCGCAGCAGGGGTTCTGATGGAGTGGCCTGGGGAGCGCCCGAATCCGCCATCTCATCACTCAGGTTCTCATCCAGAGCCGTCAGCCAGTCCAGGACCGGAAATGTCTTGGCCTTCACTTTCAGCACCAGGCCCCGCTCCGCAGGTAGGGTGGCTGCCGTTTGGACCGCCAGCATGCCTCTTCGCGTGATGAGACCCGCTCGCACGCTTCGCTCGAAGGTCAGACCAATGCGCTGCCCCTGAGTGGTCAGCTGAATCTGCTCGATCCGCCCGGCACCCAGACGCTGACGATCCAATGACACCGACAAACCCCAAGCCTCCTCAGGCCCTTTCTGCAGCGGTGCCGGCAGACCCAGCGTGATGCCCCTCAGTGGGGACTGTGCCTGTAACTGAAGCCGGCCAGATCCCATGTTGATGCCGAGCGTGTAGGGGCTCTGCCCCGTGATCACGCCCTTCAAAGGCACCGCCAGAGCCTCTCTCATCCAGCGCTCCAGCTCGACCCCTCGAAATTCGCCCTGCACAGCCAATTGCTGTCGAGACCGGCCCAAGCTCAGGCCGATCGGCCCTCCCAAGGCGCGACCCTTGACATCGAGCGCCAGCAATCCCTTCTCATCAAACCCGAGACGGCCAGAGAGTGCAGAGAGGGCGGGAACACCCTGAAGATTGAGGCCCGCCTTATCAAAACGCAGATCTCCCTTGACAGTGGTGTGGTCTGGGTCGTTCAGATCAATCACCAGTGCAAGCCCCAGCTCCCCTCGGCCACTTCCCTGCGCGCCCTCCGTCAATCCACCCAGCATTCCCTGCACAGGAGATGCATTGACCGTGGAGAGCAAGGAAGCCATGGGCGCATCGAACCGCCCTGAGATCTCCAGTTTCGGATTTGGGTCATCGAGGTGCGGAATCCGTCCCACCACATCAAAGAGCGGGGCATCGCCCATGCGGGCCTTAGAGGCTCGCACCGACAGAGCAGGCCCCTCAAAGCCCACATCAATCTGGTTGGCCTGGATGCGAGGCCAGCCGGGCGCGACCTGAAGGGCCGCGTCTTGCAGCGTGAGCTGAGCATCGAAGCGGCCTGCGCCCGGCCGCCGATCGAAGGGAAACTCAGCCACAGCTCCGGCGAGCTGAAACTGCCCGGCCACCGGCTTGGTCGAGACAAACGCGCGGCGCATCCACTCACGCGCATCCTGACCCACCGTGCTGGGAAGGTAGTAATAGACCCGATCCGGGCGGGCACGCAGGACCTGGCCCTTGAAGTCCGCTCTGCCAAGCTCGGTCCCGAGGAATTCCTGTGTGCCCGAAATGGCTGCGGAGAGATCCGCGTTCTCCACGGCCAGATTCTGGAGCCCCACCAACAGGCCGCTGGGCAGACCATTGGACTGTGGAGTCCAGTCGGTAACCCGCCACTCCAGTTCGCCCTGCGCTTGAGCGAAACGCAGGGGACCCGCTGAGAAATCGCGGGGAAGTTGAACCTCTAGTTCGCCGGGAAACAAGGACAGGCGACCTGCACCCGCCGTCACGCTCAGTCGTCCAGAGACGGTCCCCAATGCGTGCAAGCGGCCCATCCGATTCGCCTGTACACCCTCGAGTTCCGCCTCCAAGCTCAAACGCTTGAGGTGTTCGACCGCGGAATACGCCCCAGCCTCTCGGAGATCCCCGGCCCACTCAAGGACTGCATTGCGCAGGTGTCCAGCGAGCTGAGCCTCTTGCGGAACCCACTCCATGCGCTGCGCCAGAGGCAACCAGGCCCCCAGATCCAAGTCTGCGGCGCGAATCGACAATCGTTCCTCCTGCAGACGCAGACGAAGCTCAGAGAGGTCTACCGTGCCGAACGCATCCGCATCCTTCCAGCTCAGGCTCACATGACCAAGCCAGAGGGGTCCCTGCTGCGCGACCATGGCGTACCAGCCGCTGGCACCATGGGCGCGGCCGCTGAGTGCGAAGCCCCCCAGCCGAAGCTGGCCATCTGCGCCTCGCTCGCCAAGCACGGCCAGCCGGTCCAGCTCAAGCCGCGAGAAAACGGGAAAGCCTTTGATCAGTGAGAGCAGACTTCTGGGACCGAAGTAGGCACGAAGCCCCTCCGCCACGACGGTGGGGCGACCCTCCGGGTCTGTCAGCTGAATGCGTTGAATGGAGAGCTGCGGAGCAAGCCAGTCATCCCAGACGGCTTGCGCGCCCTCGGTCTGAAGCACCAACTGGTCAGTTTGAAGCGCTGGGGCCGCCAGCTCCGCCAGGGCCTGCGGATCGTTGAGAAAACGCTCGATCTGAGGCCAAACCCAGAACCGAGCCGTGAGCCCCGCCGTGAACACCACCACCAAGAGGGTGATGAACGAGGCGAGGAGCGCGCGCGCGAGAAGGGGTGGCATGATGGAGATTCTTGCATAGCCCCCTCCAGGGTACCCATGAACGAGGAACTCAGCCCCGCCCACCAAGCCGCTGTGATGCACTCTGCATTTGCCAGGCGGCTGCTCCCGCAGCTACAGGCGCTCGGCCCTTGTTTTTCAACAGACACAGCCATCACGCCGGAGCAGATCGCTCAATGGGCTGCAAAGGCCATGCAGCAGGCTGCGGCAGCAGGTTCGCCTGCCGAACAGGCCTTACGGCAATTCCGAAACCAGGCGATGCTCGCGATCTTGGGTCGCGACCTTGCTGGTCTTGCAGACTTGGAAGAAAACCTCTCGAGCCTCTCCGCACTGGCCGAGCAATGCACTCAATGGGCCTACCAGTCTGCGCTGCAGGAGGCCATTGAGCGGCATGGTTATCCCATCGGGAGAAGCGGCGAGCCCGTTGACCTGATGGTTGTCGGAATGGGCAAACTCGGCGGCTTTGAGCTCAACGCCTCATCCGACATCGATCTGATTTATCTCATTCGAGAGGACGGTGAGACCTCGGGCCAAGACGATGGACGTGGCCGCGTTGACCTCTTTAGCTTCTATGCACGGGTGGGTCGTCGGATGTCCGTGCTCCTGGAGGAACTCACCGCGGATGGGTTCGCCTTTCGAGTCGACCTCCGGCTGCGGCCCAACGGAGACTCCGGCCCCATGATCTGTAGCCTCGCCATGCTCGAGGACTATCTGGTGGCGCATGGACGAGAGTGGGAACGCTACGCCTGGGTGAAGGCTCGAGTGGTCAACCGTCCCGTGGTGCAGGATGCGCCGAGCTTTCAAAGGGACTTGGAGAGTCTTGAGGCCATACGTCGACCCTTTGTGTACCGCCGTTATCTCGACTTCAGCGCCATTTCGGCCCTGCGCGACCTACATCGGCAGATCCGCGAGGAGGCTCAGCGACGAAGCCTCAAGCGGGAGTCTCGGCTCGCCGGTACCCGAGACCCCGTCGACATCAAGCTCGGACGTGGCGGTATTCGCGAGGTTGAATTCATCGCACAGGTTTTTCAGCTCATCAGAGGCGGGCGTGACGAGCAACTTCGGGCCCGAGGGACGCGCGAGGTCCTCCACACACTCGCTCGTCAAGGCCGACTTGAACACCAAGAAGCGCAGGCGCTGCAGGAAGCCTATGCATTCTGGCGACGCCTGGAGCATCGCCTCCAATATGAGGAAGACCTCCAGACCCATGTCCTGCCGGGAGATGGGCAGGCGTTTGAGCGAATGGCGGCGGCCATGGGCCTAGACTCAGCAGAGCAACTGGCCGAGTGCATCGAGCACCACCAGACTGTGGTGGCCAGCGCGTTTGAGCGGCTCTTTCACCGCGAGGACGAGTCGTCTGCCACAGACGCTGAGGGCGGCAGCCTTCGCCTCACCGATCGGGCAAGTCGGCTCTCTCGCGTAAAAGCCATGGCCAGCAAGCATGCACACGCATCGGCCCAGCCCGAACAGGTTGAACGCCTTCTGGACGCGCTCATCGACGAGATCAGCGGTCGCTCGTCCTACCTGGCCCTCTTCGATGAATACCCCGACTCGATGACCAAACTCGCGCGCATCGCCGAGGTCTCGGAGTGGGCCATGCACTATCTGCGAAGACACCCGATTGTGCTGGACGAACTCCTGGATCGTCGCAGTCTTGATGAGCCGATCGACCTTCCTCGGTTTGAGTCAGACCTGCGCCGTGAACTGAGCGTCACCACGATTGGCGAAGAGCCGGATGTGGAGCGCCAGATGGACCTCCTGCGCGAGGCGCATCATGCCCAGCTGTTTCGAATCCTCGTTCAAGACCTGGAGGGGCGCTGGACCGTTGAGGCCCTGGCTGATCAGTTGTCAGAGCTCGCCGATCGCATGCTCCAAATCACCCTCGATGCCGCTTGGAAGGCCACGAAGAAACGGCATCGCCCCGATCCTGCGTTCGCCATCATTGCCTACGGCAAGCTCGGCGGCAAAGAGCTCGGCTACGCCTCCGATCTCGACCTCATCTTTGTGCACGACGACGTCGACCCAGAGGCACCGGAGCGGTATGCGCGGCTCGCGCAGAGGATCAATGTCTGGCTCACGACTCAGACCGCGGCAGGCAGCCTCTTTGAGATTGACCTTCGACTCCGCCCAAATGGGAATGCCGGGCTTTTGGTGACCAGCCTCCCCGGCTTTATCCACTACCAGGAATCTGAGGCCTGGACCTGGGAACACCAGGCCCTCACCCGGGCTCGCTTCTGTGCCGGAGATCGGGCGATCGGTGAAGCATTCGAGGCTGAACGCGTGCGGCTCCTGAGGCTTCCGCGTGATCGAAACCTCCTGCTCGAGGAGGTCTACGCCATGCGTCTAAAAATGCACGAGGGGCACCCCAACACCAGCGAGGAGTTTGACCTCAAGCATGACACGGGGGGCATGGTGGACATTGAGTTCATCGTGCAGGCGCTGATCCTGCTGCACGCGCATGAACACCCGAGTCTCGCGGGGAACCTGGGGAACATTGCCCTGCTGAAGGCCGCAGGGGCACTGGGCCTGATCCCACCCGGTCTGGCGCAGCAGGTGGCAGATGTCTACCGCCTGTTTCGACGTCGCCAGCACCGCCTCAGGCTCGCGGGCTCCAGCAAAGCCCGAACCCCGGGCGGTGAGTTCGCAGAGGCGATCCAGGCAGTCAGGCTGCTCTGGGATGTGGTCTTCAAGGGCATCCCCCACCCGCCACGATCATTGCAGACGCTTCACGAAGCAAGCATCAGCCGCACCGCGCCATAAACCACCAGAGCTGAGAGCAGAATGGTGAGGAGTCCTCGGCCCATGAGACGTGCGATCACGGCCGCCATCAGCGCCCAGACGCGCGGATCTCTGAGGCTCAGGTCGAATGCTCCATCGGTGAGCAGCAAGGCCGGTGCGACAATGGCAGCCAGAGCGGCCATGGGTGCCATCTGAAGGGCAAATTTCTGTGCCGCTGAGAGCTGGAGTGGTCGATCGCTCCAGAGCGGTCCAGACCGTGTCACCAAGGTGGCAAGGCCCAGGCCGATGAGCGCCACCCAGGTCCAGAGCTCATCCATGTTGGGCGTCCTTTCGATTCAAAAGCAAGGCGGTCAGGACCCCGGCCAGCGTGGCCAGGAATAAGCCCAGGTTCAGGGGGAGACCCCTGAAGACCAAGGAGGCGGCCGCCGAGACCAGGACACAGGCCAAGGCAGGCCGGGACCGAATCATGGGCAGCAATAAGGCAAGAATGGCCAAAGCGGGAAGTACTCGTAGCCCCTCCTCTCGGGGCAGACTGCTGGCGAGGAAGATGCCCAACAGGGAGGACGCCTGCCAGACCACCCAACAGAGCAACGCCCCCGTTCGGAAATAGCGAATCATTGCCTCTGGAGCCCAGCCATCCTGAGCGCGTTGCGCACCAAACACCGCGAGGATATCGGTGGTGAAGTAGCCATGGAAAAGCCTTTGCAACCTCGGCAGACGGTTCATCCAGGCCTGCTGGCCCACGGCAAAGATTGCAAAGCGAAGATTGATCACAAGCGCGCTCGCCCAGATCAGCACCAGTGGCGCGCCGGCAGCCAGCAGCGGCAAAGAGGCCAGCTGGGCCGCGCCCGCGTAGACCAGAAGGCTCATTCCCACAGCGTGGGCGGTGCTCAGGCCACTCTCAACCATGGCAAGCCCCGTCACCAGACCCCAGGCGGCCATGGCAAGCAGCCCCGGGGCAAGGTCCCGAATGGCGCGACGGACCTGCGGATCGCGGAGCATGTTCAGTAGGGCTTCGATAGAATGTAAAACAATCACTCTAACCGTTTAGGAGAACAGTTCATGTCCATGGCCGATCGCGATGGCTGGATTTGGATGGATGGCCAGTTTGTGCCCTGGCGTGACGCCCAGACCCACGTGCTCACGCACACGCTGCACTACGGCATGGGCGTCTTCGAGGGCGTTCGAGCCTACGAGACCCCAACGGGCTCGGCCATCTTCCGCCTCAAGGACCATACCGAGCGTTTTCTGAACTCCGCCAAGATCTTTCAAATGAAGATCGGCTTCGACCAGGCCACGCTGGAAGAGGCGCAGAAAGAGGTGGTTCGCCGTAATGGTTTGAAATCCTGCTACATCCGGCCTATCGCTTTCATCGGATCAGAGCGCCTGGGCATTGCAGCCACCTCCAACACCATTCACGTGGCCATCGCAGCCTGGCCATGGGGCGCTTACCTCGGCGAAGATGGTCTCACCAAGGGCATTCGGGTCAAAACCTCTAGCTTTAGCCGGCACCATGTCAATGTCTCCCTGGTGCGCGCAAAAGCGTGTGGCTATTACATCAACTCGATCCTGGCTCACCAGGAAGTGGCCGCGATGGGCTATGACGAGGCGCTGCTCCTGGACACCGATGGCTATGCCTCTGAAGGCGCGGGTGAGAATCTGTTCATCATCAAAAAGGGGAAGGTCTACACCCCCGACCTTGCCTCCTGCCTCGACGGCATCACCCGTGACTCTGTAATGCAGATCGCCCAAGACCTCGGCCTCACGATCGTGGAAAAGCGAATCACGCGAGACGAGATCTATTGCGCCGACGAAGCCTTCTTCACGGGTACCGCAGCCGAGGTCACCCCAATCCGTGAGCTCGACGACCGAGTGATTGGACAGGGCTCGCGTGGCCCGATCACCGAGAAGATTCAGCAGCAGTTCTTCGACGCGGTGAGCGGGAAGTCCTCACGTTACGCAAACTGGCTCTCGGCCCTCTAGGAAACCGTCATGTCTGACCTTCAGCACACCTCTGACGCCGTCGTCCTGCAGGCCCATGAACTGCCAGCGGCCTGCCCCAACCCTCGCATGCCCCTCTGGAGCAGCCATCCAAAGGTCTATCTCGACCTGGCCCATGGTTCTGCCAAATGCCCGTATTGCGGTACCGAGTACACGTTGGCTGAGGGCGTGAGCGCGAGCGGACACTGAGAAGGTGCAGCACCACGATTTCATTCTCACGCTGGCCTGTCCAGATGCCAAAGGTGTGGTCTTTCGAGTCTCGCAGCTGCTCTTCACCCGGGGCTGCAACATTCTGGACTCAGCCCAGTTCGGAGACGAAGACACGGGCTTATTCTTTATGCGGGTGCACTTTGATGCGCCCAATCCAGAAACTGAAACCACGCTGACTGAAGGCTTTTCGAGTCTGGCTCAGAGTCTTCAGATGCAGTTCGAACTGCGGCCACGTTCACAGCAAGCCCGCGCCCTGGTCCTGGTCTCGAAAGCTGGGCATTGCCTCAACGACCTGCTCTTTCGCGTGAGCAATGGACTGTTGCCGATTGAGTTGGTCGGCGTCGCCTCGAATCATATGGATCTGGAGCCTCTCTGCCGTCACCATGGCGTCGGCTTTCACCATCTCCCGATTGAAGGTTCTGATAAGTCTGCTCAGGAGTCGCGCCTCATGGCACTGGCCGAGGCCCATCGAGCCGACCTCATCGTGCTCGCCCGCTACATGCAGATTCTCTCTCCAGCCCTCTGTGCTGCATGGAGCGGTCGCGCCATCAATATTCACCACTCGTTCCTACCGAGCTTCAAGGGGGCACGCCCCTATCATCAGGCTTATCAGCGAGGCGTCAAGATCATTGGGGCCACGGCCCATTACGTGACCACGGACCTCGATGAGGGGCCCATCATTGAGCAGGACATTGAGCGGGTGGACCACACCCTGAGCGCAGCAGCGCTCTCCTCGATTGGGGCCGACATCGAATCGCGCGTACTTGCTCGGGCCGTGCTCTGGCATGCCGAGCGACGGGTGCTGGTCAACGGTCGGAAGACGGTCGTTTTTCGCTAGGTTCTTGCGCCTTTAAGGCGGCCCGAAACACCACCAGCCGTGCGTCCATCTGGGAGAGTGCTTGAAAATCAGCGCCCTCAGACCGTCTGGCCAGATTGATCTGCTCAATGGCAGCACCGTAAGCTCCCAGCAATGCATAGGACTCTGCCGTGGCCCAATGTGCCATGGCCGGTCGCCTATCAGCTGAATAAGCCCGCGCGAGTAAGCGCCAGGCCTCGTGATCGGCTGGCCACTGCCGCACCCCCTGTGCAAGGGCCTCGATGGCCGCATTGGGCATGCCTTTCATGAGCCATGCCTCTGCTCGGGTGCGCGCCAGCGCCCGTGCACTGACGGTGCGCGCCCAAGCGCCCTCGATGGGTTCCGCCAGACGAATGACCTGCTCAAACCGTCCCTGGTCAAAGGCGATCGCCTGCTCGAGTCGAGCCAGAAGTGGGCCCAAGACCGTGGCATCGGAACTTCCAACCAGCGAAAGGCGAACCCGCTGCAGGGCGGCCTCTGCCCGATCGGGAGCCTTGAGGGCAAGCTCCACCCAGGCCAATCCATACCCAGCCAACGCCTGCTCACGGGGCGTAAGGGCCTCCTGGAGGCGAGCCTCGAAGCGAGACCTCAGGCTTCGGCTGCGTTCAAGATCGCGTCCAGACTGGGCAAGCAGCCGCGCTCGAATGAAAAGAAACTCCAAGGAATCTGCGCGAGTGGCGCGCGCGGTCGATGATCCCGCGGCCCGAATCTGGCTGACGCGAAGCTGAGCATCCGAGAGTCGCTCCGTAGAAAGCGGGTGCGTTCGCAGCCAGACCGGAGCCGCATCATCGTAATAGCGCCCAGCCTGAGAGAGCTTCTCGAATAAGCCCAACATCGCAGCCGGATCAAATCCAGAGGTCTGCATGAAGCTGTACCCCAGTCGGTCCGCCTCACGCTCCGCATCTCGTGAGAACGCCAATTGATTTCGGAGGGCCAGCGTCTCGCCCAGAGACATCAGGCCCATGGCTGCATCCGCACTCTGACTTGCAGCAGCCGCCGCGAGAATGGCTGTGGCGAGGAACACCGCCATAGACTGACGAGACTGCCCCATTTGCCGGGCAATATGCCGTTGGGTGACGTGGGCAATCTCATGAGCGATCACGGACATCAGTTCCGCCTCATTCGCCGCCCGAGTCATCAGCCCCGTATGGACCCCAATCCAGCCCCCTGGCAGGGCAAAGGCGTTGATGCTGTCCTCTCGCACCCAGAAGAATCGAAAGTCTTCGGGCTTGAGCCCGCTGGCGAGCAAGTCCCCTCGTGACTGGGCAGCCATGACCAGCAGCGTGGCTTGTGCGGTGAGGTAGTCGGTTGCTTCAGGATCTTCGTGGACCACTCCCGCGGCCTGAAGCTGAGAAAAGACCTGCTCACCGAGCCGACGTTCGGCGGCCGGACTGAGCTCATCGACGGCCGCCTCCCCCAGCGCAGGCAGCCCAGCGGTGATGTCGCTGAGCGGGCGAGGGGGGTTGAGCGTCTGGGCCGAGACAGAACCCAGGGATCCCGGGATTACATTTGGTCGCATCGGAATGACCAGCACCGCTATGATGAGGACATGGCACAAGAACTGAATCATTTTGATGCGGCGGGTCGCGCCCATATGGTCGATGTCTCCTCTAAGTCTGACACGGCTCGTGAGGCCACGGCCACAGGCGTCATTGAAATGAGACCCGAGACACTCCGAAAAATTCAATCGGGCACGGCCGAGAAGGGCGATGTCTTGGGTATTGCCCGAATCGCCGCCATCCAGGCAGCCAAACGAACCAGTGATCTGATTCCGCTCTGTCACCCCCTCGCCCTCACCCGCGTGACAGTCTCCCTAGACTGCATCGAGAACCCCCCATCGGTGCGGTGCACCGCCACTGTGGGCGTGACCGGGAAGACCGGTGTAGAGATGGAAGCCCTCACGGCCGTTCAGATTGGTCTGCTTACCGTCTACGACATGGTGAAGGCCATCGACCGGGGCATGGTGATTCGTGAGGTTCAGCTCACCGAAAAGATCGGTGGCCAATCTGGTCACTGGACTGCTGACTCGAACTAAAAAAGAATCGCTGCAAGGCCCAGGAAAATAAAGAAGCCCATAGAGTCCGTGCTGAAGGTCAGCAGCACGGAAGCCCCCATGGCCGGATCACGACCCATGCGGTCGAGCGTCAATGGGACCAGAATCGCGATGATGGCCGCAATGAGCAGGTTCAACACAATGGCCAGCATCATGGTGAGACCCAAGAGCTCTGCCTGGGGGCTGTCCATGTAGAGGAGCCAAGCCACCGCGCCTGCCGCTGATCCCCAGACGACCCCGTTGAGCAGTGCAATGGAGAGTTCTTTTGCAAACAACCGGCGCACGGTCTCAGCAGTCACCTGCCCCAAAGCCAGGGAGCGGATGAAGAGCGTCATGGTCTGATTGCCAGAATTTCCAGCAATACCCGCGACAATCGGCATGAGCGCAGCCAGTGCCACCACACGCTCAATGACGCCCTCAAATGCCCCAATCACTCGCGAAGCAAAAAAAGCAGTGCAGAGGTTGAGGGCCAGCCAGAGCCATCGGTTTCTGGCTGACGCCCAGACCGAAGAGAAGAGATCTTCCTCCTCCCGCAGACCGGCCTGGGCCAGCACATCGGAGTCGATGTCCTCTTGAATCACATCGACCGCCTCAGAGACGGTGAGCCGTCCAATGAGGCGGCCAGCCTCATCCAGAACAGGCGCTGAGACGAGGTCGTACCTCTGAAATGCCTGAGCGGCCTCTAGGGCAGACTCCGTCGCCAAGAGGGTAACTGGATCGTGCCGCATGAGCTCCGAAACCTGGGAGTCGGGCTCGTGTAACAGAAGGGCGGCAATGGAGAGCGAACCCTTCAAGACATCCTTACGATCGACGACGAAGATCTGATCGGTGTGATCCGGAAGCTCATCAAACCGTCGGAGGTAGCGCAGGACCACCTCGAGGGTGACATCATCCCGAATGGTCACCATGTCGAAGTCCATACGGGCGCCCACGCTCTCGGCATCGTAGGACATGGCCGCCCGAAGCTGCTCGCGCTCCTCAGTCGTTAGGCCTTGACGCACGCGATCCACCACACCAGCAGCCAACAGCGGCGCGAGCTCCGCGAGCTCATCCGTCTCGAGGGTTTGGGCTACGCGAACCTGCGCCTCGAATGACATGGCTTGAATGAGCATCTCTCGAACAGGATCGGAGAGCTCCAGCAACACTTCTCCGGCAACAGACTCAGAGACCAAAGGCCAGATGGTCGATCGCTGTTCAGGTGGAAGGGCCTCGAGCACATAGGCCACGTCGGCAACGTGGAGGTCGCGAATGCGAGGCTCTAGGAGCGCGGCGTGCTGCTTGGCCGTCAGCGCCTCGAGCAGACTCCGACGGGAGGGCTCACCCGCAATCTGCTCGCGATGCACGAGCTCGCTCTCCACACCAAACCGATGCAGCATGGCCTGAATATCGGCGAGGGCGCGCTGAGCCGCCTCAGCGTCTCTTCGCATGGCACTCAGCTCAGTCATGTGCCGTCATGCCCTCCCTGATAAAAGCCAACACGGGCTCTGTCTCGGGACGCTGTCCCCGCCATCGCAAAAAAGCCTCCGCTGCCTGCTCTACCAGCATACCCAAGCCATCTGCCGTTTTTGAGATGTGCTGGGCGGCAGCCTCCTTTAAGAATTCCGTTGGCTCAGGCCCATACATCATGTCGTAGGCGATCTTGGCTTCAGACCAGCATGCGGGTGCGAGCAACACAGACTCACCCTGCAAGCTGGCCGCAGTCGCATTGATCACACCACTCGGTGCAGGACCCAGTGCAGCGGGCCATTGCTGTGCCAGCGTCTCTAGCCCCACCGAAGTCACCGGTGCGCCAAAGCGCTCAGCCACCGCCTGAGCCTTCTCCGGCGTTCGATTGGCCACGACCAGACCTTTGACCCCCGCCTGCAACAGCGGCGCAATCACGCCCTGCGCAGCGCCGCCCGCACCCAAGAGCAGTATGGTCTGCCCCTGAAGACCCTCCGGTCCCAGGTGGCGTTGCAGATCCAGCACCAGCCCTCGACCGTCCGTATTGTCCGCCTCCCACCCCGACTCTGTGGCGATCAGGGTGTTGACAGCCCGAGCGGCTTTCGCCGCTTCGGACAGGATCCAGCCCTGCGCTTGCGCAAGCTCAAAGGCCGCCTCTTTGAGGGGAACCGTCAGGTTAAGCCCTCGATAGCCTTCTTGATGCAAAAGCAGGAGTTTTTCCTTGAGCTCGGAGACTGGAACCTGGATGGCCTCATAGGCCACGGCCTGCTCGGTCTGTTCGGCAAAGGCCGCATGGATCTGTGGCGAGCGGCTGTGCGAGATCGGATCGCCCAGCACCGCATACCGATCGATGGATCTCGACTCCACCACGGCGATGCCACGAAGGTCGCACTCGATCAGAAGCCCGTCCATGCTGCGAACCTCGGCAATCACCTCGGTGCCTGGTGGCTGCATGCCCAGTTGTATCACCCGCCCCGTCGCAGGAATGCGCCGAAACCGAAAGACAAAATCCGAGCGCGTCGCAACCAGCGTCTCCTCGATGCGAATACCTGCTGCCTCCGCCGACCAGAACTCTCCTTCGAGTCCGTTCTGCTGGCCCAGCCAGCGCAGAGACCAATAGCGCTCCATATTGGATTGAAAGCTCGCGTACTGATCATAGGTGGCATCAAAGTGCGCCAGATCTGCAAAGAGTGCTGAGTCGCCCTCGCGAAACGCGGGCCTGGCATGCCCCAGAACCGAGAGCAGCTGCCATTGGTTGACCAGATCGGCATATCGCCGCAGGGGAGAGGTAGACCAAGCGTAGTGGCTCACGCCCAGCCCTTGGTGAGGGCCAGGCCCCGACTGCATCCGAACCCGCCCCATGGACTGCACACGGTAAAAGCCCGGAAGCTGCCCCAGAGCCAGCGTCTGACCCCAGGTCACATTCGTGAAGATCATCCACTCCGAGACGAGCAGGTCTACGGCCGACCCTCTTCGGCGCTGGGTGACCATCGGGGTTCCCCGGCCTGTGCTGCGGGACTGCTCAGAGTCATCCTCCCAATGCACGGTCACACTGAAATCCACCCGTCCAGTCGGCTCTGGCCGGCCGCGCACGGCCTCACGTTCAGCACGCAGATCCTGTGCCACGGAATAGAGCACCCGCAAGCCCTCCCAAGGGAGCGTCTCCTCGGAGTCTGGCAGGAGCGCGTCATCCCATCCACCCAGTCTCAGGTTCGCCTCGACGAAGGCCTGCTCAAGCCGCGTGAATGGGGGAGATCGTCGCCCCTCGGCGTCGATGTCCACGTAAAGGGAGACCACCGGAAGCCACTGTCCCTCATCGAGGGAGGCCAGTTGAACCAGACCCTCGGGGAGCATGGTGAACTTCTCTCCCGGGAAATACACCGTCGACGCACGATCACGCGCATGCTGGGCAAGCGCAGAATCAAAAGGAATCAGCAAACCCGGCGCAGCGATGTGCACGCCAATGCGCCAGCCAGCGTCTCTCGCCTCCAGTGAAAAGCCATCATCAATTTCCGTGGTGGCCGCATCATCGATCGTATAAATGGGCGCGCTGGCCTTGGGAAGCTTGGCCATCCAGCCGTCCCTTAAGGCGGCTGCAGCTCGACTCTGATCTTCAGACCAGGGCAGCTGCTCGGGCTGACCAAACTGGGTCTTCAGAAATACCGATCGATGAAACGCATAGGCTGAGGGAAGGGCTCCGCGTGCCAATAACAGCCGCTCAGGAGACTGCCCAAGTTGATGTGCCGCAGCCTCCAAGGCCTTGACCTCGATGGACTGGCGATCCGGAGAGACCAGGAAACGCAGTGGATGCTCTCGATAGCAATCTGGACATCCGCCATCGACCAGAGCCTGAGCCAGTTCGGCCTGGGCCTGCGCCAGTCGCTGACGCTTCTCCACCGCTGCGAGGGCCGTTCGAACCTGCTCCTCTGGAGCCGCCCGAAAGAGCCCCTTGCCTTTACGCTGAAAATAGATGGGTGCCGCCTGAATGGCAAGGAGAAGGCCAGCGGTCTCTTGTGAGCAGACGTTCTGGCCGAAAACCTCCGCACCAAACGCTTCGCATCGAAACTCATCAGGCGGGGCGCAAGACCACAGGAAGTCCAGTTCGAGACCCGCAGCGATGTCCTGCGCCTCCTGCATGAATGCATCTAGCGAGTCCGCCTTGAACTCCAGCACCACCTGAGCCGACTTCACCTTGAGCCTGCGCCCCGAGGAGAGCTCAACCTGCAGGCTCGCGGGGCTTCGCTCTCGGACCCAACCAGGCTTGAGGCTCCCAGACTCCTCGAAGAGAACGGCCTCAGCCACGGGCCAGCCCCTCTAGCAGTTGGGCATGCAAGCCGCCAAAACTGCCATTGCTCATCAATAGAAACTGGTCGCCCGGACGGGCACTGGAGATCGCTTCAGCCTTAAGCGCATCGAGGCTATGGAACACAGACGCCCGTTCCCCCAATGGGAGGAGTGCCTCCTCGAGAGACCAGTCCAACCCACCCGCATAGCCCATGACCCGATCGGCCTGGCTGAGTGCCTCGGCCAATTGTGCTCTCATCGTGCCAAGCTTCATGGTGTTGGAGCGTGGCTCGAAGACCGCGATGAGCCGCTGCCCCGAGCCGAGCGTGCGGCGAAGCCCGTCGATGGTGGTGCGGATGGCTGTGGGGTGGTGGGCGAAATCGTCATACACCCGAACCCCATCCACCTCTCCTCGAAGCTGCATGCGTCGCTTGACGCCCCGGAATCGCTTGAGCGACTCCACCGCTTGAGTGGCGTTCACCCCAAAGTACTCGACCGCCGAGATCGCCGCCAGCACGTTCTCGCGATTGTGTTGACCAAGCAGGGGACTCTCGACCATGAGCCGCCGGCCGTCGGAGTGAACCATTTCGAATCGCTCCCCTTCGGCTGACGTGGGCTCGCTGACTCCCAAGCACCACCCTGCTCGAACGCCCTCAGCCCAGGGTGCCGCCCCGAAGGCCTGGACTTCACTCCAACTGCCCCGTCGGAGCACGCGCTCTAAGGCCGGCTGCTGGGCGTTGACCACCACCCGCGCTCGGGACGACAAGGTCCGAATCCAATGGTGAAACTGGGTCTCAATGGCTTCGAGGTTTGAAAAGATGTCTGCGTGATCAAACTCCAGGTTGTTGAGCACAGCGACTTGGGCCCGCAGGTGGATGAACTTGGAGCGCTTGTCAAAAAACGCGGTGTCGTATTCGTCTGCCTCGACCACGAAGGGAGCGCCGAGCGAGCCGAGGCGGGCCGACACGCCGAAGTTCTCGGGCACGCCGCCAATCAAGAATCCTGGGTTCAGGCCTGCATCTTCCAAAAGCCAGGCTGTGAGAGCGCTGGTGGTGGTCTTGCCATGGGTCCCAGCCACCGCCAGCACTCGATAGTCCGACAACAAGTGCTCCGCCATCCACTGAGGGCCCGACACCAGCCGGTCCCCTCGGTCGAGCAGGGCCTCAATCAGCGGGAGTCCCCGTCGGGCCACATTGCCGACAACCCACTGATCGGGCTTGAGGTCGAGCTGGTCGACACCAAAGCCTTCGATGAGCTCGATCCCAGCTGCCCGTAGCTGGTCGCTCATCGGCGGATAGACATTGGCGTCACAGCCCGTGACGCGATGGCCCCGCGCAACCGCAAGCTGGGCAAGGCTGCCCATGTAGGTGCCACAAATTCCGATGATGTGTAGGTGCATGGTGCATTGTAGCCACGGGCATAATGCCGTTCATGACGACGCTCCGTGCCGAAGTGGCCGCTCTCGCAGCGCAGTTCATCGTGGATGACGGGGTCGACTACCACGCTGCCAAGTCAAAGGCGCTGGCGCGACTCACTGGCGCCCGTATGGGTCGGGGACGTGAAGACCTTCCGACCAACGAGGAGGTCGAGGACGCCGTCCGTGAACACCTTGCGCTCTTCTATGCCGACAGCCAGCCCCAGCGCCTGAGGGCGCTGCGAGTCTCCGCGGCCCGGCTCATGCAACGACTCGAGACCTTCTCGCCGTGGCTCATGGGTGCGGTGGCCAATGGCACGGCAACGGAACACAGCGGCATTCAGATCGAATGCGTGGCAGACAGCGCAAAAGAGATTGGCATCGCTCTTTTCAATGCTGGCTACTCAACAGACGCCTGTGAACTCGATGGCCCGCAGGGTCCACGAGAGTGCCTTGAACTCCTCTGGGAGGGGGAACCCACTCGCATCGGGATTGTGCAACGCGCCCAGGGCCTCAGAGGTCGCGGCGGGCTCTCACTATCGGATCTCCTTCAGCAACTTGACCAGGACTTGCCATGAACACTCGACGATCTCTCCTCTGGGCACTCATCCTCATCACCGCGCTGGCCGCGGGTATTGGGGTCGGCGTCTGGCGCCTCACCCCTGATTCCGCGCCTCGGGCCGACTGGTTTTTCCTGCTCGAGGCACCCAATGCCGCAGGAGAAAAGCAAGTCTTGGGGCAGCACAGAGGGCGACTGACGGTGGTCAATTTCTGGGCGACCTGGTGCCCCCCTTGTGTGGAAGAAATGCCAGAACTGTCTCAATTTCATACCGATCTTGCTTTAAGTGGCGTCAAAGTGATCGGGATTGCGGTAGACTCCCCCAGCAGCGTGAGGGAGTTTCTGCAGGAGCGGCCCGTGAGTTATCCCAGCTTCACCCTCGGGGCCTCAGGCAGCGAGTTGGCGAGAAAGTTGGGCGCACCCGCAGATGCCTTGCCCTACACCGTCCTCATCAATGAGGAGGGAGATGTCCTCAAACAAAAAATGGGTAAAATAACGGGGGATGAGCTCAGAACATGGATAAAAGAGCTCAAATAAATACAAATGACCGAAAAACCACAGGCGCTTCGTCTCTGGGTGCTTCACGGCCCCAACCTCAATCGGCTCGGCCTCCGAGAGCCCGCCATCTATGGCCACACCACGCTCGACCAGATCAACGAACGACTGAACCAACTGGGTTCGACGCTCAACGCCACGGTTGAACCCTTCCAGTCGAATCACGAAGGTGCCCTGATTGATCGGATTCATCTGGCCGCCAGTGAACGCGTCGATGGGATCGTCATGAACCCTGGCGGGTTCACCCACACCAGCGTCGCCCTTCGGGACGCGCTGGCCTCAATCTCCATTCCATTTTTCGAAGTGCACATCAGCAACGTGTTTCGACGCGAGCCCTTCCGCCACCACTCTTACTTTTCCGACCTGGCCGTTGGTGTGGTGTGTGGCCTCGGCCCCTATGGCTATGAGGCCGCCCTCCAGAGCCTGGTGCGCACCCTCACCCCCTCCGCTTCACATAAGGACTAAGGCAGCATGGACCTTCGTAAACTGAAAACCCTCATCGACCTTGTCGCCGAATCCAGCATCTCTGAGCTTGAGATCACCGAAGGCGAGGGTAAGGTGCGCATCGTCAAGGCCGCCCCTCAGGCTGCCGTAGCCCAAGCCGCCCCCCTTGCTGCTGGGCCCGCCCCAATGGCTATGCCCGTTGCGCCTGGTGCGGCCCCCGCCAGCGCTGTCGCTTCAGAGGTCCAGGATAGCCCTCCCGCAGCACCCTCTGGCCACCGTGTGACCTCACCCATGGTGGGTACTTTCTATCGCGCTGCTTCTCCAGGCGGCGCGCCCTTTGTTTCCTTGGGTGATGCGGTCTCTGAGGGCCAGACCCTCTGCGTGATTGAGGCCATGAAGCTCATGAACGAGATCCCCGCAGATCGCGCTGGGGTGATCAAGGAGATCCTGGTCGAGAACGGTCAAGCCGTTGAGTTCGGGCAGCCCCTCTTCGTGATCGGCTAGTCCCATGGCCTTGTTTGAGAAAGTCCTCATCGCCAACCGCGGCGAAATTGCCCTGCGCATTCAGCGGGCCTGTCGTGAGCTCGGCATCAAGACGGTCGTGGTTCACTCCACTGCCGACGCTGACGCCAAGTATGTCAAGCTGGCCGACGAATCGGTCTGTATTGGGCCTCCCCCCTCACGGGAGAGCTACCTCAATGTGCCTGCCATCATTGCCGCGGCGGAAGTCACAGACGCCGAGGCCATTCACCCCGGGTACGGCTTCCTGTCGGAGAACGCTGATTTTGCCGAGCGGGTCGAGCACAGCGGCTTTCAGTTCATTGGCCCTTCACCTGACGTGATTCGCCTCATGGGCGACAAGGTGTCCGCCAAGAAGGCCATGATTGCTGCGGGAGTACCCTGTGTACCTGGTTCTGAGGGCGCGCTGAGTGACGACCCTAAGGAAATTGTCCGCACTGCACGCGCCATTGGATACCCCGTCATCATCAAAGCCGCCGGAGGGGGTGGAGGCCGAGGGATGCGTGTCGTTCACACGGAGGCCGCCCTCATCAACGCGGTCAACACCACGCGCGCAGAGGCTGCGGCGGCCTTTAACAACCCCGAGGTCTACATGGAGAAGTTCCTGGAGAACCCTCGGCACATTGAAGTCCAGATCCTCGCCGATCAGCACGGAAACGTGATTCACCTGGGCGAGCGTGATTGCTCGATGCAACGCAGACACCAGAAGGTTCTCGAGGAGGCACCTGCCCCCCACATCACGCCACGACTGCGCGACAAGATCGGGGCGCGCTGCGCCGAGGCCTGTAAAAAAATCGGCTATCGCGGAGCCGGGACGATCGAATTCCTCTTTGAAAACGACGAGTTCTACTTCATCGAGATGAACACACGGGTTCAGGTGGAACATCCTGTCACGGAGCTCATCACGGGCATTGATATTGTCCAGGAGCAGATTCGTGTCGCTTCGGGCGAGCGGCTTCGCTGGCGCCAAAAGGATGTGACCTTCAAAGGGCACGCGATCGAATGCCGCATCAATGCCGAGGATCCTTTCAAGTTCACCCCCTCCCCCGGCCGCATCACCACCTGGCACACGCCCGGTGGGCCTGGCGTTCGCGTTGACTCCCATGCCTTCAGTGGATATGTGGTCCCGCCGCACTATGACTCCATGATCGGTAAGCTGATCTGCTACGGGGACACCCGAGAACAAGCGATTGCTCGAATGGGAATCGCCCTCTCGGAAATGGCCGTCGAAGGCATCACCACCAATATTCCCCTGCATCGGATCATCGTGCGCGACTCCCACTTCATGGATGGCGGAACCTCCATTCATTACCTCGAACACATGCTCGCCGCGCGAGCCCGTTGAGCAGGCCCGCATGAGCGCTGTCCAGTCTCTGCGCTTTGAGTGCTCGCCCAAAGGCGATGCGCAGGCACAGGCAGACTGGATAGACGGCCTGACAGATGCGTTGCTGGAGTTTGGGGCGCTCACCGTCTCGGTGGAAGACCCCTTTGCCGATCGCCCAGAGGAGGAGCGCCCGCTCTTTGGCGAACCGGGTATGCCCCAGGACATGCAGGCCTGGCCGCTCTGCCGCGTGACCCTGCTCATCGACGCACATCTCGACCCTTCAACCTGGTGGAAGGATTGGCTTGATCAGGCTCCGAATGCCTACAGTGATTGCCGCAGCTCCGCCATGGAGGCTCAAAGTGTGGAGGACTGTGACTGGGTGAGTCAGACACAGCGGCAGTTCGAGCCCATTCTTTTGGAACGGGTGGGGTGTCGTGCGCTCTGGGTGGGTCCCCATTGGCACGAACCTCCCGAGCGCCTCCAGACATCGGATGCGGTCATTCTTCGAATCGACCCAGGAATGGCCTTCGGGACCGGTGGCCATGCCACCACGCAGCTCTGCCTGCAGGCCATTCAGGCGATCGACGCGACCGGGCCGCTTGGCGCCGTCATGGATTACGGCTGTGGCTCTGGGGTGTTGGGTATTGCAGCTGCTCGGCTTTCAGCATCTCACGTCACTGCGATTGACATTGACCCCGTAGCCGTCGAAGTGGCCCGCGCAAACGCCAAGCACAATGGACTGGGTGAAGAAATCCTCTGCGGTCTGCCGGACCGCTTGTCAGGGCAGGTGTATGACCTCGTGGTCGCCAACATCTTGGCCCAGCCCCTCAAGCTTTTAGCCCCCCTGCTCTGGGGCCTCGTCAAGCCAGGTGGTGGGCTCATTCTGTCAGGTCTGTTGGTTCGGCAACAGGACGAGCTCACTGAAGCCTATGCCCAGGCCGCACCTCACCGCCCAAGGCTGAAGGCCTTGGCCAGCCATGAGGGCTGGCTGTGCCTTGGGGTCTGGCCCGATCGAAACCCTTCCCCCACCTTTCTCGGAACCTCGTCATGACCATTCAGATCAGCGGCAGCATCGCCTTTGACACCATCATGGTGTTCGAAGGCGAGTTCAAATCCCACATCCTTCCTGAACAGGTCCATATGCTGAATGTGGCCTTCCTGGTCCCGAAGATGCGCCAAGAGTTTGGTGGATGCGCCGCGAACATTGGCTACAGCCTTGCCCAACTCGGGAGTGACGTTCGCCTTTTAGGGGCGGTGGGGCATGACGGCCACGGCTACTTGGACCGGCTCCGCGCTCAGTCGATCGACGTCTCAGGCGTGGTGATGCGTGAGGACTGCTTTACCCCACAGGCCTTCATCACGACAGATCTAGCCGACAACCAGATCACAGCCTTTCACCCAGGCGCGATGGCGTACGCTCACGAGAGCCTTCCCAACGCCGCCCCTGGACTTGGGATTGTCTCGCCCAATGGCCGAGATGCCATGATCTCGCACGCACACGCCTTCGCTCAGCACGGCATCCCATTTATTTTCGACCCTGGCCAGGCGATGCCCATCTTCGATGGGGCAACGCTCATTTCTCTGACAGAACAGGCCAGTTGGCTCACGCTCAATAGCTATGAGTCCGAGCTCATGACCAAGTCGACTGGATTGAGTATTGAGGCTCTTGTGCGTCGGCTCAAGCCCCATCCACAGGGCGGCGTCATCGTGACCCAGGGCAGCCAAGGCGTGCATCTCTATACGCAAGACGGAATGATCGAGCAGTCGGCCCTCAACGTGACGAAGGCGGTCGATCCAACGGGATGCGGAGACGCCTTTCGGGCCGGCCTCCTACATGGCCTCGAGAAAGGCCTGAGCCTCGCGGCTGCTTCAGAGATTGGGATCATCCTGGGGGGTCTCAAGGTGCAGTGTCGAGGCGGACAAAACCACGATGCAAGACCAGAGGTCGTACGTGCCGCCTGGGCGAGCCATCAACCCAGTCGAGCCTGCCCCATTTAGGGCAACACCCATCTCATCAGCTGTGCATTGAGTGGCGCGTGGAATGCCAGCAAGACCTGGATGAGAATCAAGAGGGCCAAGGGAGAGAGGTCCAAGCTCGTGCGTCCCATTCGGCGCTGGAGAAGTTGACGCGCTGGTTTGAGCAGGGGCGCCATGATGGCCTCCAAGACCGCTCGAAACATCGCTGCGTTAGGGCCAGCCCCAAACCAGCTGAAGAGTGCATGGGCAATCACCATCACCATCAAGGCCTGCAAGGTCCAGCCAAGGATCCAGACCATAGCCATGATCGCTGTCAGTATGACCGCAAGGCCATGAACCATCGTCTCCGGTCGGCGTAAGAGCTCAAACGCGAGCCACACCCCCACGCTCGCCCAAGCCGCGAGCAAGCCAGCGGCTAGGCTCGCGAGATCAAAGCGTTGTCCAGCGATGAAGCGCCGCAGAGGCAGTACGATCCAATTGGTGAGTGAAAACAAGGTTTGGCTCAGGGGGTTCAGCGGATTGAGCTTGATCCACTGAAGGTAAGCCCTCAGCCAGCAGGCCAGCGCAAATAGACTGAGGACGGTCTTGATCAGGACCCAGGCCAGATCTAAAAACATGTCACTGCTCTCCGCCACAAATAAAAACCCCGCCCGAAGGCGGGGTGAACAACAGGTTCAAACCAACATCCTTACGGACGGCTGCCCGTGGGGAACGGCCATGTGGTTGAAATGGGAGCTGCGGGTGCAACTGCTGCCTTCTTGGGAGCCGGTGCCTTCTTGGCTGCAGGCTTCTTGGCTGCAGGCTTAGCTGCGGGCTTCTTAGCTGCGGGCTTCTTGGCTGCAGGCTTCTTGGCTGCGGGCTTCTTAGCTGCGGGCTTCTTAGCTGCGGGCTTCTTAGCTGCGGGCTTCTTAGCTGCGGGCTTCTTGGCTGCGGGCTTCTTGGCTGCAGGCTTCTTGGCTGCGGGCTTCTTCGCTGCGGGCTTCTTAGCTGCGGGCTTCTTGGCTGCGGGCTTCTTGGCTGCAGGCTTCTTAGCTGCAGGCTTCTTAGCTGCGGGCTTCTTGGCTGCGGGCTTCTTAGCAGCTGCTTTTTTTGCAGCAGGCTTTGCAGCAACCTTCTTCACTTCAGGTTTGTCGGCTTTCGCCTTCTTGTCCTTCTTCTTTTCTGCCATGGTCTTCTCCTTCAGGCCAACAGGGTTGGCGCGGTTACAGGGAGATTCGAGCCAAAGTGGCTCGAACCATTCATTTGCGCTAGCGCTTGTTCCGCTAACGCCAATGAATTCGGGTGAGAAGGCCGCGGCAGAGGCATATCAGTCCCAGCTGAGCGCGCCACCCGTCTGATACTCAATCACACGGGTCTCGAAAAAGTTGCGTTCCTTCTTGAGGTCGACCATTTCGGCCATCCAGGGGAAGGGATTTTCTTCATTCGCATAGAGCGGGTCCAGGCCAATTTGCTGAGCCCGCCGATTGGCGATGTACCGCAGGTAGCTCTTGAACATCCCCGCATTGAGGCCAAGCACTCCGCGAGGCATGGTGTCTTCGGCATACCGATACTCGAGGTCCACCGCCTTGAGAAAGAGCTCTCGAATCTCAGCCCGAAACTCGGGGGTCCAGAGATGAGGATTCTCCAGCTTGATCGTGTTGATGAGATCGATGCCGAAATTGCAATGCATCGACTCATCTCGCAGGATGTACTGGTACTGCTCGGCCGCGCCAGTCATCTTGTTCTGTCGACCCAACGCAAGGATCTGAACAAAGCCGACATAGAAGAAAAGGCCTTCCATGATGCAGGCGAAGACGATGAGGGAGCGCAGGAGCGTCTGATCGGCCTCGGGCGTGCCGGTCTTGAACTCTGGATTCGTCAGGACATCGATGAAGGGGATCAGGAACTCGTCCTTGTCCCGGATAGAGGCCACCTCATGGTAGGCATTAAAAATCTCACCCTCATCGAGGCCTAAGGACTCGACGATGTACTGGTAGGCGTGGGTATGAATGGCCTCTTCAAACGCCTGACGCAACAGGAACTGTCGGCACTCTGGCGCAGTGATGTGGCGATAGGTGCCCAGCACAATGTTATTCGCTGCGAGGCTATCGGCCGTCACAAAGAATCCAAGATTGCGCTTCACCAGCCGACGCTCATCCTCGGTAAGACCATTGGGGTCTTTCCAGAGTGCAATGTCGCGAGACATGTTGATCTCTTGCGGCATCCAGTGGTTGGCGCATCCAGCCAGGTACTTCTCCCAAGCCCACTTGTACTTGAAGGGTACGAGTTGATTGACGTCGGTACCTGCATTGATCACCCGCTTGTCTTCGACACGAACACGGCGCGCGTCGCGATCATCGGCCAGATTTTCAACGTGCTGAGTCCGCGCGGCAGCCACGGATGACGTCAGGGGAGGGGGAACTTCGCCTGCCCCGGTGTATGCGGGCTGGATGGGTGCTTCGTGACGAGAGGGGGTTGGTTCTTCCCAGTTCAGCATATCGATCTCACTCTTAAAAAATGCAGTGAGATTCGGTGATTAAACACACACCGAATCATGCGCGAACCGCGCGCTGCATGCAATGGTTTTTAGAAAAATTCGTTGTGTTACTGACACGCCTCGCACTCAGGATTGTCGATGCTGCAGAACTTCACATCAGAACCGGCTGCTCCTGCAGACGTTGCAATGATGGGCTCCGCTGAACGATCACTCAGTTCGCGGGCAGAGGCCCCTGGTGACGTGCTCGAAGCTGCACCACCAGATGCCGAGACAGCATTGAGCTGCCCAGTATTCAGCGTGCTCTTCTCCGCATGCGTCGCGCCCATGGTTCTCAGGTAGTAAGTGGTCTTGAGCCCACGCAGCCATGCCAGCTTATAGGTCTCATCCAGCTTTTTGCCTGAAGCGCCGGCCATGTAAATATTGAGGGACTGCGCCTGGTCGATCCATTTCTGGCGGCGAGCGGCACATTCCACCATCCATTGCGTATCCACTTCGAATGCGGTTGCGTAGAGCTGTCTGAGCTCCTGAGGAATCCGATCAATCTTGGCAAGGCTCCCATCGAAGTACTTCAGGTCTGCCACCATCACCTCGTCCCAGAGGCCCAGCTGCTTGAGGTCACGCACCAGCGTCTCATTGACCACCGTGAACTCTCCGGAGAGGTTCGACTTCACATAGAGGTTTTGGTAGGTCGGTTCAATAGAAGCCGAGACACCGACAATGTTGGAAATGGTGGCTGTTGGCGCAATGGCCACACAGTTGGAGTTCCGCATGCCCACCTTCTGAATGCGCTCACGCAAGGCACTCCAATCGAGCCGCTGACTCCGATCCACCTCCACATAGCCCCCACGGGCCTGGGCCAGCAGGTCCAGCGTGTCGAGCGGAAGGATGCCTCGGTCCCAGAGTGAGCCCTTGAAGCTAGAGTAAGCGCCACGCTCTTCAGCAAGGTCTGTGGAGGCCCAGTAAGCCTCATAGCAGACCATTTCCATAGAAGCGTCCGAAAACTCCACAGCATCATTTGAGGCATAGGGAATGCGCATGGCATGCAGAGCCTCCTGGAAGCCCATGATGCCCAAACCCACTGGGCGATGGCGCACATTGGAGTTACGTGCTTTGGCCACCGCGTAGTAATTGATGTCGATGACGTTATCGAGCATGCGCATGGCGGTCCGAACCGTTCGGCGCATCTTTTCGTGATCGAGCTCAAGACCACCACCTGTCTTTGCCTTGAGGTGCTGCACCAGATTCACCGAACCGAGGTTACAGACCGCAATCTCGCTTTCGTTGGTATTGAGCGTGATCTCCGTGCAGAGATTGGAGGAGTGCACCACACCGACGTGTTGCTGCGGACTGCGAATGTTGCAAGGGTCTTTGAAGGTGATCCATGGATGGCCGGTCTCAAAGAGCATCGTGAGCATCTTGCGCCAGAGCGACGCAGCCTGAATTTTCTTAAAGAGACGCAACTCGCCACGAGCGGCTTTGGCCTCATAAGCGAGGTAGGCCGCCTCGAACTCCTGTCCCACCTTGTCATGGAGGTCTGGAACATCGGAAGGCGAAAACAACATCCACTCACCGTTTTCCATGACGCGCTTCATAAACAGGTCAGGAATCCAGTTGGCCGTGTTCATGTCGTGGGTTCGACGGCGGTCATCGCCCGTGTTCTTGCGCAGCTCGAGAAACTCCTCGATGTCGAGATGCCAGCTCTCCAAATAAGTACAGACCGCACCCTTGCGCTTTCCGCCCTGGTTCACGGCCACAGCCGTATCGTTCACGACCTTCAGGAAGGGGACCACGCCCTGGCTCTTGCCATTGGTGCCTTTGATGTGGCTGCCCAATGCTCGAACAGGGGTCCAGTCATTGCCCAGCCCCCCTGCGTACTTGGCCAACAGCGCATTCTCCTTGATGGCCTCGTAAATTCCATCGAGGTCATCGGACACCGTGGTGAGATAACAGGAGGACAGCTGAGAATGCGTCGTCCCGCTGTTAAAGAGCGTTGGGGTGGAGCTCATGAAGTCGAAGCTTGAGAGCAGCTGGTAGAACTCGATGGCTCGAGCCTCTCGGTTCAACTCATTGATGGCCAACCCCATGGCCACCCGCATGAAAAATGCCTGGGGCATCTCGATGCGCCGACCCTCTCCGCTGAAGCGGTCGTTGCGATCGATCAGGAAATAGCGGTCATAAAGGGTCTGCAGCCCAAGGTAGTCAAACTGGAGGTCTCGCTCGGGCTGGAGCGCGGCTGCAAGCTGCTTGAGATCAAAACGGGTCAGCTCTTCATTCAGAAGGCCAATCTCGACGCCCTTCTTGATGAATCGTGGGAAATATTCGCGATAGCGCGCATCCATTTCGGTCTGCGGAACCTCGGCCTGGAAAATCTCCTTGCGAATGGTGTGCAGCAGCAGGCGGGCACTGACTTTTGCATAGGCGGGATCCTTTTCAATGAGGGCACGGGCGGCGAGGATGGCGGACTTCTCAACTTCTTCAACAGGCACACCGTCATAGAGATTCTTGACGGTGTCACTCATGACGTCGTCGGCGTGAGCATAGTCTTCGAGACCGGCGCAGGCGGAACGAATGATCTGGAAAAGCCAAGCCTCATCGAGGGGGACGCGCTGGCCATCGACCACCATGGAGAGCCGATGCTCGGCCACCTCCACGCGAGTCTGGGCGGCACGCTCCTGTGATCGGCGCTCACGATAGAGCACATAGGCACGAGCCACCTCATGCTCGCCGGAGCGCATCAGGGCCAGTTCGACCTGGTCCTGAATGTCTTCGATATGCACCGTGCCACCGGCAGGCATCCGGCGCAGCAACGCGCCAACCACCTGCTGAGTCAGTTGCTCAGTCACCTCACGAACCCTCGCGCTGGCGGCCCCTTGGCCGCCCTGAACGGCCAGAAAGGCTTTGGTGAGCGCAACGGTGATTTTCTGGGCCTCGAAGACCACGACGGCCCCGTGACGTCGAATGACCTTGAGGTCACTGGGAACACCGGTGACACGGTCGCTCAGGTCAGCTGTTTCGGTCGCGAGGGTGGCGCCGGAGGACTCAGACAGGGAGGGATTGGGGGGGGTAACGGTGCTGGCCCACTGCATTGGCGCGGTCTCCTTGGTGAAAGCGCACTACTGTCGCGTTTTTACTAGCGCTAGTAGCTATTTGACTGATTGGGTACTAATTCTAGTAGCCCTGAGAAAATTGGCGCAAGCCATTCCTGAGGGGTTTTCCCTGTGATGCGGACGCACAATCGCCGCGAAGCAACTGCACTCATGGGGATCGTCATCCAGGCTCAACACAGGCGCGGGTCTTGACCTCAAAGCGGTCGAGAAGGCCCGTTCTCGTTTGAGATTAGTCGTGAAAAAAATATTTCAAAGAATGCGAGCCGGGCAGTTTGGCCAAGGTCTGATCGAGCTCAGCTTGAAATCGAGGCCAGTCCCATCCAGGACCAGGATCGGTCTTTCGTCCAGGTGCAATGTCACTATGGGCCGCCATCCATTGAAGGCTTGGGCAGGCTTCAACCAGTGCGAGGCTCAGACGCAGGCATTGCTGCTCCTGAATGGGCAGGTAGTCTTCATCGTCTACCCCCTCAAGCTCAATGCCAATCGAAAAGTCATTGCACGCCTCTCGGCCCTGGAAGCTCGAGCGCCCCGCATGCCAAGCCCGCTCACCCACCGGCACAAACTGATGAATCATTCCGCCCCGATCAATCAGAAAGTGGGCCGAGACCTTCAGGTCTCTCAACGACTCAAAACTGGGGTGGGCAGCGCAGTCGAGTCGACCCATAAAAAGATCTTGAATGAAGCCACCACCGTACTGGCCGCGTGGCAGGCTGATGCAATGAAGCACCAGCAGGGTGATGAGCTCCCCCGCCGGCCGAGCGTCTGTATGCGGAGAGACCCAGTGTTGGACCCCGGGCTGACGCTCGAGCCAGCCGGAGGCCTCAAGCCTGAGGGGGGGCTGGTCAGGGCTGTGCATGGGATCGACTGCAGAAGGGCTTGCCCTCCAGCCAGATCACATCCTCTTGCGGGGTCATGGCACCGCAGCGCGCACAGGGGTAGAGGCGACTCGGTCTGTCTGCGTCTTTTGCGACGGGCTTGTCTGCCTCAGGCGGCTTCTTGCTCTTGCCCAGTGCAGATCGGAGCGCGAGCAACGCAAGCCCCACAGCCAACAGCACAATCAGAATCTTGCCCAGCATGAGGGTGCTGCTCCGAGTTAGGTCTGGGGAAGGATGGGCCGGCCGATCACAACCTCCAGCACAAATCGGCTACCAATATAGGCCAGCAGCAGCAGACTGAATCCGCCGAGGGTGAATCGAGAGGCCAGCCGGCCTCGCCACCCCCATCGAACCCGGCCCAAAAGAAACAGCGCCACCATCACCCATGTAGCCAGGGTGAAAATGGTTTTGTGATCGAGTCGCAGCAGCCCCTCACCTTCTGCAGACAACACGAGGGCGCCTGAGAGGAGTGTGCCGCTGAGAAGCCCAAAGCCCAACCCGACCGAGCGGACCAAGAGACGATCCAGGGTCAAGAGTGGGGGCAGCTCATCCCAGAGGGCGGAGGGCGACCCGTGCTGATGGAGCGCGCGCTCCTGGCCGAGCATCAAGACGGCATAGACCGCTGCAACGAAGAAAGCACTGTAGGCGAGCATGGCCATGAGGATGTGCACCCGAAAGAGCGGGGAGGCCTCTAAGGCCATCAGCGCACCCGGAAACCAAAACGGCAGGACTGCAGCGATGGCCGCCACGGGATACACAAAGATCATGAGCCGGCCCGCACGCTGCGTCCAAGTCTCGATCCAGAGGGTCACCACTGCGAGCCAGAGCATCCAAGACATGGCGTAAGCGAAGCCAAATCTGAGGCTCTCGGCTTGGAACCAAGCCGGGATGAGCGCTGCTCCGTGAAGGATGATCACGGCCATGCCCAGGGCCTGGGCAAGCGTTTTGGATTTCAGTCGAAAACAAAGCAATACATAGCCCAGAGAGGCCAGCCAGGGGGTAGCGCCGTACAATAGAGCAGTCATTCAACCAGTGTAGCGGAAGCCCTTTACCCCATGCTCGAGTCCCTCACCGAACGGTTCGACAAAGCCTTGCGCACGATTCGCGGTGAGGCACGTCTCACGGAGTCGAACACCGCGGACATGCTTCGTGAGGTGCGTCTCGCCCTGCTCGATGCAGACGTCGCGCTTCCGGTCGTCAAGACATTCATCCAGCAGGTCCGGGAAAAGGCCATGGGCCAAGAGGTCCAGTCCAGCCTCACACCAGGCCAAGCCCTGGTCGGGGTCGTCCACCGAGAGTTGGTGGCACTCATGTCCGGAGAGACGCCCCCGGCCACGGGCCTGAATCTCTCCGCACAGCCGCCTGCGATTGTGCTCATGGCCGGTCTGCAGGGCGCAGGTAAAACCACCACAGTGGGCAAACTCGCCCGCTGGCTCACTCAGACCCACAAGAAAAAGGTGCTCACCGTTTCCTGTGACGTCTATCGGCCCGCAGCCATTGAGCAGCTCAGGCTCGTGACCGAGCAGGCCGGCGCCGATTGGTTTCCCAGCCAGGCCTCCGACCAACCCCTCCAGATCGCACAAGACGCCGTTCAGTGGGCCAAACGACATTTCCATGATGTGCTGCTGGTCGACACGGCAGGACGACTCGCCATTGACGAGGCCATGATGGCGGAGATCTCGGCGCTGCACTCAGCCCTGCGGCCCATCGAAACCCTCTTCACGGTCGATGCCATGCAAGGGCAGGATGCGGTGCGCACGGCAGAGGCCTTTCGGCAGACGATTCCGCTCACGGGTGTCATGCTCACCAAGGTTGACGGAGACGCCAGGGGCGGAGCGGTGCTGTCGGTGCGCTCCATCACGGGCTGCCCCATTCGGTTCGTCGGCACATCTGAAAAGATCGACGGACTAGAGGCTTTCGATGCGGAGCGATTTGCCCAACGCATTCTCGGCATGGGGGATGTGCTCGCGCTGGTGGAGCAGGCCCAGAAGTCCATCGATATCAAGGCCGCCGAGAAGGTCGCCGCCAAGCTGAAGTCCGGTGCCAAATTCGATCTGGAAGACTTCAAGCTACAGATCGGTCAAATGAAATCCATGGGAGGTCTCTCAAACCTCATCGACAAACTGCCCAGCCAGATGCAGCAAGCGGCCAAGGGCCAAGACCTCTCGCAGGCGGACAAGTCGGTCGGGCGCATGGAGGGCATCATCAATAGCATGACCCCTGCAGAGCGGCGTAACCCGCTTCTGATCAAGGCCAGTCGAAAGCGACGGATTGCCGCTGGTGCAGGCGTTCAGGTGCAGGAGGTCAATCGTCTGCTGGCTCAGTTCGAGCAGATGCAGGACATGATGAAGAAGATGCAGAAAGGTGGCTTGGCCAAGATGATGAAGGCCCTTGGCGGGATGAAGGGGCTTCCCGGGATGGGCGGCATGGGTGGATTTGGCCGCTAGCCTGGTCTATCCCCTCCCAGCGCGCACCCGATCCAGCAGGCTGACCACCGCGCCCTCCAGCGCAAGATCCTGCTGCACCATGTCTTGACGCTCCACCAGCTCGAGTCGGCCTTCTGCGAGGCCTCGGTCTCCCACCGTGACCCGCAAGGGCACGCCGATGAGCTCCCAGTCTGCAAACATGGCGCCCGGGCGCTCGTCTCGATCGTCCAACATCACCGAGAGACCTGCAGCGACGCAGTCTGCGTAGAGCTGCTCGCTCACGGCCTTGACCCGCTCGGACTTGGAAGCCCCCACCGGGCAGATCACCAGGTCAAAGGGGGCCAGCGCCTGCGGCCAGATGATGCCGCGCGCATCATGGTTTTGCTCGATGGCTGCGCCCACAATTCGCGTCACACCAATGCCGTAGCAGCCCATTTCCATGACCCGAGGCCGTCCAGTTTCATCCAGCATGGTGGCCTTCATGGCCTCCGAATACTTGGTTCCGAGGTAGAAGACATGTCCCACCTCAATGCCACGCTGAATCGCCAGTACTCCTCTGCCATCCGGGGAAGGGTCCCCCTCCACCACATTGCGCAGGTCCGCCACCGAATCCGACTCAGGAAGGTCGCGTCCCCAGTTCACGCCAAGAATATGCGCATCAACCGCGTTGGCGCCGATGACGAAGTCGGACATGAGGGCCACGGTTCGATCGGCGATGACCGTGAGATGAGCGGGCTTGCCATGCTGAAAGAGGGGACCAAGATACCCGGGCTCTGCATGGAAGGCAGCACGAATCTCGTCGGCCGTGGCAAAACGCCAACCGTGCTTGAGGCCCTCGAGCTTGCCCACCTTCACCTCATTCATGTCGTGATCACCACGCAGGAGCAGCAGCCAGAGTCGAACGGGCGCACTTGGGTCTTGTTCGGGATCGGGGTCCGTGGCCAGCACCAGAGATTTCACGGTGCGCTCGATGGAAACATTCATCAGCTCTGCTACCCCGGCACAGGTGCTGACGCCAGGCGTGGGCACGACGCGCATCTCCTCCAGCGGAGATCCCCGCGAATCGAGCAAGGCCACGGCCTCTGCCAGCTCGATGTTGGCGGCGTAGTCTGAGCTCGGGCAATAGGCAATGGCGTCTTCACCGGTCTCCGCGATCACCTGAAACTCGTGAGAACGGGATCCACCGATGGCGCCAGTATCCGCAGCGACTGCGCGGTAGCGCAGGCCCAGACGGTCGAAGATCTTGCAGTAGCACGCAAACATGCGGTCGTAACTCGCCTCAGCCGAGACCACGTCCTTGTCGAAGGAATAGGCATCCTTCATGACAAACTCTCGACCGCGCATCACGCCAAAGCGCGGCCGGCGCTCGTCTCGGAACTTCGTCTGGATCTGATAAAAATTCTTGGGCAGCTGCTTCCAGCTCTTGATCTCTTGGCGGGCCAAGTCGGTCACCACTTCTTCAGAGGTGGGCTGGAAGGCAAAGTCACGGCCGTGACGGTCCCGAATGCGCAGAAGCTCTGGACCCATCTTGTCCCAGCGGCCCGTCTCTTGCCAGAGCTCGGCAGGCTGAACCACAGGCATCACCACTTCGAGCGCCCCTGCAGCGTCCATCTCTTCGCGAATGATGGCCTCCACTTTGCGCAGAACCCGCAGTCCCATCGGCATCCAGGTGTAAATCCCGGCGCCCAATCGTCGAATCATGCCGGTGCGCATCATCAGGCGCTGGCTTGCAACTTCAGCATCTGATGGGTCTTCTTTGAGGGTCTGAATATGAAATTGTGAGGCGCGCATGCAAGAGTTCCGGAGGTCACTTCGTATAATGTCGGAATTATGCTGGATGAACATGGCTACCGGCCCAACGTCGGCATCATTCTCGTCAACGAGATCAATCAGGTCTTCTGGGGCAAGCGCATTCGCGAACAGGCCTGGCAGTTCCCACAGGGGGGCATCCAGGACGGAGAAGAGCCTGAGGCTGCGATGTACCGCGAGCTCTTCGAGGAGACGGGACTCCGGCCGGAGCATGTGCGCGTGCTCGCTCGAACGCAAGACTGGCTCCACTACGATGTGCCCACCCGTTGGGTGCGTCGAGAGTGGAGGGGACTCTATCGCGGTCAGAAACAAATCTGGTATTTGCTGCGCATGCTCGGTGATGACAGCGACGTGCGGCTACGCTCCGGCATAGAAAAACCGGAGTTTGACGACTGGTGCTGGCACGACTTCTGTATCCCACTGGAGTCGGTGATTGAATTCAAACGCCAGGTTTACTGGCAGGCCATGCACGAGCTAGCGGGCTATCTCTTCTCGCCTGAGGAAGTCAGCACAAGATTGTCGCGATGGATGAGCTCTGGTTCTTCCACAAAGCCCAAGACAGCCTCAATCTGACCGGACGGTTTTCCCAAAATTCGGCGCGCCTCCTTGGCGGCATAGTTCACGAGGCCGCGCGCGAGCTCTTGGCCATCCGGGGAGACACAGGCCACCACATCGCCTCGGTCAAAATCGCCCTCGGCCGCTGTCACGCCCACTGGCAAGAGCGACTTGCCACCGGAGACCAGCACACGTGCAGCCCCCGCATCCAGAACGAGACGTCCTCTCAGTTGGAGGTGATCGGCCAGCCATTGCTGACGCGCGGTCAGAATGGGTAGGTCTGCTCGGAACAAGGTGCCCAGAGGCTCGCCTTGGGCGAGACGGATCAGCACCTGCTGCTCTGCACCGCTCGCTACGATGGTGTCGGCCCCGCTGCGGGCCGCTCGCTGAGCAGCCCGTACCTTCGTCGCCATACCCCCTGTGCCGATGTGGCTGCCCGCTCCGCCAGCCATCTCCAGCAGCCGGGGGTCGTTGGCACCAACCTCGGTGAGCAAGGTGGCCGTGGGATCTTTTCGGGGATCTGCCGAGTAGAGGCCCGCCTGGTCCGTGAGGATGACCAGCCGATCCGCCTCGAGCAGATTGGTGACCAGCGCTGCCAAGGTGTCGTTATCGCCCAGCTTGATCTCGTCGGTGACCACAGTGTCGTTCTCATTGATCACGGGGACGACGCCCAGGTCCAAGAGGGTGCGCAGAGTGGCACGAGCGTTGAGGTAGCGTCGTCGATCGGAGACATCCTCGTGGGTGAGCAGGATCTGAGCCGTTTGAAGCTGATGACGAAGAAAGCCCGTCTCATAGGCCTGCGCGAGGCCCATCTGGCCCACTGCGGCCGCCGCCTGAAGGTCGTGAATTTCATGGGGCCGCTCGCGCCAGCCCAGGCGCTTCATCCCCTCTGCAATGGCGCCACTGGAGACCAACACGACACGGTGACCTTGGGCGTGCAGCGCTGCCATCTGCGCGGCAAACCCAGCGATCGCCTCTTGATCCACTCCGCGCCCCGCATTGGTGACCAGGCTCGACCCGAGCTTGACGACCCAGAGCCCCGGCGGGATGAGCTCACTGCGCGTCATGGCTGGGTGGCTCCCCAACAAACCGGACATCGGTCTCAACGGAGCCGAATTCCTCTGACCGCTGCGCATCCAGCGAGTGCTGAACCGCCTGAACCAGATCCTCTAAGCCTGCGCGCGTGAGGCCAGACGTCATATAGACCGGGCCTTTCCAGCGCAGAGATCGGTTCATGGCCTTCCAGCGCCGCTCACGCTGCTCTGGCTGAAGCAGGTCCATTTTGTTCAGAATGAGCCAGCGCGGCTTGTCCTTGAGGGTCGGATCGAAGGCGGCCAACTCTTTCACCAATGCGCGAATATCGGTGGCGAGCTGCTTGCCAATGACTGCCTCATCGGTCTCCTCCGTGGTGGGAGCCATGTCGATGAGGTGCAGGAGCACCCGCGTACGCTGAATGTGACGAAGAAACTGATGGCCAAGGCCAGCGCCCTGCGCCGCGCCCTCAATCAGCCCAGGAATGTCCGCAATGACAAAGCTGCGCGCAGGGCCGGTTCGGACCACGCCCAGTTGGGGGCTCAGGGTGGTGAAGGGGTAATCGGCCACCTTGGGCCGTGCATTGGAGATGGCTGCCACAAGGGTGGACTTTCCCGCATTGGGCATGCCCAAAAGACCCACATCGGCCAGAAGCTTCAGCTCGAGACGCAGGCGACGAGATTCGCCAGGCTCACCAGGGGTGAACTGCCGCGGCGCTCGGTTCACACTGGACTTGAAGTGCAGGTTGCCCAGCCCACCTTCGCCGCCCTTGGCCAGCACCACGCGCTCGCCATCGAGGCTCAGGTCAAAGAGCAGTTCCTCGGTGTCCGCATCGAAGACCATGGTGCCGACCGGAACGCGAAGCTCGATGTCATCGGCCCCCGCGCCATATCGATCTCGACCCTGGCCCTGCTCTCCGCTTCGTGCACGGTGAATGCGGGCATAGCGATAATCGATGAGGGTGTTGATGTTTCGGTCGGCTCGGGCGTAAATGCTCCCGCCACGCCCGCCATCGCCGCCACTGGGTCCCCCCTTGGGGATGAATTTCTCACGCCGAAAGGCGGCTGCGCCATTGCCGCCCTTGCCGGCATGGACCTCAATGGTGGCTTCGTCGATGAATTTCATAAAAAGAAAAAGCCCCGAATGGCGGGGCTTTGTCTGATGGCAACCTCAGCGCAGCCCTGCTACGCGAGAAGGCTTACGCTTACTCGGTGATGATGTGAACGGTCGAGCGCTTGAGGGGGCCCTGAACCGAGAAGGAAACCTTGCCGTTGACCAATGCAAACAGGGTGTGGTCTTTGCCCATTCCCACATTGAGGCCTGGGTGGAAAGTGGTTCCACGCTGACGCACGATGATATTCCCTGCCAGCACGGCCTCTCCGCCGAACCGTTTTACGCCCAGTCGTTTCGACTCTGAGTCACGACCATTTCGCGTAGAGCCGCCGCCTTTTTTCTGTGCCATTTCGAACTCGTCCTTAAAAAACTAGGCGGTCACGACGGAACCGTCGGGCTTGACCAGCGCTGCAATTTTGATTTCGGTGTAATTCTGACGATGACCCTGGGTCTTCGCGTAGTGCTTACGACGACGGTGCTTGAAAATACGAACCTTGTCGCCGCGACCATGCGCAGTCACCACCGCCTTGACGCTTGCGCCTGAGAGTAAAGGGGCGCCCATCTGCAGGGCCTCACCCTCACCCATGGCGAGCACTTCGGCCAGCACCACTTCTTGGCCTGCCTCGGCGGTCAGCGTCTCCACGCGCAGGGTGTCTCCGGGTGCAACCCGATACTGCTTGCCGCCGGTTTTGATGACTGCGTACATTATTCGACTCTCTCTTCTGTTCGTTCTTGATGCTTCGGTCTTTGTCTGCAACCGTTCTGGCTGCAAAGCCGGAAAAGCCCACCATTGTATTGGCCACTTGGCTAACTTGCAAGCCCCGTGCAGCACGCCACAAAGCGGGTAAAGTTCCGTCAACATGAACGATCGCTCCTCCACCGCTTTCTTTGCACCCATCGCTGAGGGCATGGCGGCGGTCGATCAGGTGATTCGTGCTCGACTTTCAAGCTCAGTGCCGCTTGTAGAGCAAGTGGGTGATTACATCATCAGCGGGGGTGGCAAGCGTGTTCGCCCTGCCCTGCTTCTGCTGACCGCGGGCGCCATACAGGCAGACCTGACCGCCAAGGGGCGGCCACGCGCCGGGGCCGCGCTTCCTGAGCATCCCCAGATCCATGAACTCGCCGCCATTGTGGAGTTCATCCACACAGCCACCCTGCTCCATGATGATGTGGTGGACGAGTCCGGTATGCGCCGCAATCGTCAGACTGCGAATGCCATTTTCGGCAATGCGGCGAGCGTGCTGGTGGGCGACTTTCTGTATTCCCGGGCTTTTCAGATGATGCTGTCTTGCAACTCCCTGGCCGTCATGGCCGTGCTGGCGGATGCAACCAATGTCATTGCCGAGGGCGAGGTGCTGCAGCTGCTGAACTGCCAAGACCCTGACGTGGACGAGGCGCGTTATCTGCAAGTGATTCGCTTCAAAACAGCCAAACTCTTTGAGGCCTCAGCCTGCCTCCCCGCGGTCCTCTGCGGCTGTCCAGCCGACATGATCGAGCGCATGAGTGCGGTGGGCCGTCACCTGGGAACCGCCTTCCAACTCACCGATGATGCGCTGGACTACGACGGCGACGAATCGGTCATGGGCAAGCAACTCGGGGACGACCTGCGTGAGGGCAAGCCCACTTTGCCCCTCATTCTGCTCATGGCGCAGTCAGACCAGCAGCAACGCGAAGCGCTCAGGCAGGCCATTCTTGACCCTGAGTCTGCCGACATCGGCGCCATCATTCAGATGGTTCGTCAATCTGGTGTGCTCCATGCAACCTGGGAGTCCGCCCGTGCGGAATGCGACCTGGCCCGTGCCGCGCTCGAACCGCTGAGCCCGTCCGAACACAAGGCTTCCCTGCTAGACTTGCTGTCTTTCATCACCAGCAGGCGTCAGTAAAGTGCGCCTCTGGCGGTCCGTCGGGGTGTAGCTCAGCCTGGTAGAGTACTGCGTTCGGGACGCAGGAGTCGGAGGTTCGAATCCTCTCACCCCGACCATGAATGGCCTACACTAAGGGCATCATGGCAACCCGTCTGGTTCCTCATTGAGCGATCTTTCCCTTTGGGCGCAGGGCCTGGCACTGTTGGTGCTCCTTGGGCTGTCCGCTTTTTTCTCGAGTTCTGAAACTGGCCTGATGGCCGTGAACCGCTACCGTATGCGGCACCTGGCTGCACAAGGGCATCGCGGCGCAAAGCTGGTGATGAACCTGCTCGACAAAACAGACCGGCTGCTGGCCACCATCCTTCTGGGCAACAATGTGGTGAATGCAGCCCTCACCGCACTGATCACCGCAATCGCCATCAACACCTTCGGTAACAACGACGAGGTGCTTGCCATTGCCACGGCTGTGGCGGCAAGCCTGCTGATCGTGTTCGCCGAGATCCTCCCCAAGGTCATCGGAGCAAACCGTCCAGAGAAGGTGGCCATCGGGGCCAGCTTTCTGCTCACCCCGCTCACCCTTCTGTTTCGCCCCCTGGTAGGGGCGGTCAACTTGTTGGTCAATGGGCTGCTGAAGCTGCTCCGGCTGAATTCGTCGAAACGGGAGGAGGGCCTTCGGCCTGAAGAGCTCCGGGCCGCAGTCGTAGAGTCGGCAGCCTTCATTCCGAAGCAACACCGAGAGATTCTGCTCAACCTTTTTGACCTCGAGGACCTGACCGTTGATGACGTGATGGTGCCCAGACCCAAGATTGAGGCGCTCAACCTCGAGGACGACGAGGGAAAGCTGCGCGAGCAGATCAGCACCTGCTTTCACAACAAGCTACCGGTCTATGACGGAGAGCTCAATCAGGTCCGCGGCATTCTTCATGTGCGAAAGGCTGTCTCCATGCTGGCCAACGATGAGTTCAGCAAAGAGGCGCTCATCGAGGCCTTGATGCCGGCCTATTTCATACCCGAGGGCACCAGTCTCTTCTCGCAGATGCAAGTCTTTCAGGCCAACCGAGCCCGGCTTGCTCTGGTCGTCGATGAATATGGTGAAGTCCAGGGCATGGTCACGGTCCAAGATATCGTCTCAGAGCTGGTGGGCGAACTCAGCACCGATGGAGCCGGGCCGCGGCAGCTGCAGTGGGAAGAAGACGGCACGGCAGCGGTCGATGGAGATACCCTCGTGCGAGAGATCAATCGAAGGCTTGGGCTCACGCTCCCAGTCGATGGCCCTCGAACCATCAACGGCCTTATTCTTGAGACCCTGCAAGATCTCCCAGAGGCCAACCTCAGCCTCAAGATCCAAGGCGTGCCCATCGAGATTCAGCAAGTCCAAGACCGGGCGATTCGGCGCGTGCTGCTTCACAAGCATGTGGCCTGACCTCGCGACCACGGTGCTCGCCTGCGTCCTTGCAGGGGCTGCCGGGTTGTCCGCAAGACTCGTAGCACAGCCGGAGGTCAAGCGCTGGCTGGGCGAAGATGCTCCGGTGCTGCACTCCCCCCTGCTTCATGCAGTGCTTGCTGCGGCCGTGGCGCTGTTGCCTTTGTCTCTCCTGCTGCGGGCCCCCAGTCCTGCAGAGGGCATCGCGCTAGGGCTCTGGGCTGGACTGCTCACCAGCTGCGCCCTGATTGACCTCCGATGCCGTCTGCTGCCAGACCGTCTGACTGTTGCACTCGCAGCCATTGGGGTGGTGATCTCGCTCAGCGGCCTTGGCCCGGGACTCATGGCGGCTCTCGCAGGAGGCGCCTTTGGATACCTCCTGCCCTGGGCGGTGGGCAGCTTGATGCGTAAGCGATCGAGCCCCGATGCACAGAGCGAGCCGATTGGCCGAGGAGACCTTGCCCTGCTCGGGGCTATGGGCCTGTGGGTTGGCTTCTCTGGTCTCCCACTCGTCATTGTGGGAGCCAGCCTCGTCATGCTGCCTGTGATCACCTGGGGCATGCTGCGGTTTGGCTGGAATCGCTCTACGGCCCTCCCGTTTGGCCCTGGCCTCTGCCTGGCCGGACTGGTGGTGTTGCCCTGGGTATTGACTGAGGGTTGGGGCGCATGAATACGGCCGTCGTCGTGCTGACAGGCGGCATTGGATCGGGCAAGTCTGCAGCCTGCGAGATCTTTCAGACCTTGGGGGTTCCCGTGGTGGACGCTGATCAGATCGCCCACGAACTCACCGGCCCTCAAGGCGCCGCCATGGCCGAGATTCGCAAGGCTTTTGGAGATGAAGTGCTTGGCCCTGATGGGCGCCTGGACCGAGCGGTGATGCGCGAACTCGCGTTTCATGACCCTAGCCAGCGAGCTCGGCTTGAGGCGATTCTCCACCCCCAGATTCAATCTCATGCCATGTCCGCGCTGGCAGCATCGAGTGCGCCTTATACCCTCTACGCCGTGCCACTCTGGGCTGAGGGTGCCGGCCAGAATCGACCGGACTGGGTCTGGAGAGTGGCAGTGGTTGATGTCCCGGTCTCTCTTCAGCGCGCCCGCGTCCTGCAAAGACAGGCCATTTCAGATCAGACTCTAGACCGCATCCTGAGGTTGCAAGCGAGCCGAGAGGCGCGGCTGGCACTGGCCGATGATGTGATTCAAAACGAGGGCACGGTAGAACAACTCTCCGCCCAGGTCCTTGCGCTTCATCATCGCTGGCTTGACGCTCGAACGCGAGACATCAACCCCGATTCGCTCAGCAATCAGACATAATCGCGAGATGTCGTCGACAGCACCTCTCGCGCCTCCGCCCTCGCTCGAACAGATCTTCGAACTGCCCTGCAGCGAGCGCGTTCGGACCATGATGCGCCTGGAGTGCATCAGCAACCGGCTCGAAAAGCTGGCCTTGGCCAGCGAAGCCTCTGCCCACCGGGCCTGGCTCTCCTCCTACCTCGAGCTGTTTGACCTTCTCTCGAGCCGCAGCGACATCAAAAACGAGCTGCTCCAAGAGCTCGAACGACAACGCATTCAGCTGGAGCGTTTCGTCGGTCAGCCCGGCGTTGCGAGCGAGCGCCTCGAGGCGGTCCTCACCGAGGTGACCTATCTGTTCGAGACACTTGGCGAAGTGCAGATGCGACTGGGGCCCCATGTTCCTGAGGTCGAGTTTCTGCAGTCGCTCAAAGGCCGAGCAGGTATTCCCGCAGGGGACTGCCCGTTTGATTTGCCCGTGCTCTCGCTCTGGCTGACGTTCAGTCCCGAGAAACGCCGCGTGCACATGGAGAACTGGGTGGCGCCGGTCAGCGCCGTGCTCAGATCGGCCCAGCTCTGTCTGCGACTCCTGCGCGAAGTGGCTGAACCGCAAGAGATGACCGCCGAAGACGGGCTCTTCGAAATGAACCCTGGAGGCCGTCAGGCCAAGCTCATCCGAGTCTGGGCACCGGCAGGGCGGGGGCTCATCTGCGACATGAGCGCCAACAAATATGTGGTGGCCGTTCGGTTCCGAGCGGTCAATGAGCGCCTTCAGCCCCAGCCCTTTCAGGGCTCACTGCGCTTTCGACTCGCGATCTGCGAGTTCTAGACGCTGAAGAATCGGTCGGCTGGCGGGCAACAGCGGAAAGGGGTGAGGGCCACGGGCCCAGATCCAGCAGAACTGCTGACCCTCTAGGCCCCGCAGCCCACCATCGGGCTCTGACCAGTCCACCACCTCACAGAAATGCAGCAAGACCCGAGCGTGGGGGTAATCAAAGGCCAAGACCTCTTTCACATGCGCAGCGTGTGCGAGCAGCCCAAGCTCCTCACGAAGCTCGCGGCAGACGGCCTGCTCGGGCGTCTCTCCAGCCTCAACCTTTCCACCGGGAAACTCCCACCAGCCCGCATAAGCCTTTCCGGGTGGGCGACTGGCCAACAGCCATTGCCCATGGCGACTACGCACGAGCCCCACACCGACCTGGACTCGGCCAGCATGGCCCAGATCAGTCACGAGCCTGCTGGCGCGCGGCCCAGTCTCGCGCAAAGGCATGTGCCACTCGGCCTGAGCGTGACCCTCGCTGGGTCGCCCACTGCAGAGCCTCGAGCCTGGCCTCTGGCCATTGCTCCGAGGGAATCCCTAACTGCTTGAGCCAGTGATGAACGATGTCGAGATAGGCCGTCTGAGCGAACCCATGAAACGAGACCCAGAGGCCGAACCGATCGGACAAGGAGACTTTCTCCTCAGTGGACTCTGCAGGATGAAGTTCACCTGAGGCATCCATGCGAGCCTGGAGATTCTCTGAGGCCTGCTCCGGCATCAGATGACGGCGGTTGGACGTGGCGTAGATGAGCAGGTTCGACGGCTGGGCTGACACACCGCCATCGAGCACGGACTTGAGTGCCTTGTATCCGGGCTCTCCGGGCTCAAACGACAGGTCATCACAGAAAACGATGAAGCGTTGGGGCTGCCCTTGAACTCGATCGGCCAGTGTGGGCAGGTCGGCGAGGTGATCACGATCCACTTCGATCAGGCGAAGTCCCTGTGCTCCAAACTCGGTCAGGCACGCACGCACAAGGGACGACTTGCCTGTGCCTCGCGCACCGGTCATGAGGACATTGTTGGCGGGAAGGCCCGAGACAAAATGGCGGGTGTTGCGAATGACTCGCTCGGCCTGATGCTCGATGTGGTGAAGATCGGAAAAACGAACCCAAGCCGGCTGGGACACTGCACGAAGGGATCCCTGCTCACCAAGCGGGGTGGACTGCCGCCTCCACTGGAAGGCCCATTGAGACGAGAAGTCGGGTGCTGGGGCTGGCTCCGGCAGGAGCGCGTCGAGCTTGCGCAGCAGCCGCTGCATCAGTTCAGGATCGATAGTCGGCATTGATGCTGACATAGTCGTGGGAGAGGTCGCAGGTCCAGATGGTGGAGCTGACGCTTCCTCGACCCAGTGCAATGCGCACGGAGATGTCGGCTTTCGCCATCTCTGCCTGACCGAGGGACTCCGAATAGCTCGCCGCTCGACCACCGGCCTGCGCGACCAAGGTCTCGCCGATCCAAACAGAGATGAGAGAGACATCCAGGTCGGGGACCCCACTGTACCCAATTGCAGCCAGTATTCGGCCGAGGTTGGGATCACTCGCAAAAAATGCGGTCTTGACCAAGGGAGAGTGTCCGACGGCGTATGCCACCTGACGCGCTTCGTCTCGGCTTCGTGCCCCCTCTACGGCGATGGCCATAAACTTTGTCGCACCCTCGCCGTCACGCACGATGGCCTGCGCAAGCGTCTGGGACAGCTCGACAAAGGCCGCCTGAAAGGCCAGCCAGTCCGCCGTGCCCGCTTCATCTGCGGAGAAGGAGACGGGGCCCTGCCCCGTGGCAATGCCGATGAAGGAGTCGTTGGTCGAGGTGTCGCCATCGATGGTGATGGCATTGAAAGAGTGGTCGGCTGCATGCCTCACCAAGGCTGCGAGCATAGCCTGGGGAACCCCAGCATCGGTGGCGAGATACCCCAGCATGGTGGCCATGTTCGGTCGAATCATGCCGGCGCCTTTGGAGATTCCAGTGAGTGTGACGGTCCCACGTGAGAGCTGCACCACTCGACTGGCCGCCTTGGGCTGGGTGTCGGTGGTCATGATGGCCTCAGCCGCATCGAACCAATCGGCGTTTCCCAGGGCAGCGACGCCGGATTGAATGCCGGCCAAAAGGCGATCCATGGGAAGACGCTCGAGAATCACGCCGGTGGAAAATGGGAGCACCTGACTCGCGGACATGCCCAGAGAGCGGGCGACGGCCTCACAGGTCTCCTGGGCGTCATCCAGCCCACCTCGGCCCGTTCCGGCATTCGCACAGCCGGTATTGATGACCAATGCACGAATGCCCTCGCCCTTGGCGAGGTGCTGGCGACAGAGCTGGACGGGGGCAGCGCAGAATGCATTCTGGGTAAAGACACCCGCCACAGCGCTTCCCGCAGCGAGGCGCATGAGCAAGACATCCTTGCGGCCTGGCTTGCGGATGCCCGCTTGAGCGAATCCAAGCTCGCAGCCCGCAATCGCGAGCAATTGATCACGCTGCGGGAGAGGCAGACCAACGGGCATGACGAACTCCTAGCCGAGACGGCCGTGACAAGACTTGAATTTTTTGCCGGAGCCGCAGGGACAAGGCTCATTTCGTCCCACCTTGGGGGTGTCTCTGCGAATCGGCCCTGCATCAGCCGCAGCGTCAGCTGCCGCAACATCTGAATCTGCCAAAAAGCCCTCTTCTTCGGGAGAGGCCGCATGCGTGAAATGCATGCCTTTGGTAGCCGCAGCGGCAGCAGCCTCCCGGGCAGCCTCAGCCTCGGCCGCAGCGCGCGCCGCCTCTTCCTCACTGGCAATTTCCACTGACATGAGCAGCCCGGTGACGTCATCACGCACACGCGCAAGCAGCTGCTCAAAGAGCGCAAATGCCTCGCGCTTGTATTCCTGCTTGGGGTCCTTCTGAGCATAACCACGCAGATGGATGCCCTGACGAAGGTGATCGAGCGCAGCCAGATGCTCACGCCAAGCCGAATCCAGATGCTGCAACAGGATGGACCGTTCGAACTCGTGGAAGGCACCGGAGGGAACGAGGGCCAGCTTTTGATCGTAGGCTGTTTGCGCCGCTTCAACGGCCAGCGCAACCACGCCGTCGTCATCAATTTCTTGCGCCTGTTGGACCTGAGCAGACAGTGCGACCTCGAGGCGGAATCGCTCTCGGAGCACAGCCTCCGCCGCAGGGAGATCCCATTGCTCTTCAATGCTTTGAACGGGAATAAAGCTTCGAACCGAGGCCTCAATGGCCCCATCGCGCAGCTGACGCACCAGACCGGAGAGATCGTCTGACTCCAGGATTTCATTGCGCTGCGCGTAAATAATCTGGCGCTGCTCGTTGGCTACGTTGTCGTATTCCAAGAGCTGTTTGCGAATCTCGAAGTTCCGGTTTTCGACCTTTCGCTGAGCCCCCTCGATGGAGCGCGTCACCATGCCTGCCTCGATCGCCTCACCCCGGGGAACCCCCAGGCGGTCCATGATGGCCTTCATGCGATCACCTGCAAAAATGCGCAACAGGGGATCATCCATGGACAAGAAAAAACGCGAGGACCCCGGGTCGCCTTGACGCCCTGATCGACCGCGCAGCTGGTTGTCGATGCGTCGTGACTCGTGACGCTCGGTGCCAATGATATGGAGCCCGCCAGCAGCCACCACATGGTCATGCAAAGTCTGCCACTCTGAACGCAGCTCAGACACACGCTGGGCGCGAACCTCGGCAGTGAGGGCCTCGTCCGCTTCGATCTGAGCCACGGCCTTCTCAATGTTGCCACCCAGAACGATGTCGGTGCCGCGACCAGCCATATTGGTGGCGATGGTGATCATGCCGGGACGACCTGCCTGAGCCACGATCTCGGCCTCACGCGCATGCTGCTTCGCATTGAGCACCTGATGGTCAAGACCGGCATTCGAGAGCAAGCCCGACAGGAGCTCGGAAGATTCAATGGAGGTCGTGCCCACCAGGATCGGCTGACCCTGCGTGTGCCGGGTGCGAATGTCCGCAATGATGGCTTCGACTTTTTCTTCGGCGGTTCGGTAGACCTGATCTTGGAGATCTTTTCTGACCATGGGACGGTGTGTTGGGACAATGACCGTCTCAAGGCCATAAATCTGCTGGAACTCAAAGGCCTCGGTGTCGGCCGTTCCTGTCATGCCCGAGAGCTTTCCGTACATCCGGAAATAGTTCTGGAAGGTGATGGAGGCCAGGGTCTGATTCTCGGGCTCGATGGCCACCCCCTCTTTGGCCTCCACCGCTTGGTGCAGCCCATCCGCCCAACGACGGCCCGCCATCAGACGGCCGGTGAACTCATCGACGATCACCACCTGCCCTGACTGGACCACGTAATGCTGATCGCGCAGATACAGGGTGTGGGCGCGAAGTGCGGCCATGAGATGGTGCAAAAGCGTGATTCGGGCCGAATCATAGAGGCTCTCTCCTTCGCCGATGAGCCCCATTTCTGCGAGGGCGGCCTCGGCCCGCTCAAAACCCGACTCTGAGAGATGAACCTGGCGACCCTTCTCATCCACGAAGTAATCACCCTCACCGTCCTCAGTGGACTGGCGCTGAAGTAAGCCGGGCAATCCATTGAGGGCGCGATAGAGCTCCGTCGTGTCCTCGGACTGGCCCGAGATGATCAGTGGGGTACGGGCTTCGTCAATCAGGATGGAGTCGACCTCATCGATGATGGCGAACTGCAAGCCCCTTTGAGCGCGTGAGGCGCGATCGGCGACCATGTTGTCGCGCAAATAGTCGAAACCGTATTCGTTGTTGGTGCCGTAGGTGATGTCGGCTGCGTAGGCCTCGCGCTTCTCTTCAGAGGAGAGGCCCGCAAGGTTCACCCGCGTGGTGAGACCAAGGAACCCATACAGCCGGCCCATCCATTGGGCGTCGCGCTGAGCGAGGTAGTCGTTCACCGTGACGACATGAACGCCCTTGGCGGGCAGCGCATTGAGATAGGCTGCGAGCGTGGCCATGAGGGTCTTGCCCTCACCCGTGCGCATCTCGGCAATTTTGCCCTCGTGCAGGACCATGGCGCCAATCAGCTGAACATCAAAATGCCGCATGCCCAGGACCCGTTTAGAGGCCTCACGACAGACCGCAAAGGCTTCGGGCAGGATGGCGTCCAGCGACTCACCCTGCTGAAGGCGGGCCCGAAAGGCCTGAGTCTTCGCCGACAATTCGATGTCGGTGAGCGCAGCCATGGCTGGTTCGAACCGGTTGATCGCGTCGACGCGCGACTGGTATTTCTTTAAAAGTCGCTGGTTGCGACTGCCAAAAATGGACGCAAGGAGGCGATTGAGCATAGAGGGTCTAGGGTAGCATGAGCCCCATGAAATCTCTGGAACAGGCGCTCAGAGGCGCCATCTCCGATCGGCAGTCGGCCCAAGGCATTTCCCTGAAGTCCGTGCTGGAGGAACAACACGTCTTGCTGACTCTGGGGCAGACGCTCCTGAGCGAGGCCGGCCTGGATTCACTGGTTTCAGAGCTCTACTCCGCCGTACGCTCCAGCCCCCTTCGAGGGCTCCGAGGCAGTGAACTCACCCTTCGTATGCGCTCCCACGCCTCTGCAGCCCGTGTCAGGCTCTCACTGCACAGCCTCAGACGCCATGTCGCCCTGTTGGGTCGGCCCCTGGGCATTCAGTCCGTCGAAGTGAAGGTGGCAAAGGCTTACACGGAGTCGGTGAGGCCACGCCCCATGGGAAAACGCCCAGCCATTCCTGAACCTGCTCGTCAAAGACTGCTGGCCGCGCTCGAAGCCCAGGACCACTGACGCGCCCATGCCAGCGGAGCCTCTGAGAGCTGTTCGAAGGCTCGCTCACGCCACTGGTTTGGCTTGGCCATGAGCGCTCGGAGCAGCTGATTATTGAGTCCGTGTCCAGATTTATAAGCCGAATAGCGCGCCATGAGGGGCCGCCCCAAAACATAGAGGTCGCCGATCGCATCAAGGGCCTTGTGCATCGCGAATTCATCCGGCCGCCGCAGCCCCTCAGGATTCAGCACACGGGTCTCGTCGAGCACGATGGCATTGTCCATACTGCCCCCAAGTGCAAGTCCCCTTGAGCGAAGAAAGTCCACATCGCGCATGAAACCGAAAGTCCGGGCCCGGGCGATGACCGACTGAAACTCTGTCTCCGCAAAATCAATGTGCACCTCCTGCCCCGTCTGATCGATGGCGGGATGCTGAAAATCAATCGTGAAATCCAGCCGGAAGCCGAAATAGGGCTCCAGCCGCGCCCATTTGTCGCCCTCCCGAACCTCGATGGGCTCGAGCACCTCCACAAACCGCTTGGGAGTGGACTGCTCCTGCACGCCTGCCGACCGGATCAGGTGGACGAAGCTGGCAGCACTGCCGTCCATGATGGGAACCTCCGGGGCATCGACCTCAATCACCAGGTTGTCGATTCCGAGCCCCGAGAGGGCAGACATCAAATGCTCGACAGTCGAGACTTTCACGGCGCCCTGGGACACCGTGGAGGCCATCTGCGTGTCTCCCACGGCGGCCGCATCCGCTCGGACTTCGTTGGGCTCAGGCAGGTCTGTTCGCCGAAAGACGATTCCGTGGTCTGCCGGAGCAGGCCTGAGCCCGAGGCGGACACGCTGCCCGGAGTGAAGGCCCAGGCCTTCGGCATGAACTTCCGAGCGCAGCGTGCGTTGCCTGAGCATGTGGTTGCGGCGCGTGCTTAGAGCTGGGCGAGTACCGCCTCTGCGCTGCTCACGTCAAACTGGCCTGGCGCCTCCACCGAGACCGTCTGCACCACGCCGTCGCGCACGATCATGGCATAGCGATTAGAGCGAATGCCCAGGCCGCGGCCCGTGAGGTCGAGGGTCAGGTCGATGGCCTTGGAGAACTCGGCATTCCCGTCGCCAAACATTCTGACCTTGCCCTTCGTTCCCAGCTCACGACCCCAGGCTCCCATCACGAACGCATCATTCACCGAGACACACCAGATCTCATCCACGCCCTTGGCCTTCAGGGCATCGGCATGGGTGACATATCCGGGGACGTGCTTGGCAGAACAGGTGGGGGTGAAAGCGCCGGGCAGGCCAAAAATCACAATGGTCTTGCCGCGGACCAGGTCAGAGACCTGAAAGGCATTCGGGCCAACGGAGCAGCCCGGTGTTTCATCTTCAATAAATTCGTAGAGGGTGATGTTGGGCAGTGCTTGCCCTGCTTGAATGGCCATAGCTGCTCCGAAAAAGTGAGTTCAAGAACGTACCGAGGACAGGCAGGTCCTCGGTACGACTTGAGAGTGTGCCAGAGCAGCGCCGTCCTTAGTCCGCTTGTTTGCGCAGGAATGCAGGAATGTCCAGACGGTCCATCCCCCCCTCCTCGAGCGCCATGACCCGAGCCGCAGCCTCACTGCGTGCAGGCTGTCGCCAGATGGCTGGGGGCTCATACCCCTGATAACTCGGGGCTTGAGGGGCCACAGGCGGGGGAGGCTCAGCAGCCATCGCAACGGCATCGTGGGTTCCTGTGGCCTGGGCCGTTCGGGGCTGGCTCATGGGAACCAGCGTCGGCTTGGCTCGGGTTTGTCCTAGTCCTGTTGCGACCACGGTCACGCGCATCTCATCACCAAGCGACTCGTCATACACGGTGCCGAAGATGATGGTGGCATCTTCCGCTGCGAACTGCCGAATGGCGTCCATGGCCACTCGAGTCTCCTTGAGCTTGAGGCTCTCGCTGGCGGTGATGTTGACGAGAATACCCCGCGCACCGGAGAGGTCCACGCCCTCCAGCAATGGGCTGCGAACGGCCTGCTCTGCAGCCACACGTGCACGGTCAGGACCGGTCGCAGTGGCCGTTCCCATCATGGCCTTGCCCTGCTCGCTCATGACGGTTTTCACGTCCTCGAAGTCCACGTTCACCAAGCCCTCAACATTGATGATCTCGGCAATGCCGGCCACAGCCTTGTTGAGGACGTCATCTGCCGCGGCAAAGGCCTCTTTCTGAGTCACATCGTCGCCGAGCAGCTCTTCGAGCTTCTCGTTGAGGATGACGATCAAAGAGTCGACCTGTCCCTCGAGCTCGGCCAGACCGGTCTCTGCAGACTTCATGCGCCGTCCACCCTCGAAGGAGAAGGGGCGTGTCACCACGGCCACGGTCAGGGCACCCAATTCCTTGGCCACTTCCGCCACGACGGGTGCGGCGCCCGTTCCGGTGCCGCCACCCATACCCGCGGTGATAAAGACCATATGAGCACCTCGAAGGGCCTCAGCAATGCGCTCTCGATCGGCCTGCGCAGCAGCACGGCCTGCCTCAGGCTTTGCGCCTGCGCCCAGGCCCGTTCCGCCCAGCTGCAACACCTGGTGCGCCTTGGATTTCGCCAGGGCCTGAGCATCGGTATTGGCGCAGATGAACTCCACGCCTTGTACGCCTCTTTCAATCATGTGGTGCACAGCGTTTCCGCCGGCCCCTCCTACGCCCACCACCTTAATGACAGTGCCGAGCGGTTCCGTCTCTAGCATCTCAAAGCCCATTTGCACACTCCTTTTCGAATCTTCAGAAATTGCCCAAAAACCATGACTTCATGCGCTGGAAGGTGTCCCGGAATGATCCGGTCTGCCTGTCCACCGGTTCCCCGCGCGCGACTTGCCGCCTTGCCTCCTCCAACAACCCCATGGCGGTGGCATACCGTGGGGTGCAGACCACGTCCGCGAGGTTGCCCCGATAGCTGGGGCTGGCCACGCGAACCTGTTTCAGAAATACGTCCTCTCCGAGCTCGACCATGCCGGGCAGCTGGGCGCTTCCTCCGGTCAAGACGATGCCGCTCGAGAGAAGCTCCTCAAAACCACTCTCACGAATCACTTGAGCCACGAGCGAAAAGAGCTCCTCTACCCGAGGCTCGATCACTGCAGCGAGGGCCTGATGCGAGAGCATGCGAGGGCCCCGATCACCGAGGCCAGGCACTTCAAAGCTTGCTGTGGCGTCAGCCAGGGTCTGCTTGGCCACACCGTGCCGACGCTTGATGTCCTCGGCATCCTTCGTGGGGGTGCGAAGCGCCATTGCAATGTCATTGGTGATCTGATCACCCGCAATCGGAATCACCGCGGTGTGGCGAATGGAACCCCCCGAGAAGATGGCGATGTCGGTGGTGCCGCCACCGATGTCGACGAGCGCAACGCCCAGCTCACGCTCATCCTCTGTCAGCACCGAATGGGCTGAGGCCAGCGGCTGGAGAATGAGCTCCTCGACCTCAAGGCCGCAGCGTCGAATACATTTGATGATGTTCTGGGCTGCGCTGACCGCACCTGTGACGATGTGGACACGCACCTCAAGACGCACCCCACTCATGCCCAGAGGCTGCCGAATGTCCTCTTGACCATCGATGATGTACTCCTGCGCCAGCACGTGCAGCATCTGCTGATCCGCTGGAATGCTCACCGCGGTGGCTGTCTCCATCACGCGGTCCACATCGGCCTGGCTCACTTCCTTGTCTTTGATCGCCACCATGCCCGATGAGTTGAAGCTCCGGATATGGCTGCCCGCAATGCCGGTCCAGACCGAGGCGACCTTACAGTCGGCCATCAGCTCCGCCTCCTCAAGCGCCTTTTGAATCGAGGCCACGGTTGCATCGATATTGACGACCACGCCCTTTTTGAGGCCATCGCTCTCGCTGTGTCCGAGGCCGATCACCTCCAGCCGACCGTCAGACTGCACCTCTGCAACCAGGGCGACAATCTTGGAGGTTCCAATGTCGAGGCCCACGAGGAGGCTCTTGGCGTCACGCGGCATGTTGTTGTCCTTGAATGAGTCGATGGAGGCAATTGGGGAGGGCGAGCTCGACGGTGTGGGCCGAGGCAGCCGCCTGGTTCGAAGTCAGAAAGGCGAATCCATTGGCGTAACGCAGGTCCACCCGAACAAAGGCTGAATGGCCAGAGGACTGCTGGGCCATGCGTTGCATCACTTGACTGAGTGCATCGAGGCGTTGATCCCAGGGCGTGGGCAGCTCGTCCTGCCCGAGGGCCACCTCCAAGCCATGGCCAAGGCTGACCTGCCAGGCGAATTGGTCGGAGAGCGTAAGGCCTTTGAGCGTAAAGCCGTAGGACTCGAGCACACGCTGCGTCTGTGCAGCGCGTGTGAGAACCCGAGACTGACTCCCCACGGGTCCCGCAAGCTCCACCAAGCGACAGCCATAGAGAGACTCAGACTCAGTCTGCGCCCACGCCCGATCCGCGGTGAAGAGTTCGCCCTGACGATTCAAGAGCCGCCCATCGCGCCAGGCCGCCACAGGCTCATGCTCTTGAATCTGGAGAAGAAAGCGATTGGGCCAGACTCGACGGAGGCTGACCTCGCGCACCCAGGGGTGATCATCAAGCGCATCTCGAATGGGGGCGAGCGGGGTCGCCAAAACGCTTCCGGCCAGCCCGCGCTCGAGGGCCTCTCGGATGTCAGCATCCTGAACATGAAGCAGACCGGTCTGAGGTGCGCGGACCTCCACCCATTTCAGACTAAAGGTCTCTCGCTGGGCGAACCAGAGCAGCGCCGCAGAGACCAGGGCAGCGCTCCCCACCAAGAGAAGAGCGATGGCGGTGCGATTCATCCAGGTCGGACTCGACCAGAAGGCCATCAACGGGTTCATGTGACCACTCCCGACGCATGAAGCTTGAGCCGAGCCCCCGCGAGAATCTCAAGGCATAGGTCGCCGAAATCCATTCCCGCCGCCCGAGCCGCCATGGGAACCAGCGAATGACTGGTCATGCCCGGCGAGGTGTTGATCTCCAAAAACATGGGCTGCTGGCCCTCTTGCCAGAGCACATCGGCACGCGCCCAACCCTCGCATCCAATCGCCTCAAAGGCTCGGCACGCGAGATCCTGAATGGTCTGCGTGACGGATGGAGGGAGATCGGCAGGACAGTGATACCGCACGACATCAGTGAAGTACTTGTTCTGATAGTCGTAGTCGCCGGCAGGTGCCACGATTTCCACAATGGGCAGCGCACGAACCGTACTTCCGGGCGTGCCCCCCAGCAAGGCAACGGTGAGCTCCCGCCCCTGCACAAAGGCCTCTGCCAAGGCCTGGCGGTCATAGCGGGTCGCCAGCGCGATGGCCTCACTGAGGCCGTCGGGCAGGCTCAGACGCGTCATGCCCAGAGACGACCCCTCCCGCAGAGGCTTGACCACCATGGGCAGGCCGACGGTCTCAAGCACGTCCCGCGGGGATGACGAGGCATCCACTGGCATGAACCGAGGTGTCGGAACGCCGCAGGTGCTCCAGATCCGCTTGGTCATGGCCTTGTCCATCGCCAAGGCCGATGCCATCACCCCCGACCCCGTGTAGGGGATCTTGAGCAGCTCAAGGGCCCCCTGTACAGCACCGTCCTCGCCGTAGCGGCCATGAAGGGCCACAAAGGCACGGTCAACCTCCAGCTCACGCAGCATCTCCATGGGCTGCTCCGCAGGGTCGAAGGGGAAGGCCTGAACCCCTTTGGCCTCGAGCGCTTCCAGAACCCCCTGACCCGACATCATCGAGACCTCGCGCTCAGCGGAATGCCCACCGCACAGCACCGCCACCCGCCCGAAATCAGCCTTCATGGCTTGCATACATCCCCCTGAGCCTGTTGGACGGAGAGGAGCTTTGCGGGCATCGACCCGATGGAGCCCGCACCCATGGTGACCAGGACATCGCCATCGCGACAAACGGCACACAGCGCCTCTTGCAAGTGATCAGGACCCTCAATGAGCACAGGATCGATCCGACCCAGCTGACGGATCGCCCGGGCCAATGACCGCCCATCCGCTGCCGGGATGGGCTGTTCACCAGCCGCATAGACTTCCGTGAGGACCAAGAGGTCCGGTCCATGAGAGAGCACCCGGACAAAGTCATCAAAAAGATCCCGAGTTCGGCTGTACCGATGGGGCTGAAACGCCAACACCAGACGACGACCCGGAAAGGCCCCACGCACTGCGGAGAGCGTCGCCTCAATTTCAACGGGATGGTGGCCGTAGTCGTCGACCAAGTCGACAGCCCCCCCTTGAACCGTCACGGGACCCCAATGCTGCAGACGACGTCCGACGCCTTTGAACTGGGCGAGGGCTGAGAGCACGGCCGAATCCGGCACACCAAACTCTTGGGCCACCCCAATGGCTGCGAGTGCGTTGAGAACATTGTGGTGACCTGGAAGATTCAACCTCACCTCGAGCGCGGGCTGGCCATCTCGCTGAAGCTCAAATCGCATGCCCATGCCATCCGGACGAATGGCATCCGCGCGGAGATCGGCCTCCGATGACACGCCGTAGGTGACCACGGGCCGAGACAAAAAGGGCAAGATCTCACGAACATGGCGATCGTCTTGACAGGCAATGACCGTCCCATAGAAGGGCAGACGCTGCGTGAAAGAGATGAAGGCCTGCTTGAGCCTTGCCATATCGTGGCCGTAGGTCTCCATGTGGTCAGCGTCAATGTTGGTGATCACCGCCAACATGGGAGAGAGGTTCAGGAATGAGCCATCCGATTCGTCGGCCTCGGCCACGAATGCCTCGCCCAATCCGAGACGGGCATTGGCCCCTGCGCTATTTAATCGACCCCCAATCACAAAGGTCGGATCCAGGCCAGCCTCCGCAAGAATGCTCGCCACCAGACTCGTGGTGGTGGTCTTTCCATGGGTGCCAGCGATGGCAATTCCTTGCTTGAGCCTCATCAGCTCCCCGAGCATGGACGCGCGCGGCACCACAGGCACCTTGGCTGCCCTGGCCGCCAGAAGCTCCGGGTTGTCTGATTTCACAGCGCTGGAGACCACCACTGCATCTGCTCCCGCAATATGCTCTCGAGCATGGCCGACAAAGACCCGCGCCCCAAGTGCGCTCAAGCGTTCGCTCACGGCAGAGGCCTGCAGATCGGAGCCCTGAATCGCGTAGCCCTGATTGAGCAATACCTCAGCAATCCCCGACATGCCGGAGCCTCCGATGCCAATGAAGTGGAGGGTCTTGATCTTGTGTTTCAAACCGATGGCTCCATCAGAAAAGGCAAGGCCAGTGAGACCAGGCGCTCGGTCGCCTGCTCGGGTCGAGCTGCTGCGGCCAGGCTGCTGAGATGAGACCGAGTCATCTGACTCAGGGCGCGCAGCACTTGCTCATTAAAATCGTGGGCATGCTGGGGAATCATCTGGGCAAGGCCCAGTGAGACCATGGCCTGCGCATTGGCAGTCTGGTGATCATCGATGGCCGTGGGGAGGGGGATGAGCAGTGCAGGCAGCCCCAGTTCGATCAGCTCGGAGACGGTGGATGCCCCGGCTCGACAGATCACGCAGTCCGCCCAGGTGTAGGCCGCAGCCATATCCTCAATAAACGCGTCTACGCGAACGGACTTCAGTGCAGCCTGAGCATCGTCGGCCCCATACGCCTGGCGAGTCTCGACTTCCGAGGCGGCGCCCGACTGATGCCAGACTTCCAACCCCTCCGCAGCCCTCTGAGCCGCCTGGACGAGCAAAGCGGGAAGTGCTCGGTTCAGGGCCAATGCGCCAAGGCTTCCACCCACCACGAGCACTCTGAGTGCGCCAGCGCGAGCAGAGATTCGAGGAGCACTTGGGCCCAAGGCCGCAATCTCGGGTCGCACCGGGTTACCCGTGAGAACAGCCGTCAAGGGAGCCGACCGCGTGACAGCGAAGCTCATCGCGACGACCGTGGCCCAGCCTGAGAGCAGTCGATTGGCTGACCCCATCACCGCGTTCTGCTCATGAACCAGCAGCGGCAGGCCCTTGAGCCGACTCACCAGCCCGGCTGGCACAGTGACGTAGCCTCCAAAGGTCATCACGACCCGAGGCCTCAAGCCGTCCATGAGCTGCCAGGTCTGCCGCAAGGCTCGAAGCAGCCTGAAGGGCAGTCCCAGCCATGCGCTGAACCCTTTGCCGCGCACCCCTTGGAACCCATGAAGAATGGTGAGCGGAATGCCGGCAGCAGCAGTGGTCCGAGCCTCAAGCCCCCGATCCGTGCCGAGCCAGTGGACCTCGAAGCCCCTTGCGCGCAGGGACTGGGCAACGGCCAAGGCTGGAAAGACATGGCCTCCTGTGCCGCCCGCTGCGATGAGCACCCTCATGCCATCACCTCCCGTGCAGAGACGCGCCCAGACTCAGAGACCCGGCCCCTGACTTGCCGTCGATTCTCGAGGTCAATACGCAACAGAATCCCCATGGCCAGGCAAACCACCAGCATGGAGCTCCCCCCATGACTGATGAACGGGAGCGTCAGCCCCTTGGTGGGCAAAAGACCGGTGTTCACACCCGCGTGAATAAAGGTCTGAAGGCCAATCCAAACACCGATTCCCTGAGCCACGAGCCCCGCAAAAAGCCGCTCTTGAGACATGGCCATGCGTCCGATCAAGAAGGCGCGGCGCACCACAAACCCAAATGCCACCAGGACAGAGGTGACCCCCACAAAGCCGAGCTCTTCACCAATCACGGCAAAGATAAAGTCGGTGTGCGGGAGAGGCAGATGGCCAAGCTTTGCCACGCCGGTCCCGAGCCCAGACCCAAAAAAGCCCCCGTGACCAAAGGCAATGAGTGCGCCACACAGCTGATACCCCGTGGTCTGCACATGGGCTGGGTCACACGGCTGCAGGTATGAGATCAGGCGCATCAAGCGCCACGGCGTGAAATACACCATCAGCACGAAGAAGCCCACCATGAGGATCATCAAGGGCACGATCACCCTCAGGCTCATGCCCCCCAGAAAGAGAACCGTCGCCACCGTCATGGTGATCACCACGGTCGAGCCCAGGTCAGGCTGATAGAGCAAAAGAGCAATGACCAGCAGCATGAGGCTGCCAATGGGAATGAGGCCTCTCCAGACGTCTTGAATCATGCGGTCTTGCCTGCGCACCGCGTAGGCGGCAGCAAAGATCAAGGCAAAGACCTTCATGAGTTCGGAGGGCTGAAGGGTCAACGGCCCAAGGGGAATGGCCCGAACCGCCCCATCTCGGATGAAGGCGGCGCCCCCGATGAGCTTGATGAGCGCCACGACCACCAGCAGGCCAATGCCGATCGCCAGCAGCGGGCCAGACACCCGCTCCAGCCATGCCGTGGGCACCCGAAGCATGAGCACGAACACGGCAAGACCAATGGCGAGATGCATGGGATGGCCCCGCATCTGTCGCCAGAAGACCTCCTCTGCATTGGAGCTGGGCAGAGGTAGGTTGGCGGAATAGACCATCACCAGTCCGAGCATGAGCAGGCCTAGAAAGACCGCCAACAAAGGGGTGTCCAGAGCGGCCTGCGAGCCCTTGTTTGGACCGATCACAGCTGACCCTCCTGGTCTTGGGCGAATCGATCGACCTCCATCACAAAGCACTCGCCCCGATGACCATAATTCTGGAATTGGTCAAAACTGGCGCAGGCTGGGGAGAGTAGAACCTGCCCATAGCTGCGCCCAGTCTGTGCAAGCTTCTCCTGGACCCAAGCAAAGGCCAGAGGAACGGCCCGCTCGAGGGTCTCGGCAGATCGTGTCTCTGCCCCAGACGCCCTCGCCAGCTCCAAAATGGGAGGGCCATCACGACCGATTCCAATGGCGCAGGCTCCACGGTCGGCGAGGGCGCGCGCCAGCGGGGCAAAGTCCTGTCCCTTGCCCTCCCCTCCCAGAATCACGGCCAATGGAAAGTCGCCATCCGAGAGCGCGGCCATCGTCGCGCCCACATTGGTGCCCTTGGAGTCGTTGATGAACTCCACGCCGCTCAGGGTCCGAACCGGCGTCAGGCGGTGGGGTTCTCCAGCGTAGTCACGCAGCGCATGCAACATCGGCGCAAGATCGTCACTGACTGCAAGGGCAAGTCCCAGGGCCGCCATCACATTGAGTCGATTGTGAGAGCCCGCGAGCCTCAGCGCAGCAGCGGGCATGAGCCTCTCCAGGGGCGCCTGTGGATCACGTCGAAGCACGATCCAGTCGAGCCCATCCGAGAGGATGCCTAGGCCGGGTGCTGCGGACGCAAGCTCAGAGCGGCCAAAACTCCAAAAGGCCTCTGCCCGACGTCCTGCGCGCGCCTGCATCGCAGCCAAGAGCGCTGCATCTTCTCTTGGGGCAATCACACGGCCCTGAGGCTCTGGCAGTCCCAGAATACGGAGCTTGGACTCAGCGTAATCTGCTCGATCCACATGCCAATCCAGGTGATCGTCCGTCAGATTCAAGATGGCACTTGCAGTGGGGCGAAATCGATGGGACCAAGCCAGCTGAAAGCTCGAGAGCTCCAACACCCAGACCTGGGGAAGCCGACCGCTGGCTTGTCGTGCCAGAAGTGCAGTCAGCATGGAGGGGCTGACATTTCCTGCGAGCTGCACATCCAAACCCGTCGACTCCAGCAGGCGTGCGGTCAAGACAGCCGTGGTGGTCTTTCCATTGGTGCCCGTGACCGCCACCACAGAGGGGCGACCCAGCGCCAATTCCGGCGCATGCTCCGTCCCCAGCTGCGGGTGATCCTCACAGCCCAAGGCATCGAGCGCCCACTCAAAGAGGTCGAGTTCGCTCACCAGCCCAACCCCAGTGGCACGGGCAGCGGTCACCAGATTGGCCACCGAGGACGCACGGTCTGGGTGGGGGCTCAGGCCCGGAGAGACCACCACCAGGTCCTGACCCTCCAGCAGACCTTCAGAGAACGGGAGGTCCAGGCCCAATCGACATTCAATGGACTCGTCCACTGGAGGACGCGTCATCACCCGACTGTCTACCAGCGTCACACGGCAGCCCCGAGCCTGGAGCCAACGTGCGCAAGCCTGGCCCGACTCGCCCGCACCCAACACGAGCGTGTTGAGTCCGACCCAGTCGGAATCAGACTGAGGGAGTGAGTGGACGCGGGAGACGGGGCCGTTCATGCGGAGGTCACCGAATCTTCAAGGTCGCTAGGCCCGCGAGGACCAGCATCATGGTGATGATCCAGAAGCGCACCACCACCTGAGTCTCCTTCCAGCCAGACTCCTCGAAGTGATGGTGCAAAGGGGCCATGCGGAGGATGCGTCGGCCCTCTCCAAATCGATACTTCGTGTATTTGAAATAGGCCACCTGCAGCATGACCGAGAGGGTCTCCACGACAAAGACCCCTCCCATGATGAATAGAACAATCTCCTGCCGAACCACGATCGCAACAACGCCAAGCGCGCCGCCGAGGGCGAGTGCACCCACGTCCCCCATGAAGACGGTGGCGGGATAGGCGTTAAACCAGAGAAAGGCAAGGCCTGCGCCGACCATCGCCGCGCAGAAGACCGTCAGCTCACCCGAGCCAGGAATGAAAGGCAGAAGCAGGTATTTAGAGAAGACCGCGTGCCCCGCCACATAGGCAAACACGCCCAAAGCCGCGGCCACCAGGACGGTGGGCATGATGGCCAGCCCGTCCAGGCCATCGGTGAGATTGACTGCATTGCTGCTGCCTACGATCACGAAATAGGAGAGCAGCACAAAGCCCCAGACACCCAATGGATAGGCCACGCTCTTGAAGAAAGGGACAATCAGGTTGGATTGTGTGGGCAGTGTGAAGTTGATCTCCCCGGACACCCAAGCCGCAAACAGCGCCCAAGCCTCTGTATTGCTGTTGGCCGAAACGGAAAACGCCAGAGCCACCGCGGCGACCAAGCCAATGATGCTCTGCCAGAAATACTTCCATTTGCCAGCCAGGCCCTTCGGATCCTTAAAGACCACTTTCCGATAGTCATCCACCCACCCCACTGCCCCGAGCCCAAGGGTCACCAGCAGGACGATCCAAACAAACCGATTTGAGAGGTCTGCCCACAGAAGGGTGGTGACGCCAATCGACAGCAGGATGAGCGCCCCACCCATGGTGGGGGTTCCGGCTTTGACCAGGTGAGTCTGTGGGCCGTCGTTTCGCACAGCCTGTCCAATTTTCAGTGCCGTCAGCCGCCGAATGACCCAGGGGCCCAACACCAGCCCAAGCCCCAGCGCCGTGAGAGTGGCCATGACCGCGCGAAGGGTGAGGTAGCCAAAGACCCCAAGTCCTTTCACGTATGACTGAAGGAGGTCAATGAGAAAGAGCAGCATGGGTTGCCTTTGAGTGTGTGGCCGCTTCCATCACGGCCTGTAAGGTGTGTTCGAGGCCCATGAACCGCGAGCCCTTGAACCACACGGTGGCGGGCCGGCCGACGCCAGGCCCATGTTGGTGGTCAAGCCATTCCATCAGTTCAGACACCAGCGAGGGGATATCCGCCATGGCGCGTCCGACCTGAGTCTGTTGACTCGCTTGCCTGAATGCCTCTCCCAGAAGCCAGACCGCTGAGATGCCTCTGGCCGCAGCCGCGCGCAGCACCTCCTCATGAAAAGCTGGACCCTGCTCGCCGACCTCGCCCATATCGCCCAACACCAGCGCCTTTGGCCCTGATTGCTCCGCGAGCGCATCGATGGCGGCGAGCACGGAATCGGGATTGGCGTTGTAGGTGTCATCCACCAGCCAGTCGCCAGCCGCAAGGCGGTGTAGCGCACCCCGTCCGCGGACCGGGGTGAAGCCGCTCAGCCCGTCCGCGATGCTTTTGGCCGAGACACCCGCCGCATGAGCGAGGGCGGCGGCAGCACAGGCATTTCGAGCGAAATGTCGACCAAGTCCCCGCAGAGGGATTCGGACAGATTGTTCACCGAGTCGAAGCTCGAGCTGCGGCCAGTCCTCCCCGCCCCTGGACCATTCGCCCACGAGTGTCCGGGCTTGACTCGGCAAGTCCTCAAACGAGACATCCGTGGACAGTCCAAATCGTACGCAGCGATGACCTTGGGCCTGTCTGAGCCAGATGGGCTCATGCGCCGAGTCGATGGGATAGACGGCGAGCCCATCTGGGGTCAGGGCCTCGAAGACCCCCCCATTCTCCTCGGCACACGCCGCTACCGTTCCCATAAAGGCTTGATGCTCTCGCTGTGCATTGGTCACCACTGCGGCCTCAGGACGAGCCCACCGTGCCAAAGGCCCGATCTCCCCCGGGTGGTTCATGCCAATCTCGAGAACGGCCACCTCATGCTGAGGACGCAGGCCAAGCAGGCTTAAGGGCAGGCCAATCTCGTTGTTGAGATTGCCCGGAGTGGCCCACGCTCTGCCCTCGCCCGAATGCGCGCGGGCGATCGACAGCAGCATTTCCTTGACCGTCGTCTTTCCGTTAGACCCCGTCACGGCCCAGACGGCCCCTCTGAACGCGCGCCTCCAGGCCCCAGCCATTTCACCGAGCGCCTGTCGGGTGTCAGCCACCTGCAGCACCGGCACCCGCTCGAGCACGGTCTGCGGCACCGACTGGCTCACCACGACGGCAACTGCACCGCGCTCGACCACCTCTTCGAGGAAGTCGTGCCCATTGTGGTGTACACCCACCAACGCAACAAAGAGAGACCCGGGCTTCACCTGCCGGCTATCCGTCGAGACCGCCTCCACCTGCAGATGTGCATCCAGTCTCTGGCCCTGCAGGCTCACCCCGGTGAGCACGTTTGAGAGATTCATGAGCGTGGGCGGCGGCGCATAGGCGGCCAAAGCCGATTCAGCCTGCTCCTGATCACTGAAAGGCAGGGCCGCCCCTTGAATGATCTGAGTGCTTTCATGGCCCTTACCGGCAATCAGGACCACATCACGCGGGCTCGCCCATCCCACGGCCAGCCGAATGGCTGCAGCGCGATCTGGTTCGACCGTTGCTCGCCGCCGGGCATCTCCCTCGAGTCCAGCGAGAATGTCTTCAATGATCTTCGCACTGGGTTCGGAGCGTGGGTTGTCTGAGGTGATCACCAGACGGTCTGCGCCCTGTCCTGCGATGCTTCCCATCACGGGCCGCTTGAATCGATCTCGGTCGCCCCCACAGCCAAACACCAGCAGCAGCTTGCCGCCACGGGCCTTCACCAGGGGTCTCACTGAGTGGCAAATCTGTTCGAGGCCATCAGCGGTGTGCGCATAGTCTATGAAGACCGCTGGACGATCGGACAGATGAGCGCTCACCGGAGTGAGTCGGCCTTCTGGCGGCTGCAATCCATCCAGTGCCTGAGTGGCCTTGATGACAGAGTGGCCACCCTGGACCAGCAAGCCCAACACCACGGCGGCATTCTGGGCATTGTGGCGGCCCATCGGGAGCGAGCAGCGGCGCTGCTCGGCAGTCTGACGGTCTTTGACCAGCCATGAGAGCCCGAGTCCAGAGACCTCGGCATCACTGAGCTGGATGCGTCCACTGGAATGCTCGACGGAGACCCGCATCAGTACAGACTCTGGGAGTGCCGCAAGGACACGATTGATCGGCTGCCATGCCGTCCAGATTGGGTCGTCTTCAGACAAAGGCCTCAGCGGCGTTGCAACCACCACAGACTCAAGATCGAGCTGCTCGAACAACACGGACTTCGCTGCACCGTAAGCCGCAAGCGTTCCATGAAAATCCAGGTGGTCAGACCCAAGGTTGGTGAGCGCGGCCGCTCGGAGCCGACAGCCTGCGAGGCGATACTGGGTCAGCCCAATGGAGCTCGCCTCCATGGCCACGCGCTCTATTCCCGCCTCTCGAAGCGAGGCCAGGAGCCCCTGAAGGCTCACGGCGTCCCAAGAGGTGAGGCCGGGCTCAGCCCATGTTTGCACCTGCCCATCCCTGTGAAAGCTTCTCACGCCCAAGGTTCCAATGCTGGCAGCCGTATGCCCGAGCCGAGCCCATGCCTGGGCCAGGAGATGCACCACGGTTGACTTACCGTTCGTTCCAGTGACGGCGGTCACTGCGAGGTGGCGAGAGGGGTGTCCGTAGAAGGCTGACGCCAGGTGTCCCATGCGCTGCGTGAGCCGAGGCAAATCTCGAAGCCCCAGTTCCAGACGCTGTGAGGGAGCACGTTGAGCGGCCAGCCACTGTTCGACCGACAGCCGATCGGAGGAATCCACCACCAATCCCGCGGGATCACTGGCCAGAGCAGCCCCAAGGATGCGCTCGAGCGGCCACTGCTGGCCCGGTCGGACCACCAGCCAGTCACCCGCACGCAGGGCCCGAGTGTCACTCACCAGCTGGGCTTTCGGCGTTGCCGCCCTCAGAGACTGGCCCATCCATTCGGCTGTCTCGTCTTCCCATGCCATAGGATGGAGGTCTGCCATCATGTGCCCTCCCCTAGGAGGCGCGACGATGGAACCACCCGAACGCTCGGGTCGGGTGACATCTGGAGCCTTCTCAAGGACTCGCTGGCGATCTGGGCGAAAATCGGGGCCGCCACCTCGCCGCCGTAATGCTTTCCAGCAGAAGGCTCATCGACCATCACCGCAATGATCAGCCTCGGCTGATCTGCCGGAACGAAGCCTGCGAACGAGGCAATGTACCGATTGCGAGCATATCCACCGCGCTCCGGTTTATGCGCTGTTCCCGTCTTTCCAGCCACCTTAAAGCCATCAATCTGGGCCTTGGGTGCCGTCCCCTGAGGGCCGGCCGCGCGCTCCAGCATGCCTCGGACGGTCAGCGCCGTGGCTTCTGAATAGACCCGCTCTCCATTCGGCAGCGAGGGCTGAGGCTCTAGGCTCAAGGGCAAGAGCCGGCCGTCGCCAGCGAAGACTGTGTAGGCACGAGCCAGCTGAACCAGAGAGACCGCAATGCCGTGTCCGTACGAAATGGTGGCCTGATCGATCGGAACCCAGCTCTGCCACGGCCGAAGACGACCGGCGGTGGCTGCTGCGATGGGCAGCCCTGCCGACTGGCCAAAGCCCGCCTGGCGCAGGCTGGCGTGAAGGGTTTGGGCCGGCAGCATCAGCGCGACCTGCGCAGTGCCAATGTTGCTTGATTTCTCAAGGACCTCACTCAAGGTGAGCCGCTCATGGCGATGAGAATCTCGAATGGTTCGACCACTGATGGTCATCTGCCCAGAGGAGGTGTCATAGACGGTCGTGGGCTTGGTCTTTCCAGCATCGAGTGCCGCCGCGATGGCGAAGGGCTTGAGCGTAGAGCCCGGTTCAAAGCTATCCAGAACCGCTCGGTTTCGAATGCGCGCCGCATCCAATCGAGCGCGTTGCAGCGGGTCAAAACTCGGCGCATTCACCAGTGCCAGTAGTTCACCATTCCGCGCATCGATGACGACTGCGGCTGCGCCTCGAGCCCGGTGCTCGGCGAGGGCATCCTTGACCGCGCGATGCGCGATGGACTGGAGGCTCGCGTCGATGGAGAGTCGAACATCGGTGCCCGGCCTGGCTTCATTGATGCGCTTTTGAGAGATGGCCTGATCTCGACGATCGACCATGACGCGCTCGGTTCCAGGCGTGCCTCGAAGCCGCGCATTGAAGGCCCGCTCGATGCCCTCCTGACCCTGATCCGAACCATCGGTGAATCCCACAAGATTGGCAAAGGTCTCGCCCAATGGGTAATGGCGCCGGTAGTCTTGCTCAAGCTCAAGGCCCGGCAGCCTAAGGGCACGAACCTGCTCGGCAGCGCCCAGGTCCAGGTCCTTTGAGAGATAGAAAAAACGATCTGCCTGACGGAGCTTTCGCTTCAGCGCAGCCTCCGACATGCCGAGAATCTGAGCCAGCTTGGCCAGCTTGGGGTGATCAGAGGGCAGCAGCTTGGGGACCACACCGAGTCGCATCTCCGGGATGCTCATGGCGACCACCGTGCCGTGACGATCCAACAACCGTCCTCGGGCGGCAGGGATGTCCCTGAGACGCTCATATCGTGTCTCAGCCCTGCGCTGCCACTCATCAACCTGCACATGCTGCAGCAGGAAGGCCTTGACCACGACTGCGCCCAGGGCGCCCCAGATTCCCACCAAGACCAAACGTGAACGCCAGGCCGTCGCACGCCAGGTCAGGATGGGCGCATCTGAGCGTGGGAATGTGCGCGTGGTCATGGGGCGTTCGATCCGAGGCTCACGGTGTCAGATGGGCGGATGGGCTCCATGCCCAACTGGTCACGTGCGATCCGGTCTAGGCGACTGGGTGCGCGAAGTGCCACCAACTGCACTCGAAGCGCGGCCGCATCGGAGGTGAGTCGGGCCATGAGCCGGTCGGTCTGTTCAATCTGCGAGAAAAGACGACGCTCGTGATAGCGAGCATTCACCAAGGCCAAGGCGCTCACCACCAGCAGAAGTGCCAAGATCCAGGGGCGCATCAGCAACGCTCCAGCACGCGAAGAATGGCCGACCGCGCGCGCGGATTGATTGCTGACTCTGCACTGCTGGCGCGCTCCCTGCCGCAGACTCGAAAGCGAGGCTCCTCCGGTCCGTCAGGTAAATGTCCGGCTTGCAGCAGCGCGAACTGAGCTCGACCCAGGCCCGCTGGTCTGGCTAACCGCTGCGGGCGACTGAGGGCCTGAAAGCGTTGCTTGACTCGACGATCCTCGAGCGAGTGAAAGCTGATGCACGCCAGACGCCCCCCGGCGCGCAGGCGGCTCGGTGCCTGCGCGAGGAGCGCATCGAGCTCGGCCAGTTCAGCATTGACGTAAATCCGTAGAGCCTGAAAGGTGCGGGTCGCAGGGTGGTGGCCCGGTTCGCGCGGCCGACCGAGCCGACGCAGGGTCTTCTCCACCAGCTCTGCGAGCTGCCCGGTGCGCTCCAAGGGAGGGAGTTGTTCAGATGGTGCTGCTTCGCGACGAGCGACAATCGCACCTGCAATCGCCCGAGCATGCCGTTCTTCACCGTAGTCACGAATAACCTCCTCTATCTCTTCGGGGGTGGCCAGGTTCAGCCATTCCATGGCCGACATCCCCTGGGATGGGTCCATCCGCATATCGAGGGGCCCATCACGCAGAAAACTAAACCCGCGTTCGGCCTGGTCGAGCTGGGGGGACGACACGCCGAGGTCAGCCAGGATGCCGTCCACCTCTTGGATGCCCAGTTCATCAAGGGCCTGGGCGAATTCTGAAAAAGGGCGGTGCTGAATGGAGAATCGAGTGTCCATGAGGGCTCTGGCTGCCTCAATCGCCTCGGGATCTCGGTCGAAGGCCAGTAGCCGGCCCTCTGGACTGAGTCTCTGAAGAATGGCTCTGCTGTGACCGCCTCGGCCAAAAGTGGCATCGATGTAGAGGCCATTCGGACGCGTCACCAGCGACGCACAGGCCTCGTTCAGTAAAACGGTCTGGTGCTCCCAGGGCGCTGACGCAGCCAATCACGGGGCCCCCCGCAGCTTGCGTGCACGGACCTGCTCCTTATGCGCCGCAAGCCGGCCGGCATCCCAGATCTCAAAATGAGCTCCTACGCCCAAGAGCATGACCTCGCGGCTGATGCCAGCCCCCTCTCTCAACACCGGATTGAGCAGAATGCGCCCCGCCGAATCAATCTCGGGCGTGTCACTCAGGCCCAGCCAGAATCGACGCCGATCCTCATCGGCCTCATCCTCGGAGAGTGCATGGATCTTGGCGACCCAACGGTCGTGGGTCATCAGCAGCAGGCAGCCATTGTCGCTTTCGAGCAGAGCCAAGGCCGCGCCCTCGGGCTCGCCCACACCAAGCGCCTCTCGATAGCGGGCGGGCAGCGTCATACGCCCCTTCGCATCGAGGGTTAAGGCGGAAATACCGGTCAGCATGGGCAGGGCAATCGGCATGGTCATCACACGTGCGCGACGGGCAAGGGGGAGAGTTCCCCACTTTTTTCCACTTTTTCACACGTTTTCCCACTTTACGGAAAATGCCACAGCCGGTCAAGCAAGCCAGTGCTGTTTTTTCTTTTCCAAACAATGACTTAGGCGCGAACTCTGCCCTGATTTCGCACCAAAGAGTGGAATGAAATCAAGGGGATAAGGTAGGTAAATTCAGGTGTTTTATGAGGAAAATGGACAGTGGGTCTGTAGGCCGGATTCTGTTACGGGGCACAAGGCCCTATGACGATCATCCCTCTAGGCGCGCCATTGCTGACGCGCTCAAGCCACCGACCCGCGTGCTCCGGCGGGACGCCGTTTCGACCCTCGTGAGAGCCTGCACACGCCTATTTGGTGTTGCTCCGGGTGGAGGTTACCGCGTTTCACATCCCCATGGTCGCCCATGGTTACTCGTCTCTGTGGCCCTATTCCTCGCCTTGGGCGCATCGAAATGCGCTTGCTGCGTACGGCCGTTAGCCGTCACCCTACCCTGTGGAGTCCGGACCTTCCTCTCCTAGCAAGCTAGCAGCGATCGTCCGACCCACTGTCCACCCCCATCATACGGGCTGCGCGACGGGGACGAAAGACCTGCTCGTCGGTATAGAAATCTGGCGCCTCATTGCCAGGCCACCAGCCGGGCACGCCCAAGACCGGAAGGGGAAGAAGCTGCGGTGGGGCCTGAGAAAGCGTCTCCTCTGGCAAAGGGCTGGCTGCGAGCGCCAGTGCGTCGACCTCAGACCAGCTGAGCGCTTGAGCACCCTCAGGCATCCTCAAGACCCAGGCATGGGCTGTCATGGACTTATACGGCGCAAGGCCCTTCTCGAGCAGAGCATGCCCCATTAGCCGAACCACCCGCCCGTGATGCCAGTCCTCCCGATGACGCACGAAAGCGTCCTGCCAGTGACGGGTTTGAAGCGCCATGACCAATCGACTCCCCGGACTGGAGTCAAGAACCAACGCCCCACTCTCATCCATCAGGGTCGCCCAATCTCGCCAGACGCCTCGGGGCCCGTGTGTGCCCAGCCTCTCAAGCCAGAGTGCCTGGATCGCATTGAGCCTTGCCTTGAACCGCGGCAGGTGCAGCCAGACCCAGGCGTTGAGTCGGTCATGGAGGTTGTTGCGTGTGGGCACACAAGCCGTCTGAGCAATCCACCTCTCATAGGCCACCGCCCTGGGAAGGGCATCGTGGGCTACAAACCGCAGGGCTCGGCCGTCCTCGAGTTGGAGGTCTCGTTGCCGCGCCTGTGTATTCATCCAGACCAGCCAGTCGTCGAAGCTTGTCGCTTGATCCTGCGACACGCAGCGTGTCCAGGCGTCTGTCAGCGTGTCTCTATCGAGCCACGCAGGCGAACTAGACGGCGTCACGCTCCAAGGCCCAGTCGAGCGTCTGTCCAGCCATGAGTGGAATGATGGTCTCACCGCAGAAAGGAAGCGCATCTGGCACCTGCCAGGGTCGACGCACCAGTCGGACCTGCTCGTTCACGCGAGGCAGCCCATAGAAGTCTGCTCCGAAATGCCCGGCGAACGCATTCAAACGATCGAGCGCACCAGCCTGCTCGAAGGCCTGCGCATACAGGCTCAGGGCATGTGGCGCCGTGTAGCAGCCTGCACATCCGCAGCTGGTCTCCTTCGCGCTGCGAGCGTGGGGGGCAGAGTCCGTGCCCAGAAAAAATCGGGGATTTCCGCTGGTTGCAGCCTTGAGCAGGGCCTGACGATGAGTCTCGCGCTTGAGCACGGGCAGACAGTAGGCATGCGGGCGAAGCCCGCCCTGGAAAATGGCGTTTCGGCTCAGCAGGAGATGCTGTGGCGTGATGGTGGCTGCGATGCCAGGTTCACTCTGAGCGACATAGTCTGCCCCTTCACGGGTGGTGATGTGTTCCAGCACCACACGAAGGCCGGGATGACGCCTGCGCATGGGGGCCAAGACCTCTTCCACAAATCGAGCCTCTCGATCAAAGACGTCCACCTCGGCGTGAGTGACCTCTCCATGCACACAGAGCACCACCCCATGCTTGGCCATGGCCTCCAGGGCCGCGTCGCAGCGGGCCAAGTCCGTCACCCCTCGATCGGAATGGGTCGTCGCGCCCGCAGGGTAGAGCTTGAAGGCCAGGACATGAACCGTCTGTGCGACACGGGCCACCTCCTCCACCGGCATGTTGTCGGTGAGGTAGAGCGTCATCTTCGGGTCGAAGGACGAGCCGGGCTCCAAGGCCCTCAGAATCTCCTCCCGATAGGCCAGCGCATGCTCAACCGTGGTGACCGGAGGGCTGAGGTTGGGCATCACCAAGGCTCGTTTGGTCCAGGCAGCGCTCGCGTTGACGACATCCCGAAGGGCTTGGCCCTGCCGCAAATGCAGATGCCAGTCATCCGGACGCGTGATTCGAAGTTCAGTGAGAGGGGCAGCAGTCATGTGATGAGGATCGCACGAAAGTCGTTGACATTGGTTCGCGTCGGCCCCGTTTGAATCACTTGACCGAGGGGCTCGAAGACGGCCAAGGCGTCGTTGTCATCGAGGGCTTTCAGGGGCACTGCGCCGGCCGCGCGCGCCTGCTGCAGGGTCTCTGGCGTGAGCCAAGCCCCGGCGAAGGGACACACACCATCAATGCCATCTGTATCGGCTGCCAATGCACTCACCTGCGCTGAAACCCCCAACGACTCCACCGCCAAGCCAAGGGCCAATAGAAACTCAGAGCAGCGACCTCCACGCCCAGCGCCTCGGACCGTGACGGTGCACTCACCGCCCGAGAGCAGCGCGACGGGCCGCGTAAAAGCGGGATCGCGATCCTGGGCGAGCTCACGCACCCAGGATGCCATGGCTGTGGCCACATCCCGAGCCTCTCCGGTGACGGCATCACCCAGATTGATCACTCTGACTCCATGAGATCGCAGACATGCGGCTGCAGCATCGAGGCTGGTTCGAGCCGTGGCAATGACCTGCGTTCGAGCATGCGCAAGGCGTAAGTCGCCTGGCTTGGGAGTCTCAGCGATGTCTCCGGACATCCCGGACTGAAGGTGTCGCCTCACCGAATCCGGTGGGGTGACCCCCCAACGACTCAAAACCTCCATCGCATCGGAATAACTCGAGGGATCGGGTGAACAGGGTCCAGAGGCAATCGCGGACGGGTCATCCCCAACCACATCTGAAATGACCAGGGCCAAGACCGGGGCGCGGCAGCACAGCGCCAGCTGACCGCCCTGAATGCGGGAGAGGTGCTTACGCACCACGTTCATATCCGTGATGGGCGCGCCAGACCTGAGCAAGGCCTTGGTGACCGCCTGCAGGTCCGCCATGCTGACTCCCGCAACGGGTAGGCTCAGAAGGCTCGACCCGCCTCCAGAGACCAAAGCAACCAAAAGGTCATCGGGTCCCAGCGCCCCAACGGCCTCCTGAATCTCTTGAGCGGCCACCTCTCCCGCAGCATCGGGCACCGGATGACCGGCCTCGACACAGCGAATTCGGTGTAAGGGCAGCCCGTGGGCATAGCGGGTGATCACCAGGCCCGAGAGCGCAGCCTCGCGAGGCCAAGCCCGCTCTAAAGCAGCAGCCATACTGGCAGCAGCCTTTCCCGCGCCCACTACCAGGGTACGACCCTCGGGAGGGGAAGGCAGCCGACCTTGCATGCAGACCTGGGGATTGGCGGCCTCCACGGCGGCGGCAAAAGCAGCCCTCAGCAATGCAGGGCCGTCAAGACTCATGCCGTCTTCACAGCCTCTGCAATGGCAGCCCCAACCTCCACGGTATTGGCGGTTCCGCCAAGGTCTCGCGTCTTTGGGCCCGAGCGAAGAACCTGCTCGATGGCCCGCAGAATCGCGTCATGCGCATCGGCATGGCCGAGGAAGTCGAGCATCATGGCACCAGACCAGATCTGGCCAATGGGGTTCGCGATCCCCCTGCCGGCGATATCAGGTGCTGAGCCATGCACCGGCTCAAAGAGCGAGGGGAAATTGCGCTCGGGATTCAGGTTGCCTGAGGGTGCAATGCCAATGGTTCCGGTGCATGCAGGCCCGAGATCCGAGAGGATGTCGCCAAAAAGATTGCTCGCCACCACGACATCAAACCAATCGGGATGCTGCACAAAGTGAGCGGTGAGAATATCGATGTGGTATTTGTCCCAGCGAACGTCTGGATAGGCCTTTGCCATCTCTTCCACGCGCCCATCCCACCAGGGCATGGTGATGGCAATGCCATTGCTCTTTGTGGCCGAGGTGAGGTGTTTCTTGGGCCTGCGTTGCGCCAGTTCAAATGCAAACTTCAGAACGCGATCGGTGCCCACCCGGGTCATCACCGTCTCCTGAATCACCACCTCCCGCTGCGTGCCAGCAAACATGGTTCCGCCGACAGAGGAATACTCTCCCTCTGTATTCTCACGAACCACGTAGAAATCAATGTCACCCGGATTGCGATCTGCCAAAGGTGAACGCACTCCGGGCATGAGCCGCACGGGTCGAAGGTTGATGTACTGATCAAACTCGCGCCGAAACTTCAGCAGAGAGCCCCAGAGTGAGACGTGATCCGGAACCGTCGCAGGCCAGCCCACGGCCCCATAGAAAATGGCATCGTGACTACCGATCTGGGCTTTCCAGTCAGCTGGCAGCATATCGCCGTGCGCGTGGTAGTAATCGCAAGACGCAAAATCAAAATGGTCAAACTGCAGCTGGAGTCCAAAGCGCTTGGCGCAGGCTTCCAACACCGTGATGCCTTGAGGCAGCACTTCTTTACCAATCCCATCCCCTGGGATTGCAGCAATCCGATAACGCGTCATGACTTTCCTTTGCAGATTAATGGGGGAGAATTTTCGAGAGAAAATCGATCGCGCGCGGATGTTTGGGCGCGCCGAAGAATGTATTCGGGGGCGCCTCTTCCACGATCTTTCCAGCGTCCATAAAGATCACTCGGTCTGCGACTTCCCGAGCAAACCCCATCTCGTGAGTCACACAGATCATGGTGGTGCCTTGCTTGGCGAGGCTCACCATGACATCGAGCACCTCCTTGACCATCTCAGGGTCAAGTGCGCTGGTGGGCTCGTCAAAGAGCAAAACCTCAGGCTTCATGCAGAGCGTACGAGCAATGGCCACACGCTGTTGCTGACCGCCACTGAGCTGACCGGGATACTTCTGAGCCTGCTCAGCAATACGAACACGTTCGAGTTGACGCATCGCCTCAGCCTCTGCCTCGGCCTGCCCGACGCCACGAACATGCATGGGTGCCAGGGTGAGATTCTGAAGAACGGTGAGATGAGGGAAGAGGTTGAAGCTCTGAAAGACCATGCCGACCTTGGCGCGAACCTCGTGAATCGACTTCAGATCATCGGTGAGGTGGGTTCCACAGACGGTGAGCCGCCCAGCCTGGTAGGGCTCGAGCGCATTCACACAGCGAATCAGAGTGGACTTTCCGCTGCCAGACGGGCCGCAGACCACGACTCTCTCTCCCTGAGCAATGGCCAGGTCAATTTCGGTCAAGACCTGAAAACTGCCGTACCACTTAGAGACCTGCTCAAACTGGATCACCGACATGTCTATTTCCTATCGTCTCGAGGACGCAAAGTCACGCTCGAGCCCCCGCGCATAGCGGCTCATGGCGCTACAGAACACCCAATACACGAGGGCCACAAACAAAAAGCCCTCGACATAGAACGGTCGCCACTCGGGGTCGGCCAAGGCCAATCGCAGACTGCCAAAGAGCTCGAAGAGGCTCACGATCGTGACCAGGGAGGTGTCCTTGAACAAAGCGATAAAACTATTGACAAGCGGTGGCACGACCACCCGAAAGGCCTGAGGCAGAACGACTTTAGACTGGGTGAGCCAGTAGCCCATGCCGAGAGACTGAGCCGCCTCAATCTGCCCCCTCGGAACCGATTGAATTCCGCCTCGAATCACCTCCGCCTGGTACGCCGCACTAAAGAGCGTGAGGCCCACGCCGACGCGAAGAAGCACATCAGGGTTCATTCCTGAAGGCAAGAAGAGCGGGAACATAAAGCTCGCCATGAACAACACCGTCACCAAGGGCACGCCTCGAACCACCTCCACAAAGGTGGTGCAGACTGCCCGAACCAAGGGCAGGTCCGAGCTTCTGCCCAGGGCCAAGGCCACCGCGAGGGGAAGCGAGGCGAGATTGCCAATGATGGCAAGAAGCAAGGTGAGCGAGAGACCGCCCAGGCGCTCGGTAGGCACCTCGGAGAGCCCAGCAAAGCCGCCCAGCATCAGCAAGACCGAGAAGACGATGGCGGCCAGGGCAGCAGCGAACACCCACGGCTTCCACCACTCCCGACGGGCAATGGCCAGCACAGCCGCGATCATCAACATGCAGGCCACCACGGGGCGCCAGAGCTCCTCAAAGGGATAACGGCCAAACAGAATGAGGCGCCATTTCTCGGACACCACACCCCAGCAGGCTCCTTGGCCACGAGCCTCTCGACAGGCGGTGAGGTCCGCAGACCAGACCGCGTGCCCAATGGCCCAGGGCAGAAACTGAACCAAGAACCAGACCAACAGACCCCCTGTGAGGAGGGTCAGGGCCGTGTTCAGCCGGCCTCGAAAGAGGCTCTGCAGCATGCTCGGGCCGACCGTCCTTAGGCCGTTCATGTCCGCTCCTTGAGTCGAGACGCTCGTTCAAATCGAGCCATCAGCCAGGACGTGAGCAGGGAGAGGGTGAGGTAGACCAGCATGAGCAGGCTGATGGCCTCTACAGCATGACCGGTCTGGTTGAGTGTGGTGGTGGCTACGCTCACGAGCTCCGGGTAGCCAATGGCCACCGCCAGGCTGCTGTTCTTGGTGAGGTTGAGATACTGATTGGTCATGGGTGGAACAATGACCCGCATGGCCTGGGGCAGGATGATGAGGCGCAGCTGCTGCCACCCCGAAAAACCCAGCGCCTTGGCTGCCTCAGACTGCCCTTTGGGCACGGACAGAATGCCAGCGCGAATCACTTCCGCAATGAAGGCGCTGGTGTAGATCGAGAGTCCACCCAGCAGCGCAAGAAACTCCGGGGAGAGTGCGGCCCCGCCCACCATTCCAAAGGGCCCCAGCTCGGGCACCTCCCACAGGCCCTCCACCCACCATGGAAAGGCGAGCCCTCCCTTGCTGAGGAAGACACCGGGCAGGAGCGCGAGCGGAGCATCGTTTTCAGGCAGCAAGGACGCCAGGCCCAGGTACCAGAAAAAAAGCTGCAGGAGCAGCGGCACATTTCGAAGAACCTCGACATAGGTTCTGCAGAGCCAGGCCACCAAGGGATTGATGCTCAGCGCACCAATCGCGACGAAGAGCCCCAGGCCCGTCGCAATCAAAATGCCCAGCACAGCCACGCGCAGCGTGTTGAGGATGCCCACCACATAGGCCATCCAGTAACTGCTGTCGGCACTGTATGAAATCAGGCGCTCGGCAATGTCAAACCCAGCCGGCCCAGAGAGAAACCCAAAGCCAAGCTCCACACCACGCGCTGCCAAATTCTTCTGCAGATTGGCAACCAGTATCCAGAGGCCGGCCAGCAGCACCAGGATGAGTAGGCCCTGCCAGAGACGGGCCCGCAGCTTGGGATTGGTCAGGCTAAGAGACATGGAAGGTACAAAAAAAGAGCGCCCCCGGGTGAGGAGGGCGCCTTTGGGCCATCAGGATTAACGGATGGGGGGAGCGTACTGCAGCCCGCCTTGGGTCCAGAGGGCGTTCTGGCCGCGATTGAGCTTGAGGGGGGTGTTCTTGCCCACATTGCGCTCAAATACTTCGCCGTAGTTTCCAACCTGCTGAATCACACGGGCAGCCCAGGCTGCGTCCACACCCACTGCCTTGCCGAAGTCGTTGTTGCCCTGGCCAAGCAGGCGCTGGATACCGGGATTGGTGTCGGCCTTCTTCTGCTCTACGTTCTGAGAGGTGATACCCAGCTCTTCCGCTTCGAGCATGGCGAAGTGCACCCAATTGACCAGCGTGGACCAGTCCTCGTCTCCACGACGAACAGCAGGTCCAAGAGGCTCCTTAGAGATGATCTCGGGAAGAATGACGTGATCCGCTGGGTTCTTCATGTCATTTGCTCGAATGGCTGCGAGCTGAGAAGCATCCGATGTAAACACCTGGCAGCGGCCCTCCGCATAAGCAGCGATGAGTGCCTTGAGGTCCTCATACACGACGGGCTTGTAGCTCATCTTCTGGCTGCGGAAATAGTCGGCCAGGTTTTTCTCTGTCGTGGTTCCAGACTGCACGCAGACAGTCGCACCCTTAAGCTGCTTGGCAGACTTGAGCTTGAGCTTCGTGGGAACCAGGAATCCCTGTCCATCATAGAACGTGGTGACGCCGAAGCTCAGCCCGAGCTGGGTGTCACGGCTCATGGTCCAGGTGGTGTTGCGAGAGAGCAGGTCGATCTCGCCTGACTGCAACGCCGTGAAGCGCTGCGCAGCATTGAGGGGCACATAGCGCACCTTATTGGCATCTCCCAACGCCGCGGCCGCAACCGCGCGACAGAAATCCACGTCGAATCCGGTCCACTTTCCTGCGCTATCCGCAATGCCGAACCCGCCCAGACCGGCGTTGACGCCGCAGGACAAAACGCCCTTTTGTTTGACCGAGTCCAAGGTCTTTCCCGCCATCGCAGGGCCTGCAGCAACCGTCAAGGCAGCCGCTGCTGCCAGTCCAACCAGAGTCTTCTTCAACATCTCAATCTCCTCAAAAGGGGGGGCTTAAGGTTCAAAGTGTGCCTGAGGCCGAGACAAATGCGCGGCCCGCTCCACACCACCTAGGGAAAACACTATTCGATCCGGCGATCACCCTTGCAATTGACGTGCCTGAAGCGCCCAGAGCTCGGCATATCGGCCACTCTGAGCCAAGAGTTCAGCATGCCGGCCCCGCTCCACCAAGCGCCCCGCCTCCAGCACGAGGATCTGGTCAGCGTCCACGATCGTTGACAGGCGATGCGCGATCACGAGCGTCGTGCGGCCCTGAGCGATCTCTCGAATCTCCCTCTGGATCGCCTGCTCAGACTCACTGTCGAGTGAGGATGTGGCCTCATCGAAGACCATGATCTGGGGCCGTTTTAAGAGCGCTCGTGCAATCGCGACGCGCTGCTTCTCTCCGCCTGACAGCTTGAGGCCCCGCTCTCCAACCAGAGTCTCCAGCCCCTGTGGCAGCTGCTCGAGAAGTCCTGAAAGATGGGCTGCATGGGCCACCTGAAGCAGTTCGGCATCACTTGCGTCGGGACGTCCATAGCGAATGTTGTATCCCAAGGTGTCATTGAACAAGACCGTGTCTTGAGGAACGATACCAATCGCACGACGCAGCGACTGCTGACTCACCAGCCGGATGTCCTGCCCATCGATGAGGATGCGGCCCGACTGAGGGTCAAAGAATCGATAAAGCAATCGCGAAAGGGTTGACTTCCCTCCACCAGAGACCCCGACAATCGCGGTCGTGGAGCCGGCGGGGACCTCGAAGCTCAGGTGATGGAGAATCGAGCGATCTGGGTTGTACGAGAACCCGACAGAATCAAAAGTAATCTTGGCGCTGCCAGGAAGGGCAAGTGCTGGCGCATGCGGTGCGTCTTCTACATCTCGAGACTGCCCAAGCAAACCAAAAAGACGCTCCATATCGGTGAGGCTCTGTTTGGTCTCTCGATACAACACCCCCAGAAAATTTAAGGGCAGGTAGAGCTGAATCATGAAGGCGTTGACCAGCACCAGGTCTCCCAAGGTCATCTCTCCCGACTGAACCCGAACCACGGCCTGCCAGATCATCAGCCCCACCGCCATGGCAATGACCAGGGACTGCCCGACATTCAAGAGCGAGAGAGACGCTTGGCTCTTGATGGCAGCCTCCTGCCAGCGCCGCAAGCTCTCGTCATAGCGGGAGGCTTCATATGCCTCGTTGTTGAAATACTTCACCGTCTCGTAGTTCATCAAGGAATCAATCGCCCTTGCATTGGCTCTGCTGTCGAGCTCATTGGCCTGACGCCGAAAATGGGTTCGCCACTCCGTGATCAAGACCGTAAAAACGGCATAGATCACCAGCGCAGAAAGGGCAATCACGGCAAATACAGGTGGGTAGTGCCAGGCCAACCAACTGGTCACCAGCAGGACTTCAACCACGGTGGGAAGGATGCTGTAGAGCGTGAAGTTCACCAGGGTGGCAACCCCTCGTGCACCGCGCTCCATGTCTCGGCTCAGCCCCCCCGTCTGTCGGTCCAGATGAAAACGCAATGAGAGGCTATGCAGGTGCTCGAAGACTCGGCGCGAAATGTCTCGAACCGCTCCCTGAGTCACCCGCGCGAAAATGAGCTCGCGCAACTCGGTGAAAGCGGTTGAGGCCAGCCGCAGGGCCGCATAGCCCAACACCAATCCTGCCGGCACGGCCAGCGCAGCAGTGGCCGGCGTGGAGAGGTGATCTACGATGCCCTTGAGCACCACTGGCACACCCACAGTCGCCAGTTTGGCTGCAAGCAAGGCTGCCAGTGCTAGGGCGATCCGCGTGCGGTACGCAAGGAGATAGGGGATGAGGTCACGGATGACCGCCCAGTTCGAGCGTGCAGCGGAACCGGTGGGGAGCGGAGATGGGAGGGAGGCGTTGCGCATCCCCCCATCGTAACGAATGAGGTCTAGTAGGTTTTGTAGCCGAGGTACTTACCCGACATCACAATGCGCACCCGATCGCCGTTGGGATCCGCCTCACGCTGCAGATCCATCTTGAAATCGATCGCGCTCATGATGCCATCCCCAAACTCCTCATGAATCAGTTCTTTAAAAGTGGTCCCATAGACGGAGATGAGTTCGTAGAACCGATAAATGAGCGGATCTGTGGGAACCGCAGTCGGCAGTGAACCCTTGTAGGGAACCGCCTCAAGAATGGGGACTGCCGTTGCAGGAAGACCGAAAATCTTGGCGACCGTCTTGGCCTGTGCGTTGGTCAGGGCCATCTGTCCGAGGCAGGCCGCGGTGGTCCACTCCTTTGAGAGTTTCAATTTGGCTGCCACATCAGCCCACTTGATCTTCTTCTGAATCTTGGTGGCCATGATCAGATCAGTCACCTCTTCTCGGGTCATAGGCGTGGTCAAAGCGGTGGTCATACAAGTTCTCCAGTTAGTTGAGGACGGAAGCATGGGTACGATTCGATAATCCCGGTGTCACGAGGCGTGCGGAGAGTGGCTTCTTCTCCTCTCCGGCAGCGATCGCCTTGGCCCGATTCACCAAGAAATCCACCAAGTGATTTCGAATGGGGTAGTACTGCGGGTCATGGTGGAGCGTGGCGCGCTTTCGATCTCTTGGCAGCGTGTTCACCACAATCTCAGCAATCACGGCCTGAGGGCCGTTGGACATCAGGAAGATCTTGTCCGCCAGGAAAATGGCCTCATCGACATCGTGGGTGATCATGAACACGGTCTGTTCAGTCTGTTGCACAATGCCCAGCAACTCATCCTGAATACTGCCTCGCGTGAGTGCATCGAGTGCTCCGAAAGGCTCATCCAGTAGCAGCATCTTGGGCTGAATAGAGAACGCCCGGGCAATCCCAACCCGCTGCTTCATACCCCCAGAAAGCTCCGAAGGGCGCTTCTTTTCGGCCCCACCCAGGTGGACCATTTCAATGAAGCGCCTCGCATGATCCTCAATCTGCTGACGAGACCAGTCTGGATGACGGGCACGAACGGCAAAGGCCACGTTTTCAAGGACCGTCAGCCAGGGCATGAGCGCATGAGACTGGAAGACCACACCTCGGTCGAGGCTAGGGCCCGAGACCTCTCGACCATCCATAAAGACCTGCCCACTGCTCTGGGACTCTAGCCCGGCCAGCACATTGAGAATGGTCGTCTTTCCACACCCCGAGTGGCCGATGATGCACACGAACTCGCCCTTCTCGATGGTGAAGTTCACTCCTGCGAAGACTTCGGTCTCTCCACCACTTCGGCTGGGATAGACTTTTCGCAACTGATCGACTTTCAGGTAACTCATGGTCTCGACTCCTTAATCGCGATAGGTCACTGCGCGTTGTAGGCGAGCAAAGCCCGTATCCAACAACATGCCCACCAGGCCGATGGCCAGCACCGCCACGAGAATGTTGGCAATCGAGAGGTTGTTCCACTCGTTCCAGACGAAGTAGCCAATTCCCGTTCCACCCACCAACATCTCTGCTGCAACGATCACCAGCCATGCAATACCAATCGAAATGCGCATACCGGTCATGATGGTCGGTGCTGCAGCCGGGAGTACGACAGACCAAGCCTTTCGCAGGGGGCGAAGCTCGAGCGTCTTCGCCACATCCAGCCATTCCTTTCGAACGGTAGAGACTCCAAAGGCGGTGTTCATCAGCATGGGCCAGACCGAACACACAAAGATCACGAAGACGGCCGAGACGTTGCTGTCTTTCAGGGTGAAAAGTGCCAAGGGCATCCAAGCCAAGGGCGAGATGGGCTTGAGCACCTGAATGAATGGATCAAAGGCTCTCATTAGAAGCGGCGACATGCCAATCACGAAGCCCAAGGGAATGGCCACCAGAGCAGCGACCCCAAAACCCAAGGCCACTCTCCAGATCGAGTAGGCCAGCTGAATCCCGATGCCCTTGTCATTCGGTCCTCGGTCATAGAAGGGGTCGGAGACGGCTTCCAGCAGCTTCTCGCCGAGATCTGCTGGCCGAGGAAAGGCAGACTTCTGCCCCATGGCGGCAGCACCGCCCACCAGCTTGGCATACTCGTCATCGACGATCACCGCTCCTCCGGTGGGCATGGTGGCCACCTGCCAGGTGACCAAGAACACCACCAAGAGAAAGATGGAGAGGATCGCGGCGCGAAGCGTGATGGAGGCGGACTTCATCAGGTCCTCCGAATCTTGAAGCTGTTGACATACTCAGCAGGCTTGGCCGGATCAAAGGGTTTACCCATCACCGAAAACGACTTGGAGCTGGTCGCCGGCGGCGTCAATCCCGCCTCTTTCATCAGTCGCGCTGCATCCGTGGCCAAGAAGACCTCTCGAGCAACCTTCTGATAATCAACAGGTCCTTTGATCTGACCCCAACGCTGCATCTGGGTGAGAATCCAAACAGCAAAGGACTCCCAAGGGAATGGGTCGAAATCAATCCGGTCTGGGACCTTGCGAACGTTGCCCAGCCCGTCTGCAAACGTGCCAGTGAGAATCTGCTCCACCACCGTCACAGGCTGATTCAGGTAGTTGGGCGGCGCAATGGCTGCTGCAATCTCCTTGCGGTTCTCTGGTTTGCGTGCATAAGCCGTGGCCTGAATGATGGCCCTCAACAAAGCCCCATACGTGTTGGGCATTTCCGTCACAAACGACTTGCTGGCGGCAAATGCGCAGCAAGGGTGCCCATCCCAAATCTCCTTGGACAAGATGTGAATGAATCCCACACCGTCGTATACGGCACGCTGGTTCACTGGGTCCGGCGCAAGAAATCCATCAATGTTGTCCGCTCTGAGGTTCGCCACCATCTCGGGCGGAGGCACCACGCGAATCTGGACATCCTTGTCGGGGTCAAGGCCATACTCCGCCAGGTAGTAGCGCAGCAGGTAGTTGTGCATGGAGTAGTCGAAAGGAACTGCGAATTTGAAGCCCTTCCACTGCTTTGGATCGCGTTTGTCCTTGTGCTTCATGGCAAGGGTGATGGCCTGCCCGTTGATGTTCTCGACCGCTGGCATGGTGTAGGGCTGAGGGGCGGCGCCTGCGCCCAATGAAATGGCCAGAGGCATCGGAGAGAGCATGTGGGCAGCGTCGTACTCCTTGTTGAGCGCCTTGTCGCGAACCACGGCCCAGCCCGCAGTCTTCACGACCTCAACATCCAGACCTTGCTTGGAATAAAAGCCCATGGGATGCGCCATGATGATGGGCGTGGCGCATGTAATGGGAATGAAGCCCACCTTGAGTTTGGTCTTTTCAGGCTTACCTGAGCTCTGTGCAAAGGCCTCCTTAGCGGCCGCAAGAGGAAAGAGGCTGGCAATGGCAGCGGAGGCAGTGGGCGTGCCCACGGCCTTGAGAAAGTTTCGCCTGAGCTCATCATTCGGAAACAAGGCTCGCATCAGGCCCTGCTCCACCACGCGCTCGAGCAAGGCATCGCCTTGCTGATGCTCCTGGGCAATCTGGGCTGCGCGGTGTTCGCTCTCTGAGGCATGCTGGCCACAGGAACAGCTCGACTTCAAACGACTGTCTGCACTGAATGGATTCTTGAAGAGGGACATGTTGTGACTCCGGTGTCTGAGGTTGGCCGACGTTGGTTTGCATCAACCGTGCCAGCGCCTCATGAGAAGGCCTGGAGCCGGGGCTGTCTCAGCCGTTAGGCCGCTCGCGGCGACTGTGAGCGTAATTCGAATCGATCTGCGTGCCCTCGCGCGGCAGCGTCCTTAACCAAGGCGGTGCAGCTCAGTCACCAATTCGGTGCATTCGGGCGGTGCGATTGCACCAATGAGCGATCAGACGCAGGGGACGGTTGCGATCCACCCCTCGAGTGGATCCACCCGAGCGGATAGTCCGAAATGAGGGGTGAGAACAGCCTGCGCGGCTTGAAGCGCACAGATCACCGCATCGAGCTGATCAGCGGACCCCTCTTGCACCAGGCGCTGCCTCCAAGATGCAGAGAGTTTGAGCTGAGGCCACGGGGCGCCCTCTGCACAGAGCGCCCGGAGGATCTCTTCTCTGACTCGAAGACGCTCCAGGGTCTGTGCTGAAGGGGTGTCGCTTTTATAGGAGGCGCGACTGATCTGTCGCGCGAGATAAGCAGGATAGGCTTCTAACGCCATTCGACGCCCACTCGACGCAGGCGCAATGGCGGCGGGGTACTGGTGCGCGGGCAACCAGACTCCCGCGTCTTTCAGGCGTTTGGCTCCCTCCTTCATCATCCAGGCCACGGGAGGGTTGGTCCATCGCATGGCAGGACTCGATCCCGCAGGCCGATCGGCGGTTCGCCAAGCAAACTTCTGCCCTGCGGGTCGCGCATCACACCAAGCCTTAAAGCACAGTCGAAGATCCTCACGCGTCTGCAAAAAGAAGAAGTCCACAAAATCGGCCCAATCCGTTGGCCAGCCGTAGTGCTCGATCAGGGCTCGGGGCTGGCCAAACGGCAGGTCAAACCCGCCGACCCAAGGGCCCGGAGTCTGAAGAAATGCCTCAAACGCAGGCCAGTCTGGCACCAGGTCCACTCGTTCCAGGTCCAGCGTGGGCGGTCCCTTTGCAGACAATGTGGCCACTGCAATGGTGATCGGCTTGCGGGCAGAAGGGGCCGAACTAAAGTCCACCCCATAGATCCGAACGCCATGCCAATCGGTCATCGAATGGCCCTCAGAATGCCCAGCACGACGGACAGCATTCCCCTCTGGAAGACTCGTTGCGGCAGTCGCAGCAGACCCCCGAGGCCACGATGCGCCTCACGCCTAGAGGCATGAGCGGGGGTCATCTGGGATCGCAGATCGTGCAGCAAGGTCCTCGCAAACTCGGCGTCTTTCAACACGAGATTGGCCTCCAACGCCAGCCAGAGGGAAAACGGATCCCAGTTGCTAGAGCCCACCGTCGCCCAGTCATCAGCCACCAAAACCTTGGCATGCAGAAAACTCTCTTGGTACTCCCAGACCTCAATGCCCGCCTCCAGGAGTTCTTGAACCATCAGTTGCTCTGCCCAGCGCGCCCACCAATATTCTGTCCTCCCTTGAATGAGCAGGGACACACGTACCCCTCGCTGGGCTGCCTGAATCAGCAGACGTCGCAGTGACCGGGTGGGAACAAAATAGGCCATGGCCAGGCACACCTCCGACCTCGCCTGACGCAAGAGCCTCGAGAGCGCTCTCTCAACGGCTCTGGGGTGCCGCAAATCATCTCGGAACACCAGCTGCGCATGGGACCGACCCGAGCCTCTACCCACAGACAAACGCGCCTGTGCCAAGGCCTGATCCTTTCGCATCTGCAACCATTGCGCTCGAACCGATCCCAGGCGCCATCCCGCGCGCCACCAGCTCTTGGCCATGGGAATCACCGCCTGAGCCTGGACCCTGGGGGAGTGACATCGAACCGCATAATCGAGACGTGGTGCCGTGAGGCGTCCATGGTTCGGGTCCTCCCAATCGCTCAGGAGGTTGATGCCACCCACATAGAGGACGTCCTCATCGATCAGAATCAGCTTGCGATGAAGTCGCTTCCAGGCCTTGAGCATCCAGGGCCGAAGCCGAGGCCGAAAGACCCGCAGCTCAATACCCAACCCCTCAATCCAGGGCCTCAGACGCTCAGCATCGACACCACCTCCAAAGCCATCCACCAGGATTCGGACCTCGAGTCCACGTGCGGCCGCTCGGCCCATGGCCTCTAGAAGCATCCGGGTGGCGTGGTCTTCATGAAGCAGATAGGTCTCGACCCAGACACGGCTGCGGGCGTGAGCGAGATCGCTCGCCACGCGATCAAACAGAGGCTCTGCACCTCGAACCAGCTCGAATCGCTCGATCACCCCTCAGATTCCAGCTCAGCAAGCACGGGCAGGTGGTCGGAGATCTGAGACCAGCGAAGCCCACGAGGCCGACGAATGGCCCGGGCGTGAAAGCCTCGCTGAAACATTCGATCCAAGCTCAAGAGCGGCGCCCAGCTCGGAAAGCTCCGATGGGGAGCAGCACGGCCAGCCTGAATCACCTCACTGAGGCCCAGGTCTGAGAAATGGCTGCTCCCGATTCTGAGCTGCCAGTCATTGAAGTCTCCAGCCACCACCACCGAGGACGATGGCGCTACCGAGGCCCGAATCCACGCTGCCAGATGGTCGATCTGACGATGGCGACCCGCAGCGAGCAGGCCAAAATGCACCACAAACACGTGAAGAGGCTGAGTGGGCAGCTGAACGACTGCGTGCAAGACCGCACGTTTCTCCAAAACATGATCGGAGAAGTCGCGGGACTCCGAGTAGACGATGGGAAATCTTGAGAGCAAGGCATTGCCATGGTGCCCATGCAGATAATGGGCCGCAGGGCCATACGCCGTCTCGTAACCGAGCTCGGCGAGACGCTCGTGCTGGCCCTGACGCAGCGCCCAACGATCCTGGCGCCCCTGAACCTCCTGAAGGCACACGAGGTCGGCATCGAGTGCAGTGATGCCATGCACCAGCTCCTCCATCACCGAACGGCTTCGCAGCGTAAGACGCCGCATCTGCGCCTTATGAATGTTGTAACTGGCAAGCCGAATCGGCTTGGCGTTTGAATGGGACCCTGCAGGTGTCCAGCCCTGACGTCGCGCCAGCTCTCGAATGGCCAGGACATTTGTCCACGAGAAGCACCGTTCGGCCGCCTCGGCCCAGGGCATCCAGCTCCAACGCACATGCTCGCGAGGTGAGAGCCGGGGGATGGTCCCACGCTCCACGCAGACGGAGAACCAGTGCTCTGTATTGTGCGTCACCCCCTCTGGGTACCGGTGTCGCCAGTGAGGGAAGATCTCGTAGCGCTCGCGTTGATTCCAGTCGGACAGCTGCTCGGGGGGAACAGAGATGCCCGTCTCCTCTGCAAGCTCCCGAGCTGCCGCGAAGATGGGCGCCTCATCGACTGCATCGAGGCTGCCCGTGACAGACTGCCAAAAGCCGATGTGATCCGCTCGCTCAATCAGAAGGACCCGTCCCTCTCGGTCATGAATCACGACCAGAACGGAGACGGGAATTTTCGTGCCCGCCATCGCGAGAGATCCTTAGAGGGATCCGCCCGTGCGCAGTGACAGCGCAGCCGTCACGGCTGCACCGGTCACCAGCACCAAAGCGAAAATAAACACTGCCGCAGACAGAAGCGACCCTGCGATGCCGTGAGAATCGGGCTCTCGCAGCATGACTCGGCGTGCATGCCAGGCAGGGACTGCAGCCAATGCGGCCCAAACGCTGGCTGCAGGTGCCCAGGCAAAGAGGGTGGCAACCGGCAACAACAAGCTCCCCAGGTAGATCATGAGGGCAGAAAACCGAGGCGCCCACGCCCAGCGAGAGGCGCTCGACAGCCAATAGGCCCCCATCGCAAGAGACATGAATCCCGCCATGGCGAGACCCATCGGGGGAAGGTGGTCGACGAACACCAAACACGTGGCGAGCACCAGAAGCGCCGGTGCAGCCAGCGACAAGATCAGCCCCGTGAGGCCCGAGAAGACGACCTCAGAGCCGGCTTTGCGCTGAAGCAGCAGACGAATGAGGCCATGTGCCACACCCACCAGTGCAGACGCCCCCAATGCGGTCCATGCGACCTGCGACCCCAGGCTCGGCTCCAAGATGAGGCAGACGGTGCCGCCCAGGAGCACCGCCATCGGGCCATAGATCAGGGCTCGACGACGGCCGATGGCTGAGGCCTGGGTCATGCAACGACTTTAGGAGCCTCTCGCAGGCGAATGTGGAGCTCACGCAGCTGTTTTTCATCAGCCGGTGAGGGGGCCTGGGTCAACAGGCACTGTGCCCGCTGGGTTTTGGGGAAGGCAATCACATCTCGAATCGACTCTGCGCCCGTCATCAGGGTGATGAGTCGATCAAGGCCGAAGGCCAGGCCACCATGCGGAGGCGCGCCATACTGGAGTGCATCCAGCAGGAATCCGAACTTGAGTTTGGCTTCTTCGGGACCGATGCCCAGGGCCGCAAAGACCTTGGACTGAACCTCCTCTCGGTGAATTCGCACAGAGCCTCCACCGAGTTCCCAGCCGTTGAGCACCATGTCATAGGCCTTTGCCAGACAGTCTTGGGGACGATCCGTCATCCATGCCTCATGCCCATCTTTCGGGGCCGTGAAGGGGTGGTGAACCGCGGTCCAACGGCCCGATTCCTCGTCGTATTCGAACATCGGGAAATCCACCACCCAGAGCGCCTTCCAGCCCGGGACCATGAGGCCAGACTTCTGGCCAAACTCACTATGCCCAATCTTGAGCCTGAGCGCCCCGATGGCGTCATTCACCACCTTTGCCTTGTCTGCACCAAAGAAGAGCAGATCGCCATCCTGGGCACCAGAGCGTTTGAGAATCTCTGCAATGGCCTGATCGTGAAGGTTCTTCACGATGGGAGACTGAAGCCCCTCGCGGCCCTGAGCCACAGCGTTGACCTTGATCCAGGCCAGTCCCTTGGCCCCATAGATCTTGACGAACTCCGTGTATGCGTCGATCTCACTGCGCGACATCACGCCACCGCCAGGTACCCGTAAGGCCACCACACGGCCATTGGCCATCTTGGCGGGCTCAGAGAAGACCTTGAAATCCACATCGGCCATGACGTCTGTCAGCTCGGTGAAGGTCATGCCGATGCGCAGGTCGGGCTTATCGGAGCCGTAGAGCCGCATGGCATCTGCATAGGTCATCACAGGGAAAGGATTGGGTAAATCCACTGAAATGGCATCGGTAAAGACCTTGCGCATCATGTTCTCAAAGAGATCTCGAATCTCTTGCTCGGACATGAAAGAGGTCTCGCAATCGATCTGGGTGAACTCCGGCTGGCGATCAGCGCGCAAGTCCTCGTCTCGGAAACACTTGGTGATCTGGTAGTACCGATCAAATCCGGCCACCATGAGGAGTTGTTTGAAGAGCTGAGGAGACTGGGGCAATGCGAAGAACTCACCCGCATGCACACGCGAGGGCACCAGGTAGTCGCGCGCACCCTCAGGTGTGGACTTGGTGAGCATTGGGGTCTCGATGTCTACAAAGCCCTGCGCATCCAGATAACGACGCACCGCCATGGCGACTCGATACCGCAGCATGAGGTTGCGCTGCATCGCTGGCCTTCTCAGATCCATGACGCGATGGGTCAGACGCGTGGTCTCGGAGAGGTTGTCCTCATCCATTTGAAAGGGCGGCGTCACAGAGGGGTTCAGCACCTCCAGGGACAGGCAGAGCAATTCCACCTCGCCACTGGCCATGGCAGCATTCGCCGTTCCCTCTGGGCGGCGGCGCACCCGCCCCTCTAGACGAACACAGAACTCATTACGCAGAGACTCGGCGATGGAAAACATCTCGGGACGATCGGGGTCACAGACCACCTGTGCAATGCCTTCACGATCACGCAGATCGACGAAGATCACACCCCCGTGATCGCGCCGGCGGTGGACCCAGCCACAGAGCGTGACGGTCTGATCGAGTTGAGCCAGAGAGAGCTGGCCAGCGTAATGACTGCGCATAGAAAACCTTTTATTGGGAAGAAGGGGAAACCGTGCCCATGGACACCACATACTTCAGGGCTTTGTCGACCGGGATGTTGAGCGGGATGACTTCCTCTCGAGGCATCATGAGAAAGAACCCTGAGGTGGGGTTCGGCGTGGTCGGAACATACACACTGACACATTCACCCGGAAGGTGTGGCATGAGCTCACTCGCGGGAGCGCCGGTGACAAACGCAACCGTGTAGCTGCCATAGCGGGGGTATTGCACCAGAACGGCCTGACGAAAAGCCTGGCCATTGGGCGCGAGAATGGTGTCGCTGACTTGTTTGACCGAGGAGTAGATGGATCGAACCAGGGGAATGCGAGCCAGTACTCCCTCCCACACCATCACGAGGCGGCGTCCGAGCAGGTTTGCCGCAAAAACGCCCGTCAAGAAGATCAACAGCACCACGGCCACGACACCGAAACCGGGGATGGACTGCCCAAACAGCGCTTCAGGGCGAAGCCCCTCGGGCAGAACATTGTCGAGGGTGGAGACAATGGCGGTGATGACCCAGACCGTGATGCCAATGGGCGCCCAGATCAACAAGCCTGCAATGAAGAATTTTTTAAGCACCGCTTTGGCCCCTTGGGGTTAAAAAAAACGCCGCGGAATGCGCGGCGCTTGAGACTCCGAACCTAGATTTTAAAACGGAATGTCGTCATCGAGGTCGTCAAATCCTGCTTTCGGGGCTGACCGCGCCGCCGAAGGCGCTGGAGCCGAGTAGCCTCCCTCATCCGGTAGGGATGGGGCAGAGCCGCCTCCCGAGGAACCACCACCCCCATCCCGTCCACCTAAGAGCTGCATCTGCTCCGCCACCACCTCGGTGGTGAGGCGCTCCTGGCCAGACTGATCCTGCCACTTTCGGGTCCGCAAACGACCCTCAACATAGACCGGACGCCCTTTCTTGAGGTATTCACCGGCGATTTCAGCCAGGCGGCCAAAAAAGACCACACGGTGCCACTCGGTGTCTTCTTTCATGTCGCCAGACGACTTGTCCTTGTAGCGAGACGTGGTTGCAATCGAGACATTGGCGATGGCGCCGCCATCGGGGGAGTAACGAACCTCGGGATCACGGCCGAGATTGCCCAACAGAATCACTTTGTTTACAGATGCCATGCATCTTCTCCTATGGTTTGAATCGGGCCCTCACCCTATCGAGGCAGGCACCCACGCACTAGCCTTCGATTGGCTGAGCCTCAGGCACAACCGGACGAGAACGGGGGCCGATCTCGTGTAATCCAAGAGACATCATGCCCCAGAATAACGCCAACCCGCCGCACAGCCAGAAAACCCCATCGAGCCCGGCCTGGGCAAGCGCCAGACCGCCCGCAGCTCCGCCCACAAAGAGGCCCAGTGACTGGCTCGTGTTGTAGACCCCCATCGCCTGGCCACGCTGTCCTGAGGGAGCCAGTCGAGACACCCATGAGGGAAGCAGCGCCTCTAGAAGGTTAAAGCCCAGCATGAAGATGGCGATGGCAAGCATCCAACTCCAGAAGGGATTGGCGGTGAGAAAAAGCGCCATCGCCAGAATCAGTAAGCCAATGGAGGCCAGAAAGACCGGCTTAAAGCGGCCCTTTCGCTCTGCCCAGAGGATGGGGGGAACCATCAAGGCAAAGGCCAGCAGCATGAGCGGCAGATAAACCTGCCAATGGTCGGAGATGGGGAGGTCGAGAGAGACCAGAACCTGCGGGATCGCGACAAACAGACTGGTCTGTATCGCCATCATGGTGAAAATGCCGAGGTTGAGCCGTTTGAGCTGGTCATGTCCGAGCAGAACGGCCCAAGGCAAACGACCCTCCGGCGGGCGCTGAGCGGGCGTGGGCAGCCTGAGCACCACCAGCATGGCCATGACCGCAAGCCCGGCGGTAAAAGCAAACAAGCCCGTCAGGCCCCAGACGCCAAACAGTGGAGGCGCAATCACCATCGAGAGCGCGAATGAAAGCCCAATGGCAGCACCCACCATGGCCATCGCCCGAGTACGAACAGACTCTCGCGTGAGATCGGCGAGGTACGCACTCACCGCCGCGGAGACAGCCCCAGCCCCTTGAAGCGCACGGCCGATGACCAGCATCTCGATGCTAGAGGATAGGGCGCAGACCAGGCTACCCGTCACGAAAATGCCCAAGCCCGCGAGAATGACTGGACGACGTCCCCATCGGTCTGAGGCAACCCCAAACGGAATCTGGAGCACCGCCTGCGTCAGCCCATAAGCGCCCATGGCCAACCCCAGCCAAACCGGACTGCCCCCGCCGGTGAGGCCACCAGCCCCAATGGCAAGAACGGGCAGCATCAGAAAGAGACCGAGCATGCGAAGTCCAATGACCGATGCAAGGCCCATACTGGCCATGCGCTCCTGAGGGGTAAAGGCCAACGCGGGCTCAGATGAAGGGCTCATGGCTCGTTATAGTAGTGGATTGGCCTTGACTCGCTCCCATGATCCGACTCCGCGGCGTTCGCACCCACAATCTCAAGAACCTCGACCTCGACATCCCACGCAGCAAACTCGTGGTGATCACAGGCCTGTCCGGCTCAGGGAAATCTTCCCTGGCCTTTGACACGCTCTATGCCGAGGGTCAGAGGCGATATGTCGAGTCTCTCTCTCCCTATGCGCGACAGTTTCTGCAGCTGATGGAGCGTCCCGATGCGGATCTCATCGAGGGCCTCTCCCCGGCCATTGCCATTGAACAGAAGTCCAGCAGCCACAACCCGCGATCGACGGTCGGGACCGTCACTGAAATCCTGGACTACCTCAGGCTGCTTTTTGCACGCGTCGGCGTTCCCCACTGCCCGACTCATCCCCACCAGAGACTGGAATCTCAATCGGTGTCGCTGATGGTGGATGCGCTCCTCGAGGGGCCTGAGGGCGAACGCATCAGCCTGCTGGCACCCGTGGTGGTGCATCAAAAGGGTGAGCATCGCGAGCTGCTCGATGGGCTGAGGGCTCAGGGCTTCGTTCGCGTTCGTGTTCGGTCTGGCACAGCCGCCCCCCAAGACATGTCCCTTGATCATCTGGTGGCCTTGCAGAAGTCCCAGCACCACAGCATCGATGTGGTCGTGGATCGGCTCAAACGCCGGCCCAACCTCCAGCAAAGACTTGCAGAGTCGCTCGAGATGGCGTTGCGTCTGGGACAAGACCAGGCCCTCGCCCTCATTCAGTCGGACGATGATCGGGTCGAAGAGCGCTCCCTCTCTCTGCGATTCGCCTGCCCGGAATGTGGCTTTTCACTGCGTGACCTTGAGCCCAACCTGTTCTCTTTCAACTCTCCCGCTGGAGCCTGCCCCCAATGCGATGGGCTGGGCGAAGAGTCTCGTTTCGATCCGGACCGGGTGGTTGAGTTTCCGCACCTGTCACTGGCGAATGGCGCCATCGCGGGCTGGGATGCACGAAACAGCTTCGCCTTCGCCATGATTGAGAGCCTGGCGGCCCACGGTGGCTTCTCGGTTCACACACCATTTGAAGACCTCTCGCCGCAGCATCAAGCGCTCCTGCTCCATGGCTCTGGAGACGAGAAAATAGCCTTCACCTACCCCTCCGAGCAGGGAAAAACCGTCACCCGAAAGCATGTCTTCGAGGGGGTGATCCCCAACCTAAACCGGCGCTTTGCCGAGACAGACAGCGCCGCTGTGCGCGAGGAGCTTGGGCGCTATCGACGCCTGAGCGCCTGTTCAGGCTGCGAGGGTTCTCGCCTCAAGCCTGAGGCGCGCCATGTACGGGTGGGCCCTGCAGAGGCATCGATCAGCCTCCCGGAGCTCTTGGCCATGCCATTGACCCAGGCCGCAGAGACACTCGCATCCCTGCCCCTGACAGGCATGCGTAAGGCCATCGGCGAGCGGCTGCTCCATGAGACCCAATCGCGACTGCGCTTCCTCATTGATGTCGGCCTCTCGTACCTACGACTCGATCGAACGGCATCCAGTCTCTCCGGCGGAGAGTCCCAGCGTATCCGACTGGCCAGCCAGATCGGAGCCGGCCTCACCGGTGTGATGTACGTCTTGGATGAACCCTCCATCGGGCTTCACCAGCGTGACAACGACCGCCTGCTCAAGACGCTGGCGCATCTGCGTGACCTGGGTAACTCCGTCCTGGTCGTAGAGCACGATGAAGATGCCATTCGAGCGGCGGATCACATCATTGACATGGGCCCAGGAGCAGGCCGCCAGGGGGGGCAGGTCATTGCACAAGGGAGCCTTCAGGACGTTCTGCGAAGTCCTCAGTCCCTCACCGGCCAGTACCTCAGCGGCGGCCGAGCCATTCCCATACCCAACCCAAGACGTGCCCCCGACGAGCGCTGGCTGGTGCTCAAAGGCGCGCGAGCCAACAACCTCAAGCAGCTCACGGTTCGCATCCCCGTGGGGCTGCTCGTCTGCGTGACCGGCGTCTCCGGCAGCGGGAAATCCACCCTCATCAATGACACGCTTGTCGCCCATGCCCAGGCTCGGCTCAACGGCAGTCATCGACAGGCTGCAGAGCATGATGGACTCGATGGACTCGAGCATTTTGATCGGATCATCAATGTCGATCAGAGTCCGATCGGGCGGACGCCGCGCAGCAACCCGGCCACCTACACTGGCATGCTGACCACCATTCGTGAACTCTTCGCAGAGTCTCCCATGGCCCGAGAGCGTGGCTATGACGCGGGGCGATTCTCGTTCAATGTCAAAGGTGGACGATGCGAAGCCTGCCAAGGTGACGGCATGGTTCGAGTCGAGATGCATTTTCTCCCCGACGTCTATGTGCCCTGCGATCTGTGCAAGGGCCTGCGCTTCAATCGAGAGACTCTCGATGTCCGTTGGCGAGGCAAGACCATTGCCGAGGTCCTGGCAATGACAGTGGATGAGGCCGCAGAATTTTTTTCGGCCATCCCCCCGCTCGCCCGGAGGCTCCACCTCCTTCAAGAGGTGGGGCTTGGCTATGTTCAGCTGGGACAGAGTGCCACCACCCTCTCGGGCGGGGAGGCACAGCGCGTCAAACTCGCCTGTGAACTCTCTAAGCGCGAGACGGGAAAAACGCTCTATGTACTGGATGAGCCCACCACCGGCCTACACTTTTACGACACGGAGATGCTTTTGCATGTGCTCATGCGACTTCGAGACTCTGGCAATACCGTCTTGATCATTGAGCACAACCTCGATGTCATCAAGACTGCGGACTGGATCCTTGACATGGGCCCAGAGGGCGGAGACGGCGGAGGCCAATTGATCGCGCAAGGGCCTCCCGAGGACATCGTGCGCGTGCCCGAGAGCCACACCGGGCGCTATCTGGGGCCGTTGCTTCGCCCCAGCACTGCAAAAGGCTCCCCTAAGGCCTGAGGGCCACGAACCACAACCGCCTCTCCCATGCTCGTGTACTGATCAGTCAGGCTCGAGATCACCACCTGATGGGTCACCCAGACCTCGAACCCACTCGTGCTGCGAGCCCTTTGAATGGCTGCCTGGCGAGCTTGGGCGAGCTGGGCATCTCGATTGCCGTGGCCTTGAAAAAAGGAGTTCAGTGCCACCCATTCCTGAATGGACTGCTGAGGAAACATCAGCCGTGCGGTCTCCAGACAGCGGCACCACTGGCTGGATCGAACCGCCACCGGGCGCATGCCCATGGCTGAGAGCCAGACTCCCCATGCGCGCGACTCAGCCCGCCCGGCCTCTGAGAGGTTCCGTTGCGTGGAACAGTCCCCAATGCGGAATGCGTCGGGATCGCCGAGCCCCGGTTCGGTCTGTGCATGGCGAATCAGAAGGATGGCACCGGGGCTCATGAGCCAGTCACGAATCGCCGGGCTTGCGTTGCCCTGAGGCGTCAGTGGCCTCATGCCCTGAAGACCCATGAGGCCAGCTGCGCCTAGCATTCGCAGACTGGATCGACGACTGGGATTTGTCACGCTTTCGCCTCTCTGATCCAATGGAATCTCTCTAGACGACCTCCGAACGGATCGGTTCCATGAAAGAAGCACGCATCCAAGCCTTCCTGCATCGTGACACTGGGCTGATCACCAGCCTCACCAACGGCCGCCACACATGGACATCCGATGTCCCAAAGGAGCTGGGTTCTCACGACGCCGCGCCAGACCCTCATGACCTGCTCGACTCAGCGCTGGCCGCATGCACGGTCTTGACCCTTGAGCTCTACCTGCGCCGCAAGCCCGACTGGGACGTTCAGCGCATTGACTGTCAGGTCGATCGAGTATCCGAGAGCAAGGAGGAGGATGGACGCATTCATTACCGCCTCCTTCGCACCGTCTCGGTCATCGGGGCGTTGACCGATGAGCAGCGGGGACGACTCATCGAGATCGCGAACAAATGCCCCATCCATCGCCTGATGGAGGGGCAGATTCATGTTGAAACCCTACTCAGCGAGGCAGGTTCGTCACACCCATAAGCTGAGCATCAATGGCGTGCGCAGCCTGTCGGCCCTCTCGGATAGCCCACACCACCAGGGATTGCCCGCGGCGCATGTCACCAGCCACGAATACCTTTGGCCGGTTAGTGGCGTAGGCGCGGGCTCCCTCCGTGGTCGCTTTTCCATTGCCCCGCGGATCACATTCGACCCCAAAGGCTTCCAGGATGCTGCCCACGGGGGCTACAAAGCCCATGGCCAGTAGGACCAGATCAGCCTTAAAGATCTGCTCGCTGCCCTCGACCTCCTGCATGCGGCCATCCTTCCACTCGACGTGGACCGCTTTGAGCCCGGTCAGACGACCTTTCTCGCCCAGAAACTCCTTCGTCGCAATGGCGAACTCACGGTCGCAGCCCTCCTCATGGCTGCTCGACGTGCGCAGCTTGGTGGGCCAGTAAGGCCAAACGAGGGGCTTATTCTCCTGCTCAGGCGGCATGGGCATGAGCTCGAACTGGGTCACGCTGGCCGCTCCGTGGCGATTGCTTGTGCCGACGCAGTCAGACCCCGTGTCGCCACCACCGATCACAATCACATGCTTACCATCGGCACGCAGCTGCTTCTTGAGCCGATCGCCTGCATTCACCTTGTTCTGCTCGGGTAGGAACTCCATGGCGAAATGCACGCCATCGAGCTCACGACCTGGTACGGGCAGGTCGCGCGGCTGCTCCGCCCCACCGGTGAGCAAAACGGCGTCGAATTCAGCCACGAGGGCTTCCGGCGTCACAGTCTCATGAGACCAGTTCGTCACCTTGGTGTCCTCAGGAAGCTTGGCCACCAGAACGCCCGTGCGAAACACCACCCCCTCTGCCTGCATCTGCTCCACCCGACGATCGATGTGGTGCTTTTCCATTTTGAAGTCGGGAATGCCGTAACGCAGAAGACCCCCAACGCGGTCATTCTTCTCGAAAACCACCACGTCGTGTCCGGCGCGCGCAAGCTGCTGGGCCGCAGCCAGGCCCGCAGGCCCCGAGCCCACCACCGCAACCCGCTTGCCGGTCTTCTGCGCGGGCGGTTGAGGCACCACCCAACCCTCAGACCAGCCTCGATCGATGATGGCGTGCTCGATGGACTTGATCCCCACCGCGTCGTCATTGAAGTTCAGCGTGCAGGCCGCCTCACAGGGAGCGGGGCAGATTCGCCCGGTGAACTCCGGAAAGTTATTGGTCGAGTGCAGCGTGTCGAGGGCCGCCTTCCACTGGTGCTGAAACACCAGATCATTAAAGTCAGGAATGATGTTGTTGACGGGGCAGCCGTTGTTGCAAAACGGTATGCCGCAGTCCATGCAACGCGCGGCCTGCTGCGTCGCCTGCTCTTCACTCAAGCCAATGACAAACTCTTTGTAATGCTTGAGTCGCTTCTCTGGCGCCTCGTAGCCTTCATCGAGTCGCTCAAGCTCCATAAATCCAGTGACTTTTCCCATGGTGTGCTCTCTTTCTAGACTCAGGCCTGAACCGTTTGTGCGGCCTGCTTGCGCGCGTGGATTTCACCCAATGCGCGCTTGTACTCGTTGGGGAAGACCTTGATGAACTTCGATCGTGCCGTGGCCCACTGGTCGAGAAGGTCTCGCGCACGCGCGCTCCCCGTCCAGCGATGGTGGTCCTCAATCATCTTGCGAAGTTGCTGCTCGTCCGTCATGTCGCGATGCCAGATGCTGGCAGGCACTTTCTCACGCTGCTCGGCGTCGCTGAGGACTGGCTCTAGACTCACCATGGCCAGGTTGCAGCGGCTCGAGAACTGTCCATCCTCATCGAAGATATAGGCCAGGCCGCCCGACATGCCCGCAGCGAAGTTACGGCCCGTCTTGCCCAGGACCACCACAGTGCCACCCGTCATGTATTCACATCCATGGTCCCCGGTTCCCTCGACGACTGCATTCGCGCCAGAGAGACGGACCGCGAAACGCTCACCCGCAACGCCACGGAAGAACGCCTCACCCGAGGTCGCGCCGTAGAGCACGGTGTTGCCCACGATGATGTTCTCGTGCGCCACCCCCCGGAAGTCGATGGACGGCCTCACCACCACGCGGCCGCCAGACATGCCTTTGCCGGTGTAGTCATTGGCGTCGCCGATGAGGTAGAGGGTCACGCCTTTGGCCAAAAAGGCGCCAAAGGACTGGCCGCCCGTTCCCTCGAGCTGAATGCGGATCGAGTCATCCGGCAGACCATCCGGGTGGTGCCGAATGACCTCGCCAGAGAGCATCGCACCGACCGTACGGTTCACGTTGCGTGCCACTTCCATGAACTGGATCCGCTGCCCTTTGTGGATGGCATCTTGGCTTCGCTCAATCAGTCGAACATCCAGGGCCTTCTCGAGTCCATGATCCTGCGTCTCTGAGTGACGCTGTTGACCGATATGGCTCACCGGAGGAATGGCCAAAAGCTTGGTGAAGTCGAGTCCGCTCGCCTTCCAATGTTCGATGCCTTTGCGCGTATCGAGCAGGTCTGCACGTCCAACCAGGTCTTCAAATCTTCGAATGCCGAGCTGCGCCATGATGGCGCGGGCCTCCTCTGCAACAAAGAAGAAGAAGTTCACCACATGCTCGGGCTTACCCTGGAATTTCTTGCGAAGAACGGGGTCTTGTGTTGCTACGCCGACAGGGCAAGTGTTCAGATGGCACTTGCGCATCATGATGCAGCCCTCTACCACCAGCGGTGCAGTGGCAAAGCCCATCTCATCAGCACCCAACATGGCTGCGACCACCACATCTCGGCCTGTTTTCATCTGACCATCAGCCTGCACACGAATTCGGCTTCTCAGCCCATTGAGCACCAGTGTCTGCTGGGTCTCGGCCAGACCAATTTCCCAAGGGGATCCTGCATGCTTGATGGACGAGAGCGGTGAAGCGCCAGTGCCACCATCATGGCCGGCAATCACCACATGATCGGCCTTGGCCTTTGCCACGCCGGCAGCCACCGTCCCCACGCCAATCTCGGAAACGAGCTTGACCGAGATGTCTGCGCTCGGCGAGACGTTCTTCAGGTCGTGAATCAGTTGCGCAAGGTCCTCAATCGAGTAGATGTCGTGGTGAGGGGGCGGGGAGATGAGGCCAACCCCAGGAACCGAGTGGCGCAGCTCACCGATGTAGTCAGAGACCTTTCCACCAGGAAGCTGGCCACCCTCACCAGGCTTTGCGCCCTGAGCCATCTTGATCTGGATCTGGTCTGCAGACACCAGATACTCGGTGGTGACCCCGAACCGTCCGGAGGCGACCTGCTTGATCTTAGAGCGCAGGCTATCGCCTGCTTTGAGTGCGATGTCACTCTCCACCTTCTCCGATCCGATGACCGAGCCCAGCGTAGCGCCGCTTTGAATGGCGATGCCCTTGAGTTCGTCCCGGTAGCGACGCTTGTCTTCTCCACCTTCACCGGTATTGGACTTTCCGCCGATTCGGTTCATGGCCACGGCCAGGGTGGCATGGGCCTCGGTTGAAATAGAGCCCAGAGACATGGCACCGGTGGCAAAGCGCTTGACGATCTCGGACGCTGGCTCCACCTCATCCAATGGAATGGCGCGGGCGGGGTCGACCTTGAACTCAAACAGACCACGCAGCGTCATGTGGCGCTTGCTCTGGTCATTGATGAGCTGAGCATATTCCTTGTAAGTGGAGAACTGGTTTGCACGGGTGGCGTGCTGAAGCTTGGCGATGGAGTCGGGTGTCCAGAGGTGGGCTTCGCCTCGAACGCGCCAGGCATATTCGCCGCCGGTCTCCAGCATGCCCTGGAGGACCTGGTCCTGGCCGAAGGCCTTCTGGTGCGTGCGAATGGCTTCTTCAGCAATTTCAAAGACACCCATGCCCCCCACTGCACTGGGCGTATTGGGGAAGTATCGATCGATGGTCTCTTGGTTGAGCCCAATGGCCTCGAAGATCTGCGCCCCACAGTAGGACATGTAGGTGGAGATCCCCATCTTGGACATGATCTTGGAGAGCCCCTTGCCAATCGCTTTGACGTAATTGGCAATGGCCTTCTCTGGGCTCAGGTCTCCGACCAGTCCAGCCTGCAGGTTCGCGATGGTTTCCATGGCGAGATAGGGGTGAATGGCCTCTGCGCCATATCCAGCCAACACGGCGAAGTGATGGACCTCACGGGCCGAGCCCGTCTCCACCACCAGGCCCGCCAATGTGCGCTTGCCCACTCTGACGAGGTGTTGGTGAATGGCCGAGAGGGCCAGGAGTGCTGGGATTGCAACGCGGTCCGCGCTGACGGTCCGATCCGTCAGAATGAGGATGTTCGCGCCGGCGGAGATGGCATCTACCGCCTCTGCGCAGAGTGTGGCCAGGCGGGCCTCTACGCCCTCCTTCCCCCAAGTCACTGGGTAGGTGATGTCGATCGACTGGCTCTTGAACTTTCCTCGGGTGTGCTGGGCAATATGCCGCAAGCGATCCATGTCGTCGAAATCGAGGATGGGCTGCTTGACCTCTAGCCGAAGGGGAGGATTCACCTGATTGATGTCGAGCAGGTTTGGCTTTGGCCCCACGAAGGAGACCAGCGACATCACGATCGCCTCGCGAATGGGATCGATTGGCGGATTGGTCACCTGGGCAAAGAGCTGCTTGAAGTAGCTGGTGAGCGGCTTGGGCTGGTCTGAGAGCACCGCCAAAGGGGAGTCGTTGCCCATGGAGCCGACAGCCTCCTCTCCGGCTCTGGCCATAGGCGCCATCAGGAATTTCAAGTCCTCTTGCGTGTAGCCGAAGGCCTGCTGGCGATCGAGGAGCGGAATGTCACTTGGAGGGGGGGCGGTCGAGTCGCTGTCCTCGCCGAGGCTCTGGAGGGAGACACGCACATTCTCAATCCACTGACGATAGGGTCGGGACTGAGCGAGGCTCGCCTTGAGCTCCTCATCGTGAATCATTCGACCTTGCTCAAGATCGATGAGGAACATCTTGCCGGGCTGCAGACGCCATTTCCTCACGATGCGGTCTTCCGGCACCGGCAGGACACCCGACTCGCTGGCCATGATGACCAGGTCATCGTCGGTGATGCAGTACCGGGATGGGCGGAGGCCATTGCGATCGAGCGTGGCACCAATCTGGCGGCCGTCGGTGAACACGATGGATGCTGGTCCGTCCCACGGCTCCATCATGGAGGCGTGATATTCGTAGAACGCGCGGCGTGAAGCATCCATCGTCGTGTGTTGTTCCCAGGGCTCTGGGATCATCATCATGACCGCATGGGCCATGGGGTACCCCGCAGCAACCAGCAGCTCCAGGCAGTTATCGAAGGTAGCCGTGTCTGATTGTCCCGCAAAGCTGATGGGGTAGAGCTTCTGTAGGTCGTCGCCCAGCACGGACGATCGCATGACGCCCTCACGCGCTCTCATCCAGTTGTAATTGCCCTTGACCGTATTGATCTCGCCGTTGTGCGCCACCATGCGATATGGGTGTGCGAGCGGCCACTCGGGGAAGGTATTGGTCGAGAAGCGCTGATGCACCAGCGCGAGTGCAGAGGTGCAGCGGGAGTCGGAGAGGTCCTTGTAGTACACGCCGACCTGGTCTGCCAATAGCAAGCCTTTGTAGACGATGGTGCGACTCGACATGGATGGGACGTAGTACTCCTTTCCATGTTTGAGGCCCAAGGCCTGGATGGCGCTAGAGGCGGTCTTGCGAATGACGTAAAGCTTGCGCTCCAGTGCGTCCTGCACGATGACGTCATCTCCGCGCCCAATGAAGACCTGACGCATGATGGGTTCGCGATCTCGGACCCGGGGGGACATGGGCATGCTGGCATCCGTGGGGACATCACGCCAGCCCAACAGCACTTGGCCCTCAGCGGCGATGGCTCGCTCTAGCGCGCGCTCACAGGCCAGACGAGAGGCATGTTCTTTGGGCAGAAAGACCATGCCCACGCCGTACTCACCCAGGGGGGGGAGCTGCACACCTTGGTGAGCCATGTCCTCGCGAAACAGGGTGTCTGGCAGCTGCATAAGCAGGCCCGCACCGTCGCCCATCAGGGCATCTGCACCGACCGCCCCTCGATGATCAAGGTTTTTGAGGATCTGAAGGCCCTGTTGGACGATGGCATGAGACTTCTGGCCTCGAATATGGGCGATAAAACCGACCCCACAAGCATCATGCTCATGTGCGGGATCGTAAAGACCAAACGCGGGGATGCCCATCCTGACTCCTTCACGGCGCAATAACAAAAGGGATGGGAATTATCAGGCGAATCTCGCTGCCTTGAGCGTCAAACCAAGATATTAAATAGGGTCAGAACATATTTATTCGCCCCAGAACAGCGAGCATCAAAATAATGGGGACATAACAATGCGTCAAGACTTTCGAGGCCGTCCGCGGGGACGACGCTCCCACGCGCGGCGCTCAGCCTCTGAAAGACCGGCCCATTCATCTGCGGCAAGCATGGGACGCCCCTGGCTCAGTCCGAGGCCAAGCGCCTCTATAAAAACCGGAGCCTCTGCGTCCTCGGGCCCGCCGAGCTGAGCGTACGCTCGCTCTCGCTCAAAGGGAGTATTGCCCAAGGCCCAATAGCTGGGCAGCGCCACGAATGGCACGCGCGGCGGCGCTGCGCGTAGGCCTTGCAAAACCCCCGTACTCGACCATAGCCAGTCCGCTGCCTGTCCCACAAGGCCCTCTCGAACCGCACGATGATCGATCCACCGCATCACCCAGAGCGCGTAGTGGGCCTCACTGAGCCAATACGCTCGATATCGGCCATCAAAAGGACTGGCTCGGCGAGCCCATCGATCATTGAGACGGCGCACATAGCGCCTTCCAATCTGCTGCACGGCCTCAGCCAGCGCTGTCGCTCGCTGAGGCGTGACCAACCAATTGGCCTCTTGACTGGTGACGCTCCACGCGTGAACTGAGAGGCCCAGGCCCAGGGCTGCATCGAACAGACAATCCAAGTAGGCGGTGCGATCGTCGGCGTCGAAGGCCAGCGGAGCATCTGGTCGTGCGCGCTGCTGAACATGAATCAGCCGCCCCCCCAACGACAACCTGGGACGCCGTGCCAATGGGCTAGTCTCCGGATGAACTTCGGTGTGGCCACTGGGCGCGCCCCGGAAAGACCTGATCATGCAGGAGCATGGCCTGTCGATCGGTCAAGCCTGCCACCTCATCGGCCACCTGCCGAAGGAGCTGGTCACCGCTCTGATCAGGGTCGTTCTGGCATTGAGCGCGATCAAAATGCCATGCAAAGAGGTCTTTGAGCACGCCCTCGGCCACATCGGTGACCGCGACCACGCGAGGATGACGGTAAAGGTTCTGAAACAAGAACTGCTTGACCTCTTTGACCTCGTGGGCGAGCGGGGAGGAAAACGCCACCAGAGGGGGCGCCCTCCTGACGTCTGACAGCGTCTCGACTCCATGGCTCTGAATGTGGGCCCGGGTCTGGGCCACCAGGTCATCGACCTGCTCGTTGATCATGGCTCTAATCATCTCGGGCACCACTCGATCCCCCTGAATCTTGGGAAATCGACGATGAACGGCATCGAAATGACGCTTAACCATGGGGAGCACCAGAATCTGGTCCAGACTCAAAAGACCAGACCGGAGCCCATCATCGAGATCATGATGGTTGTAGGCCACCTCATCAGAGACGTTGGCCAGCTGGGCTTCTAGGGTAGGCGACCCCCCTTCCAGAAATCTCTGCGCCAGCTCGCCGAGCTTGAGGGCTGCCCGCCTGGAGCAGTGCTTCAGGATGCCCTCCCTGGTCTCAAAACAGAGATTCAGGCCATCAAATTCTGCGTAACGACGCTCGAGCTGATCGACCACTCGAAGGCTTTGAAGATTGTGCTCGAAACCCTCCCCCTCAGGGTCGTGCCGCTTGAGGCACTCATTCAGAGCATGCTGACCCGCGTGACCAAAGGGCGTATGTCCAAGATCATGGGCGAGGCAGATGGCCTCTGTGAGCTCCTCATCGAGTGCGAGTCGCCGCGCCACGGAGCGCGCAATCTGTGCCACCTCCAGACTGTGGGTGAGTCGGGTGCGATACAGATCGCCCTCGTGATTCACGAAGACCTGGGTCTTGTAGAGCAGCTTTCTGAAAGCCGTGGCATGAACGATGCGGTCCCGGTCGCGCTGAAACTCAGAGCGCCCTGGTGGAGTCGGCTCCGCATGGACACGGCCCCTCGAGGCATCGGATTGTGCAGCGTAAGTGGCGACTTGCATTCGGGTCATACCAGCTCCTCACGATGGGCCTGCAGCGCCTGATCGACCTGACCCTGATCGGCCGTCGCCAGCCGAGAGGATCCAATGCCCTTGAGTACGATGTATCGAATTTCACCCGCCTCCGCTTTTTTGTCGTGCGCCATCCACTCGAGGTAAGTCAGCGTGGACCAGTCGGGCCCCTGTGTCGGCAGGTTCGCGCGATGAATCAGGCGAATCACTCGGTCCCGCTCGGCGCGGCTCAAAAGCCCCAGCTGCTCTGAGAGATGACTGGCCATGACCATGCCGCAGCCGACCGCCTCTCCATGGAGCCAGGCCCCATAGCCAAGGCCAGCCTCAATGGCATGACCGAAGGTGTGCCCAAAGTTCAGAAGGGCTCGACGTCCAGAGGACTCCCGCTCATCTTCTGCGACCACCTGAGCCTTCAGGGCACAGGATCGTTCAATGGCAAACGCGAGCGCCTGAGGGTCCCGCTGCAGCAGCGCATCAACATGTTCCTCGAGCCACTCGAAGAAGGACGAATCGAGAATGCATCCCATCTTGATGACCTCCGCCAAGCCCGCAGAGAGCTCTCGATCGGGCAGGGTGGAAAGGACGTTCATGTCGATCACCACGGCCTGTGGCTGGTAGAACGCACCAATCATGTTCTTGCCCAATGGGTGGTTCACCGCCGTCTTCCCCCCCACCGAAGAGTCCACTTGCGACAACAGGGTCGTCGGAACCTGAATAAAGGGCATACCCCTCTGGTAACAGGCTGCAGCGAACCCCGCCATATCACCAACCACCCCTCCCCCCAGGGCGATGAGCGTGGCCTTTCGCTCCATTCGCGCCTGCATGAGGCGATCAAAAATAGTCTGGAGGCTCTCAAAGGTCTTGTAGGCCTCCCCGTCGGGGAGCTCAATCACGATGGGCTCGAACCCGAGCCCCTCCAATGCAGACTGCAAAGCAGGCAGATAGAGCGGCCCGACCGTCGTGTTGGTGACGATGGCCACCTGACGCGCACGCAAGAGAGGCGCCCACACCTCGGGCTGATCCAGAAGCCCCTGCCCGATGTGAATGGGGTACTGGCGATCTCCCAGCGCGACGGACAAAGAGGTGAGTAAACCTTTCACAACGAACCCTCCGACTCGGTCAGAACCCAGCCTCGCTCCGACAAATGATCGACTAAATGTTGAACGACGTGAGCCAATGACCCGCGACTGGACGGAAGAACATAGTCTGCCACCTGACGATAGACGGGATCACGCTCGGCATGCAATCGCTCCAGTGTCGCCTTTGGGTTGGGCGACTGGCTGAGCAAGGGGCGTGAGCGATCGGTGCGGAGTCGCTGCCAGATCTGCCACGGCTGCGCGTCCAGGTAAATCACATAGCCCTTCGCCAAATGAGATCGATTGGCCTCTCGCATAGGCGCCCCGCCACCCGTGGTCACAATCCGTCCTGATTCCGACATGGCTTCAGCCACCGCACGCTCCTCACGCTTGCGAAAGCCCTCCTCCCCTTCCATCTCAAAAATGGTGGGAATGTCTGCGCCCGAACGAAGCTCGATCTCGTGGTCTGTGTCGATCAGGGGCCAGCCGATGCGATGGGCCAGTCGACGCCCCACAGTGGTCTTTCCCGCGCCCATGAGACCGATGAGGACGATATTTTGCGGGGGATTCAAATTCATGAAACGAGTCTAGCAGGCGATACACTAGGCCTCTATGCGCCTGTTCACCTCCATCGCCGTCGTCCTGGTCTCAGGCGCCGCTGCTGTCGCTGGCTTGGTCCTACTCTTCATTGCGCTGGCTACGCCACAACTGCCAGAGGTTTCCGCGCTCGCCGACTATCGGCCAAAAGTTCCCCTGCGGGTGATGACCTTTGACGGCGTATTGATTGGGGAGTTTGGCGAAGAGCGCCGCAGTGTGGTGCGCCTACACCAGGTGCCCAAGTCACTTGTAGACGCCATCCTGGCTGCCGAAGACGACCGGTTCTACGAGCACCCCGGCATTGACATGCTGGGCTTGGCCCGCTCCGTGGGCATTCTGGTCGCCACCGGCGAAAAACGGCAGGGCGGAAGCACCATCACCATGCAGGTGGCGCGAAACTTTTTCCTCACGACAGAAAAAACCTACACCCGCAAGGCCTATGAGCTGCTCTTGTCCCTTGAGATCGAGCGCTCCCTGTCCAAGAACCAGATTCTCGAGCTCTACATGAACCAGATCTACCTGGGGCGTCGAGCGTACGGCTTTGCGAGTGCAGCCCAGATCTATTTTGGAAAACCAATTCATCGCCTCAGCATTGCGGAGTCGGCCATGCTCGCGGGCATTCCCAAAGCCCCCTCGAGCTTTAACCCCATCGTCAATCCACGACGCGCCAAGGCCCGTCAGGAGTACATCCTCGGGCGGATGCGAAAGCTAGATCTCATCAGCAACGCGCAGTTCCTCGAGGCCATGAAGGAGCAGATCCGTGTGGTGGGTCGTCCGACCGACTTTGGTGTCGATGCTCAGTATGTGGCCGAAATGGTTCGTCAGCAGGTGGTGAGTCTTTTCCCCGAAGACGCCTATAGCCGCGGCTTGACGGTCTTCACCACGCTTCGGGCCTCAGAGCAGCGGGCTGCTCAAGAGTCGGTGCGTGAGGGCCTTTTGGCCTACGACCGCAAACAAGGCTGGAGAGGGCCCGAGGCCCGTGTGGCCCTTCCGAAAGAGGCCGAAGCGCTCCAAGATGTTGTCGAGGAGGTGCTCGCGGAACGGCCAGACAGCGAGTCGCTCTTCACCGCAGTGGTGACGGAAGTTGCCTCGGATCGAGTGGTGGTGATGCGGCATAACGGCAAGACCTTCACCATTCGCGGTGAGGGCCTGAAGTTCTGCGAAAAGGGGCTTCAGGCCAACGCCAGTGCGCAGCAAAAGCTCTCTGCTGGAGCAGTGGTTCGAATTCGTCCCCTCCAGACCCCTCAGGAGTACGAGATCACGCAGATGCCTGAGGTCCAAGGCGCATTGATCGCACTGAGTACGGACACCGGCGCCGTTCGCGCCTTGGTGGGCGGGTTTGACTTCCGGCAGCGTAAGTTCAATCGCGTGACGCAGGCCTACCGGCAGCCGGGTTCAACCATCAAGCCCTTTGTCTATGCAGCTGCATTGGAGAATGGCTTCTCGGGATCTACCTTGGTCAATGACCTCCCCATTCGCTTCGATCCTTTTGTGACTGGGGGAGAACTCTGGGAGCCCAAGAACTACGACGAGAAGTACGAGGGGCCGATGACCCTGAGAACGGCTCTGGCGAAGTCAAAGAACATGGTCTCCATCCGGCTGGTTCAGGCGGTCGGCCCGAAGCAGGCTCAGGCCTATCTCACCCGCTTTGGGTTCGAGGCCGAACGCAACCCAGCCTTCTTCACCCTGGCGCTGGGCGCAGGCGGAACCACGCCCATGCAGATGGCGTCAGCCTATGCAGTATTCGCGAATGGCGGGTACCGGGTCACGCCCTATTTCATCGATCGCATCGTGGATGAGAACGGAGGACTGGTGAGTCGCTCCGAGCCCGTCAGAGCCGGGGAGAATGCCCCGCGGGTGATGGACGAGCGTTACGCCTTCCTGACCGACTCTCTCTTGCAAGGAGTGGTCAATCAGGGCACAGCGAAGCGTGCGCTCAGCCTCGGAAGAACCGACCTCGCGGGCAAGACAGGCACGACCAACGACGCACAAGATGCCTGGTTTGCTGGATATCACCCCAAAATGGTCGCGCTCACCTGGGTCGGTTATGACCAGCCACGATCGCTGGGGGAGCGAGAGACCGGTGGAGGTCTCGCCTTGCCCATCTGGATGGGATTTATGTCAGAGGCCCTCAAGCGGCTGCCGGCTGCGCCACGCGTGCCACCCAAGGGCATCCTCCGAATCAATCAGGAGTACTACACCGAGAGCAATCAGCCTGGCGTAGGTCTCGACCGCTATCAGGTGCCCAACACCCAGGCCAAAGAGCTCAGCCCGACCGGCACCCCCCTGCCTGCCGCCCCACTACCCAATGAGGGGGCTCCCCCCTCTCTTCCAGTCATCGAGGCTGGTTAAGGCTTAAGCCCAGCCCTGCGAGCCCACTCGCGTGGCTGCAAAACACCGACTCAAAGTCACCCGCGCCTCGGGTGTCTCTCCAGCCCTGCCCGGACTCCCACACAAAGTGCAACGCTCCCAGTCGAGAGGCAAGCCAGAGCTGCTGGGTGGGGGCTTGTGCATTCACCACAATCTTTTCGCCAGACTCGAATTCAAGCTCTATCACGCGCGCGGTTCGATGGCACTCTAGGTCCAGATCGTGGGTCTCAGACCATGCATCGGCCTGGTTCTCGATCCATTGAAAAGCTGCCTCGATTTCTGCTTGATAGTCGGATTCGGTCATACTCACTCCATGATGAATTCAGTGCTTCGCGGACTCGCCGGAGTCGGACTGGTGATCGCCCTGCTCGCCGTCTCAGGCTGCGGGCAGAAGGGGCCCCTCGTGCCCGCACCTCAAGCCTACAACAGCCGATGACCCCATATCCTATGCTGCCCGAGGCCTTCTCTTTCGAAGGCCAGACCCTGTGTTGTGAGCACCTGCCCCTGTCTGAGCTGGCTGCGCGGCACGACACCCCGCTTTATGTCTACTCCGAGCGCGCCCTCATGGACGCCTACGCGGCCTTCAAGCAAGCCAGCGGTGATCACCCCGTTCAGATCTGTTTCGCAGTCAAGGCCAATCCCAACCTCGCCATTCTGCAGACCTTTGCAAGCCTTGGGGCAGGATTTGACATCGTCTCCGGAGGAGAGCTGGCCCGAGCGGCTCTGGCTGGTGCGCGCCCAGAGCGTGTGGTGTTCTCTGGAGTCGGAAAAACGCGCCAAGAACTGGTCGAGGCTGTGGTCGCTGGAGTCGGCTGCATCAATGTGGAGAGCGAGGCCGAGCTCCACCGACTGAGCGAAGTCTGCACATCCCTGCAGCGAACGCAGTCCATCTCGCTTCGCGTCAACCCGGACATTGATCCACAGACTCACCCCTATATCTCCACGGGCCTCAAGGACAATAAGTTCGGCGTGGCCATTGGGGATGCTCGTCGACTCTATCCTCTGGCAGCGGCACTTCCAGGGCTCAGGGTCATTGGCGTGGATTGCCATATTGGCTCCCAGATCACCAGCCTAGCCCCCTTTGTAGAGGCCGTGGATCGCCTCCTCACACTCGTCGACCAGCTCTCCGAAGCTGGACTCTCTATTGAACATCTCGACCTCGGCGGCGGGCTTGGCATCTGTTATCACGATGAGCAACCCCCCAGCCCTCAGGCATTCATGGATGCCGTACTCAAGCCCATTGCAGACTGGGCCCGTCGTCGTCAACGGCCGATGCCACGCATTCTCTTCGAACTGGGTCGTGCCCTGGTCGGGTCCGCTGGTGTCTTGGTCACCCAGGTGGAGATGCTCAAGCCCTCCTCCGTGGGCCGTCAGTTCGCCATTGTGGATGCGGCGATGAACGACCTCATGCGGCCCTCGCTCTACCAGGCCTGGCATGAGGTGATCCCGGTCTCTCCCCGCGAAAACGAGGAGCCGCAGACCTGGGACCTCGTCGGCCCCATCTGTGAGAGCGGTGATTGGCTCGCCAAAGATCGCTCGCTTGCCCTAAAACCCGGAGACCTTCTGGTGCTGGCTTCCGCAGGAGCCTATGGCAGCTCCATGGGATCTCAGTACAACTCTCGTCAACGTCCGGCGGAGGTTCTGGTGCGCCCGGATGGATCGGTGCTGGTTATTCGTGAGCGTGAGACCCTGCAGGATCTGATTCAGGCCGAGCGTGGCCTTCACGGCGAGCGATTTGAACTCGCTGGCTCGATCTCAGACGCCTTCGGCCCACCACCAGAAAAATAAGTATCAGACTGAACAGCAAGGGCTCGGCGTAATCGTTCTTTCCCGCCTTGTGCAAATAGAAGTGTGCAAGGCCCAGGATCATGATGGGCCAAACCAGCTGGTGCAGTCGCTTCCATTGCCGCTGGAGGTGTTGCATGCTCCATCGATTCGAGGTGATCGCAAGCGGCACCAGACACAGCCACGCCAGCACGCCGACTGTGACAAAGGGTCTTGTCCAGAGATCCGCCCAGAGGGGCCGCCACATCAGGTCATGCTCGAACTGCCAGTAAGCCAGAAGGTGAATGCTGGCGTAGGCGAAGCACCAGAGCCCCACCATACGCCGACAGGCCATCCAGGCCTGTCCCATGGGCCGGCCCAGAAAAGCGCTCACGAGCGGTGAAGCCAGCACCAGCAAGACCAGAACCAAGGTCTGTTGCCCCAAACCCCTGAGGAGAGCCTCCTGAGGATTGGCCCCCAGGGCATCAAGTGCAGCGCGAATCGAGAGGTCGACCAGCGGAGCAGCCAGCCAGAACCAGAGGATGAGCTTGAATCGCCCCTTGAGCTGACGCTCAGAAGAAGCGGCGAAGATCCATGCCACGATAGAGGCCTTCAACCTGCTCGGCATATCCATTGAATGCCAGCGTGGCCCGCCGTGGACTGAAAAGGCCCCCCTCACCAATGCGTCGTTCGGAGGCTTGGGACCATCGTGGGTGTGGGACCGATGGGTTGACGTTGGAATAGAAGCCGTACTCTTGCGGGGCCGCCTGCATCCAGCTGGTCTGAGGCTGCTGCTCCAGAAACTCGATCCGAACGATCGACTTCGCACTCTTGAAACCATACTTCCACGGCACCACCAGACGAACGGGGGCTCCATTCTGAGCGGGCAGTGTCTGGCCATAGAGCCCAAGGCTCAAGAGCGTCAGAGGGTGGCGGGCCTCATCCATTCGCAGCCCTTCGCGATAAGGCCAATCCAGCACCGGAGCACTCAGGCCCGGCATCATCGCCGGATCTGCCAGTGTGACAAAGGACAGAAACTTGGCAGAGCCCAAAGGCTTCGCACGCTGAATGAGGTGGGAGAGCGAATAGCCGATCCAGGGAATGACCATGGACCAGCCCTCGACACAGCGAAGACGATAGACCCGCTCTTCGAGCGGAGCGAGCTTCATCAGGTCGTCCAGATCCAGGGTGAATGGCTTCTGAACGAGCCCTGACACCTGAACGGTCCAGGGGCTGGTTTTAAGCCGGCCGGGGGCCCGCCGGGCAGGATCCGCTTTGTCCGTGCCGAACTCATAGAAGTTGTTGTAGCCAGCCACATCCTCAATTGGGGTGAGTGGCTCCATCAAGACATAGGCACTCTTTTTCGCGGCCAACGCCTTGGTGTCCTTCGGGGCAAGCGCAGAGGCCTGCACCGAGAGGGGGGCGGACACACCCAGACCAGACAGGCCCCCTGCGATGGCGGGCACACCCTTCAGGAGCCGGCGTCGGCTGGCCTGCCAAGTCGACTGAGGCGTCACCTCAGACGAGAGCGACGTTCCCCAGAGTCGGCGTAAGTCCGAGCGAGACATCAGAGCTGCCCGTAGGAGTGGAGGCCGGAGAGAAACATATTGACACCGAGAAAGGCGAACCCAGTGATGAGCAGGCCCACGAGTGACCAATAGGCTGCAAACTGCCCGCGCAACCCCTTCATCAGGCGGAGGTGCAGCCATGCCGCGTAATTCAGCCAGACAATCAGGGCCCAGGTCTCTTTGGGGTCCCACTGCCAATAGGTCCCCCAGGCCTCAGCCGCCCACAGTGCACCCAGGATGGTGGCGACCGTGAAGAAGGCAAAGCCTATGGCAATCGCTCTGTACTGAATGTCGTCGAGAACCTCCAGAGAGGGCAGCACCTCTCCGATGCGCCTGCGCATGGCCAAGACACCACCGACAAAGACCGCTGCAACACCGAAGTAGAGGGCCCAGTAATCGGGGAGTCCGGATCGACGAAACACCAGCGGCTCTGCACACAGCAAAACTCCCAAAACAAACAGTGGAAGCAGTGAGCGCCAGGATCGAGTCTCGGCGTTTACCTTCACCAGATATGCAAAAGCCACCATGGCGGCAATCGAGAAGGTCCCGTAGCCCACGAAGTTTGCTGGCACGTGGATCTTCATCCACCAAGACTGCAGGGCAGGCACCAGGGGCTGGATCTCATGGGCTGAGCGCGTGGCCATGTACCAGAGGAGAAAGCCGACGGCCGCCACGATCACCAAGGAGACAAAACCGCCGAGGCTTCGGGTCTGATAGCGACGCTCGTAGTAAAGGTAGAACAGGCCCGTGATGAGCGCAAAGAGAATGAAGACCTCATAGAGATTGCTCACGGGGATGTATCCCACGTCTGGAGAGATCAGATGGGTCTCATGCCAACGCACCAAGAGGCCGACGAGGCCAAAGACCGAGGCAGACCAGGTGAGCACGGTTCCCATCCACAGTGCGGTCTGCCCACGGGCCAGCAATCCCACCCAATAAGCGACGGTTGCAAATGCATAGAGCGCGCACATCCAGAGAATGGCCGACTGAGACGAGAGCAGATACTTCAGGAGAAACTGCTCCTGGCCTCGTGCAAGCTCGCCGCCGTAGAGCGTGATCCCTCCATAGGCCAGCACGCCACATCCCAGCGTGAAAAAGCGCAACGCTGGCCACCGCCAACCCAGAAAGACCAGAGCCGGTACGCAACACCAGAGGATGGTGAGGGAATAGACATCCATCAAGTGAGAGAAAGTGGCCGTGGCGTAGGCCGCCAATAGGCCCAAGAGCCCTCCATACATGGCGTCAGGCCAGCGAAGACGACCTCCGCCCACCGGAGTGAGCACCGCATGTGAGAGGGGCTGCTGAAGACTGGTCGTATTCATTTGGACTCCTGCGGCATGGACTGGAATGCCTTGTTCAGATCTTGGAAATCACGGTCAAAGTCGAGCGACTGTCGAGGGCTTGAGGCCGCCATCAATAAACGTTGCCCCTCCTGACTCGAAGCGTGCCAGACCCAGACCCTGGATTCACGTACATAGAACATGGCAAATACCCCGAGGGTCAGGAGCAAACAGCCGATATACACAATGGTCTGTCCAGGTGATCGGGTGACTTGAAAGACGGAGGCCTTGATCTCTTGAAAATCGGTCATCGTGACCAAGAAGGGCGCGGCAAATAACAGGCTGTCGCTGTAGGCATTGAGCGCGCGCTGAGCAAACTGCTGGCGCGCTTCATTGGGTTCCAAGCGAGGCTGTTGGTCTTGCAGCCGAGCCTGCTGCCATAGCTCCCAGAACGCACCACTGAGCATTCGAACGATCACATCGGCTGCCTTCTCACGGTCCGCCTCTGGCACAGCAGACTCAATCACATTGGCCAAGGCTCCTAGGCCCCCTTCAGCCAAAGCATCCAGTGCGCGCTGAGCACTGTTCGAGAGCGCGGGTCGAAGTTCTGCTGGCGCAGAGGCGCGGGCGAATCCCTGCGCAGCTCTGGCCCTCAGGAGAGGATCTGCGAGGGCGGCCCGGATTCGAAGAAACTCCGTGAGCGAGTCCTGCTCGTCGGCGGGAATGCGCAGGTACTGAAAGCTCTCGTCCGGTGAGTTTCGAACGCCCGCCAGAAAGACACGCGCACCGTCGAGCTCGAACGGCAGCATGTAGGTGTGAAACTCACGAGCCTGACCGCTGGCATCACGAAGCTTGTACTGAAACGCAGGGCCAACATTGGTCATCTTTCGATCGCCAGCGCCCGTCGCTGGTGAAAGCACACTGGCCACGTGGTCTTGAAAACGATCATCCTGCGCGCGAGGCCCACCCAAGTTCTCGACGTTAATGGGCTTGAAGGACGAGATCTCTAGCGTGAGGCGCTCCTGACCACTGGAGAGCGGCTGAGACTGGCCGACCGCAAGCTCGAGGGGCAGTGCGCGTGTGAGGGGCCCCTGAAGCGGGTGCAGACTCAGCTTGAGCTGAGAGCCCCCATCATCGAAGCTCGACTGATAAATCGCCACACCGCGATGAATGAGCGGCTTATTCACCTCGATGGTGGCCTCTTTCGTGGCACCGGTCTCTTTGTCCTTGAGTACCACATCGCTGGCAAAGAGCTTGGGCATGCCGGTGGCGTAGTACTCCACCCGAAAAGCTTTGAGCGTGAGCTCGAAAGGAAGATCGAGGAGCAGTGCTCCATTGGGCCGAGAGAGCACCGCCAAGTCTGAACTCTGTCCCTCCGGAATGAGCAGGTTGGCACGGTAGGTGGGGGTTGCCTCAGGCAGCTTGGCCGAGGCCGGAACGGTATCGCCCGTGAGGCCGGCGAGTTGGACCGGCTCCTTCTCCCACCACCAGGCCGCCAGACGGGTGGGCAGTTCACTGTCCATCAGTCCACCGAGCGAGATCACCACGATGGAGAGGTGGGCAGCGATGTAACCCAATCGGTTACTGGTGCCCTTCTTGGCCACCATTGGGAGGCCCTCGGCATCGGGTAGCCGTACCCGATACCCTCGGGCCTCGAGCATCTGGCTGGTCTGCAAGAGCATCTGCTGAGCATTGGTTCCCGAGGGCAAGTCACGCTCAGCACGATGAGCAAATGCAGCGAAGCTGTTGATGCGAACGCGCTCTCGCCAGGCTCTCGCGTCCTTGAGCATCTTTGGCGTGTTTCGAATGAGGCAGAGGCTGGTGGAGATCAGCATCAGCGCCATCACCAGAATGAACCAGCCCGCGTTGTACACGTGAAAGAGACCGAAGGCGGAAAAGACTTCCGCCCAGAACGCTCCGAACTGGTTCACGTAATTGATGGGCGGAGAGTTCTGGGGGACGATGGTCCCGATGGCGCTGGCGATGGCGACCACCGTAAGCGCAGAAATCGCAAATCGCATGGAGCTGAGGAGCTCCACAGCCGCCCGCAGAAGCTCCGGGCCGGACCTGAGCTCTAGCCCAGTCGTGGAAGGCCGGAGTCCCTCTGGGGGCTCTTGGGGGGGCGCACCCCCGACACGGTTAGCGGAGTCCTGCAATGTACTCAGCGACGGCCGAGATATCGGCATCCGACATCTGGGCGGCAATCTTCATCATCTGCGCACTGTTGGCCCGAGCCCCAGAGCGAAAGCTGGTGAGCTGCGCCTGGGTATAGGCCGCGTGCTGGCCAGAGAGCTTGGGGTACTGGATGGGGATGCCGGCCCCATTGGGTGCGTGGCAGCCTACGCATGCCGGAACCCCACGCGCGGGGATGCCTGCACGATAGATTTGCTGCCCTTTGGCAAGGAGATCTTTGTTGGCAGCGTAGGCGCCCTTGGCGGGCTGCGAGGCATAGAAGGCGGAGACATTTCGAATGTCATCTGCAGAGAGCATGGCTGCAAATCCGGCCATGATGGCGTTCTCCCGCTCGGCCTTTGTGGCGCCATTGCGCACTTGAAAATTGTGGAGTTGCTTGGCGAGGTACCCAGCGTGCTGGCCCGCAAGAATGGGGTTCTCAGCAATGTTGCTGTTGCCGTCAGCGGCGTGGCAGGCTGCGCAGACCTGGCCCGCGATTTCGGCGCCCTTTTTCAGATCGACCTGTGGTGCGGCCGCAGGCGCCGCTGCGTGGGCTGTGGCCATCGCCATTCCCATTGCAACAAGGGTCGTGGTTCGGAGAAGGTTGGCGCCCTTGCGGCGTTTCATGTCAGACTTCATAAGATCGCGCTCCCGGAGGCATTGTTCTAAGTAGCGATGTCAGTGGAGCCCCCAATTGAGCTCCTCGGTTTGAGGCCAAAAAACCTGCTTAGTTTAGTTCATCCTCATGCCCCTCGGGGTTATTAATCCCCTCAACTCTCCATGCCCCTACCCACCGAAGGACCACCCCCAGCACTCGATCGATGGATCTCACAGATCCAGTTCCTTCAGAGTGGCGCGAAACTCTCCGACCTCCCCCCTCCGAGCGTTCCTGAGATCGCGATCGCTGGACGGTCAAACGCAGGGAAGTCGACAGCCTTGAACGTACTGTGCCAGCGCAAGCGACTCGCGTTCGCCAGTAAAACCCCCGGTCGCACCCGTCTCATCAACTTGTTCAGCCTCGGCTGGCGAGAGGAAGAAGTGGGTCGGCTGGTGGACCTTCCCGGGTACGGCTATGCCGAGGTGGATAAGCAGACGCGCCAGCAGTGGGGCGAACAGCTCAGTCGTTACCTCAACAAGCGGTCCAGCCTTTCGGGGCTGATTCTGGTGACGGATGCGCGGCACGCGTTGGGACCGCTGGATGTGCAGATGCTCGATTGGTTCGGTCAACGGGGCCAGCCTGTCCACCTGCTACTGACAAAGGCAGATAAGCTCAACCGTGCCGAGCAACAGAAGGCACTGGTCTCAGCGAGAAAGAAGGCCCTCGAGATGGGCGACCGTTGGGGTCCAGCGGTAAGCTGCTCGCTGTTTTCTGGGCTCAGTAAGACGGGTCGAGAGCCTGTCATCGAGAGAATCAGCGTGTGGCTGGGGCTGGCCGACGATCCAAACGATGGGCAAAAAAAACCGGCAGACCAGCTGCCGGCGGAAATGCCTTCCAAGGAGGCACCCGCTCAGGGAGGAGAAGCGGGAGACGCGAGGTCTGTTGCATAGAGTGTTGTCTAGAACAAAAAGTTTCAAGGGGGTCCACAAAAAAATGTTCAAAAATGACTTAGGGATTTCATCAGGGTCCCGTTTCCCACTCATCCGACCCCGTCGCAATCGGCGGGACGACTGGAGTCGACGGCTTGTACGTGAGCACACGCTGACCACAGATGACCTCATCTGGCCGGTCTTTGTGTTAGACGGAAGCGGTCAGGAGCAGCCTGTGGCCTCTATGCCCGGGGTCTACCGCCGCTCTCTCGATCGGCTGCTTCCGGAGATCGAGAAGGCCGCAGCCTTGGGTATTCCGCTGATCGCATTGTTTCCGGTGGTCGAGACCAGTCTCAAAACGCCCGATGGTCGTGAGGCCTTCAATCCGGATGGCCTGGTGCCCCGTGTGGTCCGTGCGCTCAAGCAGGAGTTTCCGCAGCTCGGGCTGATGACCGACGTGGCCCTCGACCCCTACACCAGTCATGGACAGGATGGGCTGATTGATGCGCAGAGTCGCATTCTGAACGATGAGACCATCGAGGTGCTGGTCCGGCAGGCCAGATGCCAGGCGGAGGCCGGAGTGGACATGGTTGCACCATCCGACATGATGGACGGCCGGATTGGCGCGATTCGCGCTGAATTAGAGTCTGCCGGGCTGATCCACACCCGGATCATGGCCTATGCGGCGAAGTATGCTTCTGCCTTCTATGGCCCCTTCCGTGATGCCGTAGGGTCCGCAGCCAATCTGGGCAAAGCAGACAAGAAGACCTATCAAATGGACCCCGGCAATGGGCTCGAGGCCCTCCACGAGGTGTTTCTGGATCTACAAGAGGGGGCCGATCTGGTGATGGTGAAGCCTGGAATGCCCTACCTGGATGTGATCCAGCGCGTGAAAGAGGCCTTTGGGCGGCCTACGTTTGCCTATCAGGTGAGCGGGGAATATGCCATGCTGAAGGCCGCCGCCCAGAACGGTTGGCTCGATGAGAGGAGCACCGTGCAGGAGAGCTTGCTTTGCTTTAAGCGTGCAGGAGCCGATGGCATCCTCACGTACGCAGCACCACAGGTGGCTCAGTGGCTGCGTGAGTCTGTTTAGAGGGTAAGGCGCTGAGTCTCCTGGGGAGACTCAGCGGCACTCATTCTAGGGATTTAGGCCTCGGCCTCAACCACTTCCGTGGTCTCAGGGCGGTCAACGAGTTCCATCAGCGCCATCGGTGCGTTGTCGCCAGCACGGAAACCCCATTTGAGGATCCGGCAGTAACCACCCGGGCGAGCGGCATAACGGGGACCAATTTCTTCGAAGAGCTTGATCACCATCTCACGGTCACGAAGACGATTGAATGCCAGTCGACGGTTGGCAAGCGTAGCGTCTTTGCTCAGCGTGATTAAAGGCTCGACCACGCGGCGAAGTTCTTTGGCCTTGGGCAGAGTGGTGCGGATCGCCTCGTGACGCAGCAACGCGTTGGCCATGTTTCGAAACATGGCTTGGCGGTGGCTGGAGGTGCGATTGAGTTTACGAAGGCCATGACGGTGGCGCATGACAAATCTCCTTCTTAACGGTCCATGCCCGCAGGGGGCCAATTCTCGAGCTTCATGCCCAGGGTCAACCCACGGGCAGCAAGCACCTCTTTGATTTCATTGAGCGACTTACGACCCAGGTTGGGGGTCTTCAAGAGCTCATTCTCTGTGCGCTGAATCAGGTCGCCGATGTAATAGATGCTCTCGGCCTTCAAGCAGTTTGCCGAACGAACCGTGAGCTCCAGGTCATCGACCGGACGCATCAGCATGGGATCGACGGTGGTCGCACGGGCAGATTCTGCTGTGGGCTCGGCGCCCTCAAGGGCCGCAAACACAGAGAGCTGCTCCACCAGAATGCGAGCGGCCTGGCGAACAGCATCCTCAGGCTCAATCACGCCATTGGTCTCAACCTCTAACACAAGCCGATCGAGGTCCGTGCGCTGTTCGACACGGGCGCTCTCCACGCTGTAGCTCACCCGACGAATCGGAGAGAACGAGGCGTCCAGAACGATGCGTCCGATGGAACGCGTGGATTCGTCACCGATGTGACGAAGGGTTCCTGGGACATAGCCGCGTCCTTTTTCGACGCGCGCCTGCAGTTCCAGTCGCACGTCGTCTGACAGAGTGGCCAGCACGTGATCAGGATTCAAGACGCTGACGTCGTGGGGAAGGTCGAAGTCAGAGGCCAGGACAGGGCCAGGGCCTTGCTTGCGCAGGGACAGGAGCACATCGCCGCGGCCCTCAAGGCGAAAAACGACGCCTTTGAGGTTCAGCAACAGATCAACCACATCCTCCTGAACCCCTTCCATGGTGGAGTACTCGTGAACCACCCCTGCAATCTGCACTTCAGTGGCGGCATAGCCTTCCATGGAGGACAGGAGCACGCGACGCAGAGCGTTACCCAGGGTGTGGCCAAAGCCTCGCTCGAAGGGCTCCATGATGATCTTGGCGGCATTCGGGCCAAGCGGCTCCACTTCGATGATTCTGGGTTTCAAAAAAGCATTCAACATTCAATGTTCCTCACTTCAAGTGGGCCAATGCCCGTTAGCGGGAATAGAGTTCGACGATCAAGCTCTCGTTGATCTCGGCGGGCAGATCTGCGCGATCAGGCAACTGCTTGAAGACGCCTTCCATCTTTTTGGAGTCCACCGTGACCCACAATGGGAAACCATTCTGTTCGGCCAGCTCCAGAGAGGAGATGATGCGGGCCTGCCCACGGCTCTTCTCGGCAATGGCGATCACGTCGTTGGGACGAATCTGAGCAGAGGGGATGTTGCAGACCCGGCCGTTAACCAGAATGGCGCGATGACTCACCAGCTGACGCGCTTCTGCCCGTGTGGAGCCAAAGCCCATGCGAAACACGACGTTGTCGAGTCGGGACTCCAGCAGCTTGAGCAGGCTCTCACCCGTGTTGCCCTTTTTGCGCGAGGCCATCGCGAAATACCGGCGGAACTGGCGCTCCAGCGTACCGTAGATGCGCTTCACCTTCTGCTTCTCACGCAACTGTTTGCCGTAGTCCGAGGTCCGGGCACCAGAGGTGCGGCCATGCTGGCCAGGCTTGCTGTCGAGTTTGCACTTGGAATCCAGAGAACGACGAGCGCTCTTCAGGCCAAGATCGGTACCTTCCCTACGGGAAAGCTTACAACGAGGTCCAACGTAACGTGCCACTTCGAGTTCCTTTCGAATGCTGCAGCCCAAGGGGTGCAGGATGTCCGCTTCAGCGGACGGTGGTCTTCAATCTGAGTGCGCGAAAGACTCGGCACTCCCCTATGTAGAGCGGCCCGAAAGCCGCGTCTATTTAAATACGACGGCGCTTGGGCGGACGGCAGCCGTTGTGCGGCACTGGCGTCACATCCGAAATCTGGGTCACTCGCATGCCCAGCGCATTCAGCGCACGAACCGTGGACTCACGCCCAGGGCCAGGGCCCTTGATGCGCACTTCCACATTCTTCACACCGCACTCCAGAGCGACCCGGCCAGCAGCTTCAGCTGCAACCTGTGCCGCGAAAGGCGTGCTCTTGCGGCTGCCCTTAAAGCCAGCACCGCCCGAAGTGGCCCAGCTCAGGGTGTTGCCCTGGCGATCCGTGATGGTGATGATGGTGTTATTGAAAGAGGCATGAATGTGCGCGACCGCGTCGGTGACATTCTTGCGAATCTTTTTGCGAGTCCGCTGGGCGGATGCTTGAGCCTTGGCCATGAATAAGGTCCTCTGTTATTTCTTCAGGGTGATGCTGCCCTTGCGCGGTCCCTTGCGGGTGCGGGCGTTGGTTCGCGTGCGCTGACCCCGAACGGGGAGTCCCTTGCGGTGACGCATGCCGCGATAGCAGCCAAGGTCCATGAGTCGCTTGATCGACATGGAGATCTCACGGCGCAGGTCGCCCTCGGTATTGAACTTACCCACCTCCGTGCGAAGGCGGTCGAGTTCGTCGTCCGTGAGGTCCTTGACCTTCTTGTTGGTGGGAACGCCTGCAGCTTCACAGATTTCGCGCGCGAGGGTACGGCCAATGCCGTAGATCGCAGTCAGGCCAATGCCTGTGTGCTGGTGGCTGGGAATGTTAATGCCGGCAATACGTGCCATGCGTGTGCTCCTTTATTAACCTTGACGCTGCTTATGACGGGGATCCGTGCAGATCACACGAACCACGCCATGGCGCTTAATGACTTTGCAGTTGCGGCAGATGCGCCGAACGGATGCGAGGACTTTCATCTTCTTTCCTTTAAATAACTACTTCGCACGAAACACAATTCGAGCCCGAGAAAGGTCATACGGGGTGAGTTCCACCGTCACCTTGTCACCAGGCAAGATTCGGATGTAGTGCATCCGCATCTTTCCGGAAATGTGGCCAAGCACCACATGCCCGTTCTCTAACTTCACTCTAAACGTTGCATTGGGGAGGTTCTCAACAATCTCTCCTTGCATTTGAATGGCATCGTCTTTGGCCATTAAGGTGCGAAGCCTCCCTTGAAATTGGCCTTTTTGAGCAGACTTTCATACTGCTGCGACATGATGTAGGACTGGACCTGCGCAAAGAAATCCATCGATACGACCACGATGATCAAGAGCGAGGTCCCTCCGAAATAAAATGGGACATTCCACTTGAGCACCATGAATTCGGGCAACAGGCACACCAAGGTGATGTAGATCGCACCCACCAGTGTCAGACGCATCAGAATCTTGTCGATGTACCGAGCAGTCTGGTCACCAGGACGAATCCCAGGGATGAGGGCCCCACTCTTCTTGAGGTTATCGGCGGTCTCTTTGCTGTTGAACACCAGCGCGGTGTAGAAGAAGCAGAAGAAAATGATGGCTGCGGCATACAGTCCAATGTAGAGAGGCTGGCCTGGAGAGAGCGATGCCGCGAGGTCGGACAGAAAGGACAATGGGCTCTCAGGGTTGCTGCCAAACCAGGAACTCAGCGTGGCCGGAAAGAGGATGATGCTGGAGGCAAAAATGGGAGGGATCACGCCCGCCATGTTGAGCTTGAGCGGCAGGTGCGACGACTGGCCTTGGTAGATCTTGTTCCCCACCTGACGCTTGGCATAGTTCACGATGATGCGGCGCTGGCCGCGTTCAACAAAGACCACGAATGCAGTGACGGCCACCACCAGCAGCACGATAAAGATGAGCGCAAGTGCGCTCATGGAGCCTGTCCGCACGAGCTCGAACAGCCCGCCAAGCGCACTGGGCAGCCCCGCAACAATGCCCGCGAAAATAATGATGGAGATGCCATTGCCCAACCCACGCTCCGTGATCTGCTCACCCAGCCACATCAAGAACATGGTTCCCGTGACCAGAGAGACGACCGTGGTGAATCGGAACATAAAGCCCGGATCGATCACGAGGCCAGCCTGCGATTCAAGCGCCACCGAGATGCCAATGGCCTGGACCAGAGCCAGGACCACGGTGCCGTAGCGCGTGTATTGGGTGATCTTCTTGCGCCCGGACTCACCCTCTTTCTTGAGGGCCTCTAGCGTCGGAGAGATCACGCTGGCGAGCTGCATGATGATGCTCGCCGAGATGTAGGGCATGATGCCCAGCGCAAATACAGTGAAGCGTGAGAGCGCTCCGCCCGAGAACATATTGAAGAGTCCCAGGATGCCGCCGGACTGAGAATCGAAGAGCCGAGCAAGCTGCTCAGGATCGATGCCGGGAACCGGGATATGCGCGCCCAAGCGATAGACGACCAAGGCCAGCACCAGGAAAACCAGGCGCTGGCGAAGGTCAGCAAATTTATCGGCTTTGGGCAGCATGCGGAGTGGTTATGCTCGCTGAGACTTGGGGGGGAGCTTGCGCACCTTGGCAACAGGCTCAGGAATGATCACGGTTCCGCCAAGTGCCTCAATCGCGGCCTTGGCACCAGCGGTGACCCCCATGCCTTTGACTGTGATCTTGCGGGTCAGCGTGCCAGACAGAATGACCTTGGCGTTTCGAGCGAGGTCGGAGATGACACCCGCCGCCTTCAGGGCCAGCAGATCAATCTCGTCGGCGCTCATGCGCTCGAGGTCGGACAGGCGAACCTCTTCGGTAAAGCGGCCAAAAGGAGCCGTGAAGCCGCGCTTCGGCAAGCGACGATGCATGGGCATCTGACCGCCCTCGAATCCAACCTTGTGGAAGCCGCCCGAGCGAGACTTCTGACCTTTGTGGCCTCGTCCCGCGGTTTTTCCGAGCCCAGAACCGATTCCACGACCAACACGCTTCTTGGCGTGCTTGGCGCCTTCAGCCGGTGCTAGGGTGTTCAAACGCATGGTGTCTTTCATGATGGATCCTTAGACAATCTGAACCAGGTACTGGACCTTGGTGATCATGCCGCGCACCGCAGGGGTGTCTTCCAGTGTGCGGGTTTGGTGGAGCTTCTTGAGGCCCAGGCCCAATACGGTGGCGCGATGATCACTGCGCGTTCCGACTGGACTGCGAACCAACTTGACCGTAACCGTCTTCTTTTCCATACCGAATCCTTAGCTCAGAATCTGCTCGACAGACAGGCCACGCTTGTTTGCGACCTCTGAAGGGGTCTGCATGCGCTTGAGGCCATTGATCGTGGCGCGAACCATGTTGTAGGGGTTGGTGGAGCCGAGGCTCTTGGCCACCACGTCCGTCACGCCCATCACCTCAAAAATGGCGCGCATGGGTCCACCAGCAATGATCCCGGTTCCCTTGGCTGCAGGGGAGATCAAGACGGTGGAGGCGCCATGCTTACCCGTCACGGTGTGATGAAAGGTTCCGCCTTTCAGAGAGACGCGGACCATCTTGCGACGTGCCTCGTCCATGGCCTTCTGGACAGCCACCGGAACTTCACGGGACTTGCCCTTGCCCATCCCAATGCTTCCATCGCCATCACCCACCACAGTGAGCGCAGCGAACCCGAGGATTCGACCACCCTTCACGGTCTTTGAGACGCGATTGACCGCAATCATCTTTTCGCGAAGGCCGTCATCCCGGTCTTCGGTGCTCACGCGTGCTTGCATCTTTGCCATGCCGAGATTCCTTTCTTAGAACTGAAGCCCGCCCTCGCGGGCGGCTTCTGCGAGTGCCTTCACGCGGCCGTGGTACCGAAGGCCCGCGCGGTCGAATGCAACCGTGGTGATGCCGGCAGCCTTAGCCTTCTCGGCTACACGCTTTCCGACCATGGCGGCGGCCTGTACGTTGCCGCCCTTGCCGGTCTGTCCGGCCAATGCGGCACGAACCTCGGCCTCAACCGTAGAAGCGCTGACCAAGACCGTTGCGCCAGAGGCGTCGGAGATCGTGGCGTAAATGTGCAGATTGGTCCGATGCACCGAGAGGCGATGCACGCGGAGTTCGCGAATCTTGGCACGGGTCTGACGGGCCCGGCGAAGTCTGCTTTGCGATTTGTCCATTTGACTCATCCTTGATGACTTAATGTGCGATGACGCGGTTCGGTCGGTTATTTCTTCTTGGTCTCTTTGATCACCACGACTTCATCGGCATACCGAACGCCCTTACCCTTGTAGGGCTCAGGGGGACGGTAGGCCCGAACTTCGGCGGCCACTTGGCCCACCCGCTGCTTGTCGATGCCCTTGATGATGATCTCGGTGGGGGTTGGGGTCTCAGCCTTGATGCCCTCGGGCAGCGCGTAGTCGACGGGGTGAGAAAAGCCCAGTGACAGGTTCAGGCTCTTGCCTTGGGCTGCGGCTTTGTAGCCCACGCCCACTAGGCTGAGCTTCTTTTCGAACCCCTTCGACACGCCCTGGACCATATTGGCGACGAGGGCACGCATGGTGCCCGACATGGCCTTGGCCTCACGGGAATCATTGGTAACGGAGACTTGGAGCTTTCCAGCCTCTTGTTGAATCTGAATGCCGTCGATGATGACTTGCGAGAGCGTTCCGAGCGGGCCCTTGACCGTGATCTGGTTAGGCTGAACTTGAGCCTCAACGCCCGTGGGCAGTGGAACCGGATACTTAGCAATGCGTGACATGTTGAATTCTCCTTAGGCCACGATGCCAATGACTTCACCGCCAATGCCGCTTGCGCGAGCTTTGCGATCGGTCATCAGTCCACGAGAGGTGGAGACAATGGCCACACCCAGGCCATTCATGACGGAAGGAATGCCGGAGCATCCTCGGTAGGCCCTCAGGCCAGGCCGAGAAACGCGCTCAATGCGCTCAATGACGGGCCGACCGGCGTGGTACTTCAGCGCGATCTCAAGATCTGCCTTTGGGCCGTTGTGGCGGACCTCAAAGTGATCGATGTAGCCCTCGTCCTTGAGAAGGGCGGCGATGGCCACCTTTAGCTTGGAAGAAGGCATCTGGACCGACCGCTTCTCCACCCGCTGCGCATTGCGAATGCGGGTGAACATGTCGGCGATGGGATCGTTCATGCTCATAGATGAGACCCTTTACGATAGTTCTGTTGCGACGGGCTGGCTTACCAGCTCGCCTTAGTCAAGCCGGGGATTTCGCCGCGGAAAGCGGCCTCACGGATCTTGGCGCGAGCCAAGCCAAACATGCGGAACGTGCCACGGGGCCGGCCCGTCAGCTCGCAACGATTACGGAGGCGAACGGGGCTCGCATTGCGGGGGAGTGCCTGCAGCGCGAGTCGGGCCTCATAACGCTCTTCCTCGGTTTTGGATTGATCAGCGATGACAGCCTGGAGGGCCGCGCGTTTCGCCGCGAATTTCTTAACCGTCTCTTCGCGCTTCTTTTGGCGATTAATCAGTGAGAGTTTTGCCATGGTGGAATCCTTGGGCGATCAGTTCTTGAAGGGGAACTTGAAGGCGGTCAGCAGGGCCTTGGCCTCTGCATCGGTCTTCGCGGTGGTGGTGACGCTGATGTTGAGTCCGCGCAACGCATCGACCTTGTCGTATTCGATTTCGGGGAAAATGATCTGCTCTTTCACCCCGATGTTGTAGTTGCCACGTCCGTCGAATGCCTTGCCCGAGATGCCACGGAAATCGCGAACCCGGGGCAGCGCAATGGTGACAAAACGGTCGAGGAACTCGAACATGCGGGCGCCGCGCAGGGTCACCATGCATCCGATGGGGTAGCCCTCGCGGATCTTAAAGCCCGCGATGGCTTTACGGGCCTTGGTCACCACCGGCTTCTGGCCAGCAATTTTGGTGAGATCGCCGACAGCTGCCTCGATCACTTTTTTCTCGGAGATGGCCTCGCCCACGCCCATGTTCAGCGTGATCTTGGTCAGGCGGGGCACTTCCATTTTCGACTGGTAGCCAAACTGTTCCATCAGCTTGGGGGCAACCGTTTCTTTGTAATAGTCTTGCAGACGAGTAGTCATGGTGCCGTTCCTTCCTTAAGCTGCCGAGCTTGGCGTCGGGATGGGCTCTTTGGAGGAGCGATAGACGCGCTGCTTTTCGCCCTCAGGCGAGATCTGGATGCTCACACGATCTGCCTTGGCGCTAGAGGGGTTGTAGATTGCGACGTTCGACTGGTCGATGGGCATGGCCTTATCCACGATGCCGCCCTGTTGGCCGCGCATGGGGTTGGGCTTCTGGTGCTTTTTAACCAGGTTGATGCCTTCGACGATGAGGTGCTGCTCGTCGACACGCTGGAGCACGACACCACGCTTGCCTTTGTCGCGGCCCGCAATGACGATGACTTCGTCGCCTTTACGAATCTTGTTCATCGGAGTGATCCTTTTAGATAACCTCAGGGGCCAACGAGACAATCTTCATGAACTTCTCGCTGCGCAGTTCACGGGTCACGGGGCCAAAAATGCGAGTGCCAATGGGCTCAAGCTTGTTATTCAACAAGACTGCCGCATTGCCGTCGAAGCGAACCAACGAACCATCTGGACGGCGCACACCCTTTGCGGTGCGAACCACGACGGCGTTGTAAACCTCGCCCTTCTTTACGCGGCCGCGGGGGGCGGCATCTTTGATGGAGACCTTGATGATGTCGCCAATACCGGCGTAACGGCGCTTGGAGCCTCCAAGCACCTTGATACACATCACTGAACGAGCGCCGGTGTTATCGGCCACGTCCAGACGCGATTGCATCTGAATCATGATTCCTGATTCCTCAGTTCAATAGTTGAGACCTGCTCCCCAACTTTCCACGCCAGACCACTTCAAAACAGCGCGGCAGTATTGGGCCCTTTCGGGAAGAACAACCTGGGACCTGCTGAACAACTTGACTGTTTTCTCCTGCATTCACTGCATGTGCAACGGTCAGACTTCAAATGCAGGAGAGCCGTAGAGTATCGACTTTTTGGTGGAGGCTGTCAAGCCCCCAGCATCCCTAAACGATGATTGCTTTCTCGATCAGCTTGGTGACCGTCCAGCTCTTGGTTTTGGAGATGGGACGCGTCTCGGCGATTTCCACGGTATCGCCCATTCCAATGCCTTCTTGTTCAACGTGCGCATGGTACTTCTTCGACTGAGCGATGTACTTGCCGTAGAGAGGGTGCTGGATCTTGCGCTCCACCAACACCGTGACAGTTTTTTGCATCTTATCGCTCACCACGCGGCCCACGAGGGTCCGTGTGAGGGTTTGGGCCTGTGTCATGCCGATTTCCTTTCGCGAATCAACGTCCTCACACGAGCAATGTCACGACGAACCTGCCCGAGCTGGGCGGTGTCGGCAAGCTGCTGTGTGCCGTGTTGCATGCGCAGATTGAAGTGTGCGCGAAGCAGCGACTCGAGCTCCTGAGTCAAGCCCGCGTCATCCTTGGTTCTGAGTTCTTTGAGATTCATGGGAGTCGTCCTCTTAACGTCCAACCTGACGGACCACAAACGTGGTCGACAGGGGGAGCTTGGCGGCGGCGAGACGGAAAGCCTCACGGGCGAGCTGCTCGTCGACACCGTCCATTTCGTAGAGCACCTTGCCAGGCTGAATCTCAGCGACGTAGTACTCGGGGTTACCTTTACCGTTACCCATTCGAACTTCAGCAGGCTTACGCGAGATGGGCTTGTCGGGGAAGATGCGAATCCAGATTCGTCCGCCCCGCTTGATGTGACGGGTCATGGCACGTCGGGCAGCTTCGATCTGGCGGGAAGTCAGACGACCACGAGCCGTGGCCTTGAGACCGAACTCACCGAAGGAGACGTCGATGCCGCGGGTAGCCAGGCCGGTATTCCGGCCCTTCTGCTCTTTGCGGTATTTGCGGCGTGATGGTTGAAGCATAGTGAACCTCTTTTAAGAAGCGGGCTTATCCGTGGCGGCAACTGCTGCGGACACCTTACGGACACGTTTGACGGCGGGCTTGGTATCGCCACCTTCGCCATCAGGACGCTTGGCGGGGGGGGCACGACGAGGCTTACGATCGTCGCGCGGCTCAGCGGGGGCAACCTCGGCAGCCACGGGGGCATCGGTCCGGCCCAGGGTGTCGCCTTTGTACACCCAGACTTTCACGCCGATGATGCCGTAAGTCGTGACGGCTTCGGCAAAACCATAGTCGATGTCTGCGCGCAGCGTGTGAAGGGGAACGCGACCTTCGCGATACCACTCGGTTCGTGCAATCTCGGCCCCGTTGAGTCGGCCGGCAGACATGATCTTGATGCCTTGGGCGCCAAGGCGCATGGCGTTCTGCATGGCACGCTTCATGGCGCGGCGGAACATGATGCGCTTCTCGAGCTGCTGGGTGATGTTCTCGGCAATCAGCTGAGCATCGACCTCAGGCTTGCGGATTTCCTCGATATTCACGTGCACAGGCACGCCCATCATGGCGGAGAGCTGCGCCTTGAGTGCTTCGATGTCCTCGCCCTTCTTGCCGATGACCACACCGGGGCGTGCACTGAAGATGGTGATCTTGGCGTTCTTGGCGGGGCGCTCAATGAGCACTCGACCAACTGCGGCTGATTTCAGCTTCTTTTTGAGAAAGTCGCGAACGGCGATGTCTTCATTGAGCATCTTGCCGAAGTCACGGGGATTGGCGAACCAGCGCGACGCCCAGTTACGAGAAACAGGGAGGCGAAAGCCGGTGGGGTGGATTTTCTGGCCCATGCGTGTCCGTCCTTATTGTCCAACGGTGATGCTGATGTGGCAGGTGGGCTTCTCAATGCGCACGCCTCGGCCTTTTGCTCGGGCCGAAAAGCGACGCAGCTTGGTGCCACGTTCCACCGTGATGGTTTTGACCTTGAGCTCGTCGATGTCGGCGCCGTCGTTATGTTCGGCGTTCGCAATCGCGGACTCGAGGACTTTTTTCACAATGACCGCCGCCTTTTTAGGGGTGAAGGTCAGCGTGTTGAGGGCTTGCTCGACTGGCTTGCCACGAATCAAGTCGGCGACGAGCCGGCCTTTCTGGGCAGAGAGTCGTACGCCACGGAGTTTTGCTGAAGTGTCCATTTGGATTCCTTTTCTTGCGCGCGCTTACTTCTTGGCCTTCTTGTCGGCCGCGTGGCCTTTGAAGGTGCGCGTGAGCGCAAACTCGCCAAGCTTATGGCCCACCATGTTGTCGGTCACATACACAGGCATGTGCTGACGACCGTTGTGGACGGCAATGGTGAGGCCGACAAACTCGGGCAGGATGGTCGAACGACGGGACCAGGTCTTGATGGGGCGCTTGTCCTTGGATTCGACCGCCGTCTCTACCTTCTTGTAGAGATGGTCATCGACAAAGGGGCCTTTTTTTGCTGAACGTGCCATGTCTAGTTCCTCGTGGCCTTATTTGCGCTTGTGACGGCTGGTCACAATCATGGAGTTGGTCCGCTTGTTGCGGCGCGTACGGTAGCCCTTCGTCGGGGTGCCCCATGGGCTGACGGGCTCACGCGCCTCGCCGGTTCTTCCCTCACCACCACCGTGCGGGTGATCGATCGGGTTCATGGCAACGCCACGAACCGTGGGACGAATACCGCGCCAACGCATGGCACCGGCTTTACCGTACTGGCGAAGGTTGTGCTCTCCGTTGGAGACCTCACCGATGGTGGCACGGCACTCGATGTGGACACGACGAATCTCGCCCGAACGGAGTCGGACCTGAGCATACGTGCCCTCACGCGCCAAGAGCTGTGCACTTCCACCCGCTGAACGGGCCATCTGAGCACCCTTTCCAGGGATGATTTCGATGCAGTGGATGGTTGAACCCACGGGAATGTTGCGGATGGGAAGCGTGTTGCCCGGCTTGATCGGAGCCTCGGAGCCGTTCATGAGTTCGGTACCCACTTCCACGCCCTTCGGGGCAATGATGTAACGACGCTCACCGTCTGCGTAGCAGAGAAGCGCGATATGTGCGCTGCGGTTGGGATCGTATTCAATGCGCTCCACCTTGGCGGGAATGCCGTCCTTGATCCGACGGAAATCGATCAGGCGGTAGTGGTGCTTATGACCACCGCCGCGGTGACGCGTCGTGATGCGGCCATAGTTGTTCCGGCCGGCAGTCGTGGACTGGGCTTCGGTCAGGGCATCGAGAGGACGACCCTTGTAGAGGTGCGGGTGCACCACTTTCACGACGGCACGTTGGCCGGCGGACGTGGGCTTGAGCTTGACGATAGGCATTACGCGGCCTCCCCTGCGAAGTTGATCTCTTGGCCTTCAGCCAGAGACACATAGGCCTTGCGTACGTCGCGACGGCGACCCATGGTTTTTCCATGGCGCTTGACCTTACCCTTCTGATTCAAGACTTTGACATCGGCCACGCGAACCTTAAACATCAGTTCGACTGCGGCAGCGATCTCGGGCTTTGTCGCATCCGCCAACACACGGAATGCAACTTGGTTGTTCTGCTCGCCAATCTGGGTGGATTTCTCTGAAACCACCGGCGCAAGCAGGATCTTCATGAGGCGCTCTTGGTTCATGCGAACATCTCCTCGAAACGAGCCAAGGCACCGCGGGTCATGAGGACCTTGTCAAAATAAACCAAAGACACAGGGTCAGCCGACTCGGGCTCGATGACCGCCATGCTCTGGAGATTTCTGGACGCCAAGTAGAGTGCCTCGTCAACGGTCTCCTTGATGAGCAGCACATTGGCCATGCCCATCTGCTTGAGCTTGTCAGCAACCAGCTTGGTCTTAGGCGCGTCCACCTCAAAATTCTCGACAATCGCCAGGCGACCTTCACGAGCCAGCTGGGAGAGGATGGCCCGCACACCCGCGCGGTACATCTTCTTGTTTAGCTTGTGGCTGAAGTTCTCATCGGGCGAATTGGGGAACACCTTGCCACCACCACGCCAGAGCGGGCTAGAGGCGCGGCCCACACGGGCACGGCCCGTGCCCTTTTGGCGCCATGGCTTCTTGGTGGATTTGTTGACTTCGCTGCGGTCTTTTTGGGCACGATTACCACTGCGCGCGTTGGCCTGGTAGGCCACCACCACCTGATGGATCAGGGGCTCGTTGAAGTCCCGGTTAAAGACCACATCCGTCGCTTGGACGGTACCTGTGGCTTGGCCTGCATCATTTAAGAGGGTCAGTTCCATGTCGTCTCCTTAGGCCTTGACTGCCACGCGCACGGCGGGACGAATCACAACCTGACCTCCACGCGAGCCGGGAACCGCGCCCTTGACCAGCACCAGCTGACGCTGCGCGTCCACGCGAGCCACTTCAAGGTTCTGGGCCGTGCGGCGAACATCGCCATCATGTCCAGGCATGCGCTTTCCAGGAAAGACTCGACCTGGATCCTGCGCCATACCAATCGAGCCGGGCACATTGTGCGACCGTGAGTTACCGTGGGATGCGCGCTGGGAACTAAAGTTGTGGCGTTTGATGGTGCCAGTGAAGCCCTTACCCTGCGTGGTGCCAGTAACGTCAACCAACTGGCCCTGCGAGAAGACTTCTGCTGTGAGGGCTTGGCCAGCGGCCAATCCAGCGAGCTGGTCCGCGTTCACAGGGAATTCGCGCAGAATCTCACCGGCTTCCACACCCGCTTTCGCGTAATGGCCGGCGACAGGCTTGGTGAGATTGGTCGACCGGCGACGCCCGAAGGCGACTTGAACGGCCGTGTATCCGTCGGTTTCGACGGACTTGAGTTGTGTCACGTGGTTGTCTGACACGTCGATCACGGTGACGGGAATAGAATCGCCGTCGTCCGTAAAAATACGGGTCATGCCAACCTTGCGACCGAGTAGTCCAAGGCTCATGTTTTTCTCCGATCCTGGCTTCGATTGGCCAGGGCTGACTTAAAACTGACGTTCCCGAATTGGGAAAGCCTTCAATTATATAAGACTTTCAGCCGAAGCTGCAAGTCTTTTTACTGCAACTTGATTTCGACGTCGACGCCAGCAGGCAAGTCGAGCTTCATGAGCGCATCGACGGTTTTGTCGGTCGGGTCAACAATGTCCATCAGGCGCTGATGTGTACGCAGCTCGAACTGATCCCGGGAGGTTTTGTTGACGTGGGGGCTTCGAAGGATGTCAAAGCGACGGAAACGGGTGGGAAGTGGGACAGGGCCCTTCACCACAGCACCGGTGCGCTTTGCGGTGTCCACGATTTCCATAGCGGACTGGTCGATGAGTTTGTAATCAAACGCCTTCAGACGGATGCGAATTTTTTGTTGCATGGTGTCACTCCTCAAAGAACGATAAAGAACGAGGCCTGCATGAATCTACAGGGGTCCCGGGCAGGCCGGCCGGAACCCGTAGAAACGAGTATTACTCGATGACTTTTGCGACGACGCCTGCGCCGACGGTACGGCCACCCTCACGGATCGCAAAGCGCAATCCCTGCTCCATCGCAATCGGAGCAATCAAGGTCACCACCATCTTCACATTGTCTCCAGGCATCACCATCTCAGTACCCG
>CAMAZF010000001.1 GCA_945862985.1 Bordetella parapertussis | reverse complement strand
TCTGGTCATAGCCCTTGGCCTCACCACCAAACTTCGTCGACAACACCGTCGTGATCGCCGCAGTCAGCGTCGTCTTACCATGGTCCACGTGACCAATCGTCCCTACGTTCACATGCGGCTTGGTCCGCTCAAACTTGCCCTTGGCCATTGCTGACTCCTAGTTCCGTAACGATTTAAACCAACTCAGTTAAATGAAATGGTGCCCATGACGCGGATCGAACGCGTGACCTCTCCCTTACCAAGGGAGTGCTCTACCACTGAGCCACATGGGCACTGCCAAAACCAGCACTACTGGAGCGGGTGAAGGGAATCGAACCCTCGTCGTAAGCTTGGAAGGCTTCTGCTCTACCATTGAGCTACACCCGCATCATTCTTTTCCACACCCGAATTCTTTGTGGTGGAGGAGGTTGGATTCGAACCAACGTAGGCGTACGCCAACAGATTTACAGTCTGCCCCCTTTAGCCACTCGGGCACCCCTCCACGACGAACCCATAACTATCCGTCTTTCGGAGGATGCTGTCAACTTGCGCCTTCAATTGCTCAACCGATGGGGTTTCGAATCGCAATAAAGTCGAGCACCCGCCCCCCCGGCTCTCGGTATTGGATGCGAACTGGATAGAAACGATCAGCGGGGTCGAGCCAGATCTCAATCCGTCCTTGGCGCCTGAACTCAAAGGGGTCACTGCTGACCTTAATGGCACTGACCAGGATGCCCCCCGGAAGGACCAGTTCCTCCGGATCGCCCACCGTGAACGCCAAGGGCTTGATCTCACGATGGGTTGCCATGGGCAGAACGTGTCGCTGACCGGCGCCAAACTGCTCAGGGCGAGTCTGGGCAATGAAGGCGAGTTGGAACACCACGCTGAGTCGGTCTTGAAGGCCGGCTGGAAGGTAGATCCACGGCGCGTCGGGGGTGAGCTGGGCCCCTCGGTCAGCATCGAAGCGGCTTTCTGATGCTCCTCGAAACGGGGTAAACTGCGAGTATCTTATGGGTTTCAGGCCATATGGTGAGAGCGTGCCCTCACTTTTAAATCGCACATCGCCCGAAACGAGGGCAGACACCCAGCCCGTTGCTCGGGCGGTCAGTTCAATTTCGTAGCGATCCTGCCCGGGAAAGCTCAGCCGGATTTCACCCACGCCAAGGGGCTTTTCGCCCAGTGCGTACTCGCCCAGGAAGGCCTGAATCGCTAGGCCCCCTTCGGCAGGCAAGCTCTCACGCACAGGCTGCACTGGTTGCGGGGGGGGAGCCGCAGGAGGCGCTGAGGGTGGGGCATCCCCTGCGCCCGGCACTGAGACTCCTCCCTGAATGCCGGAGGACTCGACATTGGCAGATACTTCAGGCGCAAGAGCTGACTCAGGCGGGGCCGGGTCAGCAGGCGCAGGGGGCGGGAGTGGAGGCGGGGGCGGGAGCCTGGGCCGCTCAATCAGGGTGACCAAGATGGGGGCGCGAAGACTTCGGTCCTCCACGTCACGGCCCGTGAAGTGATCGAGTCCGACGGCCAGCCACCAGTGGACCAAAAGCACGAGCGCAAGCCAAGGCCACGCGCGAGGCCCACGCAGGGGCTTGCGACTCGGATTATTCGGCATACACTCTCATCATGCAGAATCCTTCTGATCCCTTTGCCTTCATGCGCAACCAGTGGTCAGGCCTCGGGAGTGGCTTTCAGTTCCCTAACCAGACCCTGCCTCCAACCAACCTCGAAGACCTCGATCGGCGCATCGCGGACCTCAAAACAGTCGAACAGTGGCTCACACTCAATCTCAACATTCTGAAGACGACCATACAGGGCCTTGAAATTCAACGAGGCACCCTGGCCGCGGTTCAGTCCTTCCAAGATGCCATGGGGCAGTTTGGGCAGCGTGACAAAACACCGTCCTCAAGCGGGGAATCTGGCGAGGAATCGTCCGAGCCGACGAGCGCTGCGGCAGAACAAGCCCGTCAGCAGGCGACCGCCTGGTGGGACTCCATGCAAGGTCAGTTCAACCAGCTCGTGCAGCAGGCCCAGTCCATGACTCAGGCCACCGCCCAGGCTGCAGATGCGGCCGTGAGGGCCAGCGCTCCGTCAGCCCCAAGCCGGGCAAAGTCTGCAAAAAAACCACCCGCTAAATCTCCTCCAGCCGCGCGAGCAAGGCGTCGGTCCAAGCCAGAATAGCGGCCTGCTCGGACTCTGAGAGGCGCTCACCCTGCTTCGCCATGAGGGCCGTTCTCGGATTTCCCCTCAGCCGGTCTCGGTGCAGAAGAACAAACCGCCAATAGAGGCTGGTGATGGGGCAAGCCTGAGGTCCGGTGCGCTGCTTAGGGTCGTAGCGACAGCCTCGGCAGTAATTGCTCATCTTGTTGATGTATGCCCCAGAGGCCAGGTAAGGCTTGCTCGTGAATCGTCCAGCGTTGGCATAAAGCGCCATGCCCACCACATTGGGACGCTCCACCCAGTCCACTGCGTCGACATAAACGGCATGAAACCAATCTGAGAGCGCCTGAGGGCGAATGCCGGCCAAGAGCCCAAACAAGCCGGTGACCATCAGACGCTGAATGTGGTGCGCATAGCCGTAAGTCAGAGTCTGTTCAATGACCTGTGCCTGACAGGCCATCTGCGTCTGACCCGTCCAAAACCAACCGGGAAGGTCTTGGGCCGCGCCCAGTCCGTTGGCCTCGCCCAGTCCCGGCATTTCAAGCCAATACACCCCTCTGATGAACTCCCGCCAGCCCAGTACCTGTCGAATGAAGCCCTCCACACTTGGCAGGTCCGCTCGGCCTTGCGCATAGGCGTCCAGCGCGCGATCGATCACCTCCTTGGGCTCAATGAGGTGGAGATTCAGGCTCGATGAGATCAGGGCGTGCCAACCGAATGGCATCTGCGTCCACATGGCGTCTTGATGGGGGCCAAACCCCTGAAGGCGGTGCTCCAGAAAGTCCTCCAGGGCGACCAGTGCCTGTGCCCTCGTCACCGGCCAGCGAAAATGCGCAAGAGAGCCGGGGTTCTGCGGCAAGGCCTCCAGCACCTCCTGCATCACAGCGCGCGTCATTTCATCAGGCTCAAACGAGATGGGGGTCGGCAAGGCTTGCGGCCCCTGCTGACCAAAGGCCTGCCGATTCTCAGCGTCGAAGTTCCACTGGCCTCCCTCGGGCTCACCATCAGGGCCCAGAAGAATTGAATGCCGTCTTCGCATGAATCGATAGAAATGCTCCATGCGAAGCTGCTTTCTGCCATGCGCCCAAGCGGCAAAATCCGCACGTGACATCAAGAAGTGGGGGTCCTCTCGCCACTGAAGCCGAACGCCGCAGGCCTGACAGGCCTGCTCAATCTCCCGGGTGAGCCTGAGGTCACCGGTCTCCACACACCAGACTTCCTCAGTGGGGTGGGAACCAAGCCAGACCGCCAGCCGGTCCCCAAAACGGGGCGACGCTTGATAATGGGGGTCTTGTAGGCGGATGTAGTCTACGGAGAGCCCTTGAGACTGCCAGCTTGAGGCAGCGTGGCGCATGGCCGACAAAAAGAGCACGGTTCGCGAGAGGTGACTGGGCACATGAGTCGACTCTCCAGGGGCTTCAATCATCAACAGGGGTAGATCATCGGATCCTGCGGGAAGTACAGCGGGGCGATGACCGAGCTGGTCTCCCAACACAAGCCCCAAGCATGGGTGACGGGCAGCGGAGTTCATGGTGCGACGGGACGCTTCTCGCGTCGGCATCGATCAGAGCAGTAGCGAACCTCCTCCCAGTTCTTGGCCCAGCTCTTGCGCCAAGTCATGGGTCTACCGCAGGCCTGGCAAGGCTTAGAAGGGAGACTGGCTTTGTTGCCGCGAAATCCCTTGGGATCAGGCGGCATGGGCTCGACGCCAGTCGGCCAAAGCCTGGGACAGGTCGTCGAGCTCAACAGTCACGTCCACTCCCGCCGGCGCTCGACGCAGCAGCGCAGAGCACCGACCCCCCGCCCAGATTCGAACCGTTGCCGGCACCTTCTGACGGAGTTCAGAGAGGCCCTCTGCCACTGCGGTGGGATTCATGTTCTGGGAGAAGGAGAGGGCAATGATGTCAATGGATTGGGACTGAGCCGCCAGTGCGATGTCGAGGATGGGGGTCTGGACGCCCAGACTCACACACCGGCAACCCTCGAGCGCGAGGAGTGCCTCCACCATCAGAAGTCCCATGCCGTGCGGCTCACCGGGAAAGGTGGTGAGCAGCACCTTCGGCCGACGGGGGGAATGCGGAATGGTGCTGATCGCATTGCGCAGGATGACCTGCATGGACTCCGTAAAGAGGTGTTCTTCGTAGATCTCCAGCTGTCCACGCGCCCAGCTCTCTCCCACCCGCTGCGTGAGCGGAGCCACGATCTCGGTCACGAATGGGGCGAGACCCATGCGCAGGACTCTCTGACCGAGCTCTCTGCGTAGCTCATCGACTTGATGTTTGCGAATGAGCACCATGAGGCTGTCGAGGTCAGCCGACTGCTCTTTTGACTCCCGACCTGCTGCGCTGGGAAGGCGATCGGCCAGGGCCTGAAGCTCTTCTTGCGAGAGGCCCATGATCTTTCCAGGTCGGTGTCCGGCATCCATCAGCCGACGAATGGCTCGAAGGCGATCCACCTGGTCCATGGGGTAGATCCGCTCTCCAAACTGGTCACGCTGAGGAATGGGAAACCCGTACCGTCGCTCCCAGACCCGGAGGGTGTCCTTAGACAAACCGGTATCTCGCTCAACTGCTGCGATGCTCAGAAAGACGGGGGGCTTGACCGCTTGGTCCATGTGGCTCAGAAATAACCTTATTTTGTCGTGGACAAATGTTTGACGGTGGGAACTGCTGTGCTTAGTATAAGAGTCAATCGTACTGTTGACTAGGACAAAACCCTTTTCTGACTGAGACCATGTCAACCCCACCTTCTACCCGCCCTCATCCCGCAGCGTTGCGACCCTTCTGGCCCTGGACATCGATTCTTTTCTTGATGAGCCTGATGGTCTGGTGGCCGGCGTTTGCGTTCGCCCTGTCAACGACACCTGCGGCGACGCCGTTCTCCGCATCCCAGGGGCCCTCCTCCACCCAGACTCGAGCAGAGTTTGAGCTGATTCGGCTTCACCGAGAGTCCACCTTGACCGGCATGGCGCTTCTCACCGCGCAGCCGAGTCCGAATGGCCCCAAATCTTCCAAGGACTCTCCATGAACGTGATTTCCGTCTCTCGCCAGCCCGCACTACTCCTGGGCCTCATGCTCATGTTCATGCTGTTTTGGGCTTTTCCTGCAAAGGCGAGCAGTTGCCCGAATCTGCTGAATCAGTCTTTCCCTCGGCTGCAAGACGACACGCAGCAATCTCTCTGTCAATATGCGGGTCGGGTTGTTCTGATCGTCAATACGGCCAGCTATTGTGGTTTTACCAGCCAGTACGAAGGCCTTGAAAAGCTCTACAGCCAACGCAAAGACCAAGGGCTCGTGGTCCTGGGTTTTCCCTCCAACGATTTCAGCCAAGAGCCGGGTACCAATCAGGAGATCGCCGCCTTCTGCACCAACACGTTTGCGGTGAAGTTTCCGATGTTTGCCAAGACCACGGTGAAAGGCCCGAAAGCCAATCCCCTGTTTGCGGAATTGGCGCGCCTGGCAGAGCCTCCAGGCTGGAATTTCCATAAGTATTTGATCGGCCGAGATGGCCGTCTGATCGGGAGCTATTCCAGCATGGTGGGTCCGCAGAGCGGCAGCCTCAAGCGTGATCTCGATCGCGCACTTGCAGCACCACCCGTTGCTCGCGCCCCCTGAGCCGAGCCTCTGCCCCACCGGCCCCTATTCTTTGTAAAGGATCCAGTCATGAACGCCCCTGATAAGTTCGCCACCGAATTACTGCCCGATGTGCAATCGTCGATCGACCAACGCCGACTCCCGATCCAGCGAGTCGGGATTAAGTCCATGCGCCATCCGGTGCATGTTGCCACCCCCATGGGGCCTCAGCCCACCGTCGCAACCGTCGACATGATGGTGTCCCTCCCTGCAGAGGCCAAAGGCACCCACATGTCCCGGTTCATCGAGGTCTTTCAATCCCATGAGCTGCCCCTGAGCCTGCATTCCATGGAGTCCATGATGAAGGCGATGCTCGAGCGACTTGAAGCGGCCGATGGCTACATTCGAGTGACAGCGCCCTATTTTGTGCGCAAAACCGCTCCGGTCTCTGGTGTGGCCTCACTCATGGACTACGAGGTGACCTGGGAGGCCCAACATCGCCTTGGCCGGACTCAGGTCACACTCGAAGTGGTGGTTCCGGTGACCAGCCTCTGCCCCTGCTCCAAGAACATCTCCGACTATGGGGCACACAACCAGCGCTCCCATGTCACCCTGAGTGTCGACCTGTCCGAACCCAAGGCGCCAGAGTGGCTCATTGGAATCGCGGAATCAGCGGCCTCATGCGAGCTGTGGGGCCTGCTCAAGCGCCCCGATGAGAAGTACGTCACCGAGCGGGCCTATGACAACCCCAAATTCGTCGAGGACCTGGTCCGCGATGTCGCCACCGCCCTGATTCAAGACCCCAGTGTGCTCGGCTTCTCCGTGGCTTCTGAGAATTTTGAATCGATCCACAACCATTCGGCTTATGCTCGGATAGACCACGGCACCCGCGCCCTCGGACAGTAAATATGCATAGACCCCATGTCGTGATTGTGGGCAGCGGGATCTCGGGGCTCTCGGCCGCATGGCATCTGAGGAAGACGGCTAGGGTGACGGTATTGGAGGCACAGGGGCGCCTCGGCGGGCACACTCACACACGCGTGATCACCCTGGATGGCCGGCAAGGGCCGGTCGACACCGGGTTTATCGTGTTCAATGACCGGACCTACCCCGAGCTGCTTGCCTGGTTCGAGGCGCTGAACGTGCCGAGCCATCCGGCGGATATGTCACTCAGTGTCTCCGCTGACAGATCTCAGCTGGAATGGTGTGGCAGAAACTTGCGCACCGTGTTTGCGCAGCCGAAGAATCTCTTTTCAGGTCGTTTCTGGCGCATGCTCTCAGATATCCTGAGGTTCAATCGTGAGGCCACAGACCTGCTGCACCGTGCGGAGCAAGGCCGGGGAGATCCCCGGTCCCTCGGGGAGGTCTTAGACGACCTCAAGCTGAGTGCGGCTTTCGAATCCCTCTATTTGCTCCCAATGGCCGGCGCAATCTGGTCCTGTCCGCTCGAACAGATGCGCGAGATGCCGTTTTTGAGTTTTGCTCGATTCTGCGTCAACCATGGGCTGCTTCAGATTTTCAATCGGCCACAGTGGAGAAGCGTCAGGGGCGGAAGTCACACCTACATCGAACAACTCCAGGCTCGTCTGCACACGGAGTCGGCGCCAGTGGAGTTCAAGACTCACCATGAAGTCACCAGCCTCGCCCCTGCCCGGGATGACCGCGGACCAGTGATTTACGGCCACGACCATCGACGCCAGTCGGACTTCTCGCTGGAGGCTGACGCAGTGATTTTGGCTGGCCACACGGACCAGTCCGCACGGGTGTTGGCCGAGTATGAGCACCCGGCGCAGCCCTGGCTCGCACAGTTCCAATACCAGGCGAATACGGCCTACCTGCACACAGACCAGAGCCTCATGCCACGTCACCGAGCGGCCTGGGCAGCGTGGAACGTTCGTGCGGATGCCCCGGGCCAAGACGTCTCCGTGACCTACTGGATGAATCAGCTGCAAGACCTCGCCTTCGAGCGTCCGGTGCTGGTGAGTCTCAATCCCAGCCAAGCGCCAAAACCCGAGTCCGTGCTTGAAACCATCCCATACAGTCATCCGGTCTTCGATCAGGCTGCCCAAGCAAGTGTGAAGGCCCTCCAAAACCTACAGGGCGAGGGTGGTGTCTGGCTTGCTGGCGCTTGGACTGGATACGGATTTCACGAGGACGGTTTCCGTTCGGGCCGCATGGCAGCCCAGGGACTCCTGCGTCAGCTCGAGCGTCGTGCCCAGGGATCTCGGCCAGACTCTGTCTCGCTCCATGCCGCCTGACGGGCTCGCCATTCCCTCGCTCTTTGAAGGCCGTGTCAGACACGCGCGCTTGGGGTCGCACGCCCATGCATTTGAGGCCCGAAGCCTCATCACCCAGATCCCGCTTCGATCCACTCAGGCCTCGCAGTGGAGAGGGGGTCTCGGTTTTGGTCTGAATCGTCCCGCCCTGATCAGCGTCAAAGACCAAGACCATGGGAATGGGGCGGCCCTGTTGGCCTGGGCGGAGCAGCAGCTGCGGGCCCATGGACTAGAGCCCGGCACAGGTGAGATCTGGCTGTGCTGCCTCCCGCGGCTCACGGGTTTTGCCTTTAAGCCCGTGAGCTTCTGGATCTGTTGTCGCCCGGATGGGGCCCCCCAGGCGATCATCGCAGAGGTCAACAATACCTTCGGTGATCGTCACGTCTATGTGCTCGAGACGCCAGAGGGCTATCGGAACGGCCAGACCTTGAGCTGCGAGAAGGCCTTCTACGTCTCCCCTTTCTGCGAAGCCCGTGGGGAGTATCGGTTCCGGTTCTTTCACTCGGCTCAGCCCGGCAGTCCATTCCTGGCCCGCATTGACTATTTCCTCGACGGAAATCATGTCCTTGCCACCAGCATCAGTGGCAAATCTCAACCCTTGACTCAACGAGGTGCGTTTCTCCTATGGCTACGACAACCCCTAGCAAGTCTTGCTGTCCTCCTGAACATTCATTGGCAGGCGCTGCTGCTCTGGCGCAAGGGGCTGCGGCTCGTCCCCAGGCCGACACGAGCATAGGGGCTTGGTCTCACCCACGGCCTCATTCGAAGCCCGGCTTCATCGCTCGTAGGGTCCTCAAGCTGCTCTCCCAAATCCAGCAAGGCGAGCTCAAACTCAAGTGCCCCGATGGGTCGACGCTTCACTTTGGTCAGCCAGACCCCGTCCTTGGCCAGCAGGAGCTCTGGATTCGCGATTGGGACGTCCTGAAACAGGCAGGCACCAAGGGAGACATCGGATTTGGTGAAGCCTATATGCAGGATGCTTGGTCCACACCCAACCTACCTGGATTGCTCCGGCTCTTGGTGAGTAACCGGTCAGCGCTGCAGACCGCGATCTCTGGTAACCCGCTTTTGCTCGTGCTCGACCGACTGAGCCATCTCATGCGCGCGAACTCTCTGGCTCAGGCCAAGCGCAACATCGAGGCGCATTACGACCTCGGAAATGACTTCTATCAGCTCTGGCTTGATCCCACCATGACCTACTCGAGCGCCCTCTTCGATCAAAAGGGCGCCTGGGGTGAAGCCGTGGATCTTGAGGCTGGACAGGTTCGTAAAATGGATCGCGTGCTCCAAGAAATTGGGCCGCTTGCAGCCGGCAGTAGAACGCTCGAAATTGGCTGTGGCTGGGGAGGGCTCGCGCTTCGGCGACTCCAAGCCGCGCCAGGCGAGCACCTGGGCATCACGCTCTCCAAAGAGCAGCGGGCCTGGGCCATGGAACGTCTCGCCACCGAGGGCTTAGCAGAGCGGGCCGAGATTGCGCTCACCGATTACCGAGAGGTCGAGGGCCAGTTTGATGCGATTGTGTCCATCGAAATGATCGAGGCGGTCGGTGAGGACTATTGGCCCGTCTATTTTCAGACGCTTCGCGATCGGCTCAAGCCGGGTGGTAAAGCGGTCATTCAGGCCATCGTCATCGACGAGTCCCTGTTCAATGACTATCGGAGCGGAACGGACTTTATCCAGAAATACATCTTCCCGGGGGGCATGCTCATGAGCCCCGCCCACCTCGAGCGACATGCCAAGGCCAAAGGCCTGCGAGTGAAGCATTCGTTTAGCTTCGGGCAAGACTATGGCCGCACCCTTCGAGAGTGGCTGGTTCGGTTTGACGCCCACAGAGAAGCCATCCGAGCGCTTCGGTTCGAGGAACGCTTCATTGCCATGTGGCGGTTTTATTTGGCCTATTGCGAAGCCGGATTCTTCAGTGGCGATCTGGATGTGGTTCAGGTCACGCTCGAGCACGACCACGCCCATGCCTGACATGCTGCCCCAACGGACTCGACGGAGCCTTCTACGGGCTGCAGGCTGTGCGAGCGTCTTGGCCTTCATGGCCACGAGTCGATCCGCCCTGGCGTCAGGTTTGAGTGAACTCGAGAGCCAGATCCGTGGCCTCGGGCTGCGTCTCGTTGGAAAGGGCGACCTCAGATTTTTGGGCCTTAAAGTCTATGAGGCACGGCTCTTTGCACTGCCTCAGGCAGAAGAGGCGACCCTGCTCAACGGGCCTCTTGCACTTGAACTGCACTACAACCTTCGGTTCAAGGGAGAGGACATTGCGCGTCGCAGCCTCGAAGAGATGGAAGGTCTCGGGCTGATGGACGCGACTCAGAACGACCGTCGCCTCGCAGAGCTCAAGGCGCTCTTTCCCTCCGTGGAGGCCGGTGATCGGCTCACGGGCGTCTATCAGCCGAAATCGCCTAGCCCTTTCTTCTTCAATGGCCGGTCGATCGGCGAGATTCGAGATCCGGAGTTCGCTCAGAAGTTCTTTCGCATCTGGCTGGACCCGAAAACAAGCGAGCCGAAGCTGCGCCAGTCGCTGATTCAGCCACTCGCCAAACGAGCCTCGTGAGCGCTGGACGGAGCGCGCCTGACGCACCGACATCTGCGGTGGTCTGGCGATATGGCCTTGTGGGACTCCCACTGGCAGGAGCCGCCCTGCCGCTCTACCTTCTCACCCCACAGCTTTATGCCGGCGGACTCGGGCTTCCCCTGGCCTGGGTGGGTGCGGCGCTGATGGCCAGTCGCCTGGTCGACGCCTTCGTTGACCCCTTACTCGGTCAGTGGATCGATCGCACCAAGGGGCCACGTTTCGAGCGATGGATCGTTCCTGCCCTCGTGCTCCTGTGCATTGGCTTGGCCGCGCTTTTTCTCCCACCAGCGAACCTACTCGGACAGACTGCTCTGCTCATCTGGATGACGCTTGCAGCCATCCTCGTTTCCTTGGCCAATAGCGCTGCAGGCCTCGCCCATCAAGCCTGGCCCGTAGCCTGGGGGCTGCCTGAGACCCAGCAAGCCAGACTGGTCTCTGCCCGAGAGCTTTTGACCCTGACTGGGGTCATCTTGGCTTCGATGGCTGCAGCCATGGGCGCCCCTATCATCATTGTGGCGCTCGTCTGGGGCTCATCGCTGGTGGGTGCCATGGGCGTGAGAGGGCTTCCCGGTCAAGTGCGAGAGGGCAGCAGAGCGGCGCACGCGCCCCTCTCTCTTTGGAGAGGACTGACTGCGCTTGACCCCAGGGGGAGGGCAACTTTTCTCTGCCTGGCCCTCAATGCCCTGGCCAACGCCATTCCGGCGACCCTCTTTCTCTTCTTCGTGTCCGACGCCCTGGGCCTGAGTCAGTCTGCCTCCGCCGGACTATTGGCGCTCTACTTTCTCTGCGCGCTGACAGCCATTCCACTCTGGAACCGGGGGATTCAACGCGGCCTCTCCGCCAAACGGGCCTGGATCCTGGCATTGTCAGGCTCGGTGCTGCTCTTTCTGTGCGTGCCTTGGCTGGGCGCTGAGCAGGCCTGGCTGTTTGTGGTCGTGTGCATCGGGACGGGCCTATGCTTGGGGGCTGAGCTCATTGCGCCGGCGTTGCTCATCAGCCAGAGCCTTCAACGCGTGGGGCTCTCCGACTCCAGAAATGGGGAGTTTTTCGGGCTGTGGAACCTGATGGCCAAGCTCGCGTTGGCCCTCGCGGCTGGCGGCACCCTCCCCCTGCTCGACCTGTTGGGGTATCAGCCCGGTCAGGCGGCGGCACCTTTTGCCCTCGGCTTGGTCTACGCAGGACTGCCTTGCCTCTTAAAACTCACCGCACTCCTCACCTACCTCTCCCTGGAGAAACGCCATGATCGCAATGCGACGTCTGATCTCTAAGCTCCAACATCGGCTCATGCCTGGCTTCATGATCGGTGTCCTCAGTCTAAGCCTGCTTGGATGCGCCGCCCCTGGGGTTGAGCGCTACCAGGAGCAGCGGCCAGTCCTTGACCTCGCCCAGTACTTCCAAGGCCAGACCAAGGGCTGGGGCATGGTTCAAGACTGGAAAGGTGAGGTCACCCGCCGCTTTGTCGTGACCATCGAGGGGCGCTTTGAAGGTGACCAGGGCGTGCTGGATGAGTCCTTTGTCTGGAGTGACGGTGAGAAACAAAAGCGGATCTGGCGCCTGAAGCGTCTAGGCCCTGGTCTCTGGTCCGGCGCAGCCGATGATGTCGTGGGGCAAGCCAAGGGAGAGATTCGTGGAAACGCCCTTCGCTGGCAATACACGCTCGCAGTTCCCGTCGATGGCCGCTCCATTGAGCTGCAGTTTGACGACTGGATGCATCTCATCGACAACGAAGTCATGATCAATAAAGCCACCATGACGAAGTTTGGAATCCCTGTGGGTCAGGTCACCCTGGCCTTCCGACGCCCACAGCCATGACCTGGTTGAGCCCCCCCAACACACCCATTCGAGACTGGTCCACTCGAGTGGTTTGGGTGATCGGTGCCTCCACGGGCATTGGGCTCTCGCTGGGCCGCGCCTTGGTTCTGCAGGGTGCCAAGGTCTGTGTTTCGGCCCGAAGGCTCGATGCGCTGGAGGATGGGTTCCCCGACCCTGATGTCCTCAAAGTCATCTGCGACATTCGTGAGCCAGGGGCCGTGCGCCATGCCCTTGAGCAGCAATCATCCCGGTCCCGCCTTCCCGACGTGGTCTTCTGGGTTGCTGGGGACTATAAGCCCCTGTCCTGCGCGAAGTTTGATCCCTCCGTGGCACGAGACCTCATTGATACGAACCTCAACGCAGCCTTTGATGGGCTGAGCGCGCTCTCTGAGGCCTGGGGCCTGGGCGACCCCAAGGCTGTTGCACCCTCAGGGCCTCCGCGCCACCTCTGCTGGTTCGGGAGTGTGGCTGCCTACCGTGGCCTGCCTCAGGCTCTGGCCTACAGCGCCAGCAAGGCGGGCCTCATGGCCGTGGCCGAAACCAGTCATGTCGAGCTCAAGCCCCTCGGCGTGGACGTCTCGATCGTCAGCCCTGGATTCGTGCAGACTCGCCTGACAGACCAGAACACCTTTGAGATGCCCGCCCTGCTCACCCCTGAGCAGGCCGCCCAGGAGACCCTCGCGGGACTTGCCACCGGTGCGTTTGAGATCCACTTTCCCAAGCGATTTACACTGGGGCTCAAGCTCTTGCGCATCCTGCCCCATCGAATTGCCCTCTCACTGCTGGCCCGTGCCCGACCCCAATGAACCTAGACGACTGGTGGCTCCGATTCCAATCCTGTGTTGAGCAGCTCAGCCCGGAGCGGCTGACAGAGCTTGGCGCGTTTTATGCGGTGAATGCAGAATTCCGTGACCCCTTCCACACCGTCTTCGGTCGAGAGGCCATCCTTCAGAGCTACTCGGCCATGTTCACAGGCCTCTACCGCCCAAGATTTGAGTCTCTGGCCCTCGCATCCTCGACCCCGGGCAGCGCCGTAGCGGTGCGCTGGGTTTTCCGGTTCCGCCTGAACGCCCACGCACAGGAAGTGGTCATTCCTGGGACCAGTTGGCTCACCCTCAACGCAGAGAAAGACATCCTCCTGCACGAAGACCACTGGGATGCCAGTGCGCTCTTGGCCGTTTTCCCGCTGGTGGGTGGACTCACCCGTCTGAGTAAAAAACTCATTGCCAAGCGAGCCCAATCCCACTGACACTTTGCGCGAAATGTCATCGATTCGTCTCAAAATCTCCATACAATCGAAAAATGAGATCCATATCCGCAGACCAGATGCTCTACCCAGAGCTGTTTCGCGCCTTTGAGCGTGTCCGCTGGGATTTAGAAAAAGATATCGACTGGGCGCGGTTCGACCCTTCTCAGCTCTCTGATGAGCAGGCCCGCACCATCAAGATGAACGCCATCACGGAGTGGGCGGCATTGCCCGCCACCGAGATGTTTCTGAGAGACAACCGCTCTGACAGTGACTTCTGTGCCTTCATGTCCGTCTGGTTCTATGAGGAGCAAAAGCACAGCCTGGTGCTCATGGAGTACTTGCGGCGTTTTGCTCCCCAGCATGTGCCGACGGAGGCCGAACTCCATGCCGTGCGTTTCGAGTTCGACCCTGCCCCTGCCCTAGAGACCCTCATGCTGCATTTCTGTGGCGAAATTCGGCTGAACCACTGGTATCGCTGTGCAGCAGAGTGGCATACAGAACCCGTCATCAAGCAGATCTACGAGACCATTGCGAAAGACGAAGCCCGTCATGGAGGCGCCTACCTGCGCTACATGAAGAAGGCCCTGGCCACCGTGGGGGACTCAGCCCGCGCTGCATTTGCCAAAATCGGCGTCTTGATGGCCTCCGCTGGCCGTACTCAGCAGGCCTTGCACCCCACGAACCTTCACGTGAACGAGTCGCTCTTTCCGAATGACACGGTCCAGAGTCGTCTGCCTGAGCCCGGATGGCTCGAGACCTGGTTAGATCGGCAGATTCAGTTCAACTCGGACTGGGAGAAGAAAGTCTCGGAGCGCATCCTTCATAACCTGAGCCTGTTGTTCGATCGCAGCTTTGGAAATGTGCAGGAGCTCAATCGCTTTCGCAAAGAGCTCAACGCTTCCCTTCAGGCCGCCAGCTAAGGCTCACGAGCGCTCCGCATGGATTTTCTCGCCAAGTGCCTCGATGCGGGGCTCTGGCACGGGCCGAATGGGCCAAGTCTCAGCCCCAGCGCTCAGGTTGAGCTGCTGACCTTGCCCCGGCCACTGGTCTTCACCAACGGGGTCTACGACATTCTCCATCCCGGACATGTTCAGCTTCTGGCGCAGGCGCGTTCCCTTGGAGCCAGCTTGGTTCTTGGGCTGAACAGCGACGCCTCAGTCCGCACCCTCGAAAAGGGGTCTGATCGGCCCATCTGTCCATTAGCGGACCGAATGGCGGTTGCTGGGGCGCTCAAGAGTGTCGATCGAGTCACCTGGTTTGAATCCCCCACCCCACTCGACCTCATCCTCGCCATCCGACCAGACATTCTCGTCAAAGGAGGGGACTGGCCCATAGAGGCCATTGTGGGCTCAAAAGAGGTCCAGGCCTGGGGAGGCCAGGTCTACTCCATCCCCTTTGAAATCAATCGATCGACGACGCAGTTGGTGCAGAGGATTCGAGCGTCAACGCCGCCTCTAGCCCCGCAAAAATAAGCGGTGCCTGAATGCAGGTCCATTGACCCCGCCAGGGGCTGGCCTGTAGGGCGCGCCTCCACCAATCAGCATTGCCACCATGAAGCCAGATGGCATCAAAAGGGAGGATGCGTTCGGCCCAGAACAGCCCGCCCAGCTGGGCGGCCATGAGCCCCTCGGTCACCGCACGCTGCGTGGAGCCCGGATGGTCGAACAAAGGCCAGTCGAGGCGCTCGTCGGAGAGGCTCAAAGCCTGCTGCAGCGCGGGTTTGAGCGCAGGTGCGGACTCCGCCAATGCGTCTGCGCTGCACTGAAGGCCAGGCTGAATCTGGCCATGCGCGAGGGTGCAAACCCAGCCTGAACCATCCCACGCTCCGGACACTCGATCCACCACCGTGGCAGTGCCAGCCGAGACCAAGACCACGGAAAATGAATCCCGATGTCGCATGGACTGGGTCTGAGCCTGACGAGCAAAGAGATGGACAAATCCGAGGGCTGCTGCCCACCGATCTCGCCCGAGCTCCTCGGGCCGTTCATAGTCGGTGGTCAGCGTCCAGTCGAACCCTGCGTGATGCAGTTTCGCCCCAGGGTGAACCTCAAGCCGCTGTGCGCCCGAGGCGGAACAAAAGGCCTGCAACGCCGCCCAGGCCTTCGCGGTGTGGGCCGCAGGAGCGACGCTGCAGAACATGCCGCGGGGATTCTCGGTCCGTGACCCCAGCGTCATGAGGGCCTGCTGCCAGTCGTCGATCAGGTCTTGTGGTGCAAAGACATCCCATCTGAGACCACCTTCCTCATGAGCCCCGTCACCCACCATGCGCCACTTCAACCGAGTGTTTCCACAATCCACCAAAAGCTTCATGCGTCCTCCTCCGAAATACGCAGGCTGGCCTCACCCATGGCATGAACCGATCGATCACCCTGGGCGCTCTGAAGCTCGAGCCGGCCGTGGTCATCCACCCCGAGGGCAAGACCTTGGGCCATCTGCTCACCCGTCACAGGATGAACCAGCCGAACGGATCGACCACGGAGCCAGTCCCTCACTGCAAATGCACATTGCCACTGAAGGGCGCTCGGCTGGTCATGCCGCAATGGGTCGAGCGCCATGACCATAGAGACCACGAGACGCCGTGCCAACGCCTCATCCAGCCTGAGCTGGCTGTCTTGAAGCAAGCCACTGGCCTCGAATCCCTTGGGCGGCTCATGCCAACGAAGGTTGAGCCCAATCCCCGCGATCAACCAGGGGCGCTGATGGCTCACCAGCTGAGAGACCAATACGCCGCCACACTTACGATCCTGAAAATAGAGGTCATTGGGCCATTTGATCTGAATAGAGCCTGGCGCCAGTTCAAGGGCCTGCTCCAGCCCCTCGGACACCACCGCACTCACCCACAGCGGCCAAGGCGGCGTGTCGAGAGCCAGCCCGGCTGAGCGGGCTGGAAGTGCCCATGCCAGACTGCAGGCCAGCGCCTCTCCGCAATGCTGCCAATGCCGTCCGTGCTGCCCGATGCCCGCGCGTTGCTCAAGGCTATAGACCCCAAACGCGTCCGGGGAGGCCCCCGTCGCCTGCCCTTGCAGTCGGTCCCGAACGCATTGTTGGGTGGATGCCACAGCACCCAGGTTCTCAAGAGGCCACATCGCTTGGCATCATAGCGTGATGGCACGACTGAAGCCCTCCCCCGCCCATGAGGATCGACGCCTGATGCTGCGTCTGCTCGCCGGTGTCTGGTGCCTGGTCTTAATCAGCCTGAGCCTCTACCCCTTTGAAGGGTGGCGCTGGCCCAACCTGCCGCCCTGGGAGTTCCTGACCCAGCCGCTTCCGCGTTATCGAACGCCGTTCGATCTCTGGACGAATCTGCTGGCCTATGTCCCACTTGGCTTCTTGATGGCCGGAGCGCGCCCACTTCGGGCGAGAGCCTGGGTCTCTATCCTTCTGGCCATCGTCACGGCTGCCCTCATCTCGCTGACCATGGAGCTTGCGCAGACCCTGCTTCCCTCTCGTCGCGCCCAGTGGCTCGATATCCTGGCGAATCTCTCCGGCAGTGGATTGGGGGCGCTGCTCTGGCACGCCTTATTTGTTCGACTCCAGTCCCTGCCATCCAGTCCAAATCCGCGAGGCCTTCCAGCAGTGCCGTCTTGGTTCCGGCTCGGTCCCCTGTTGGGACTGCTGGTCATCTGGGCCTTTGCTCAGGCCAGCCCTATGCCGATCTGGCTGTCGATGGGCCTGAGCCCACTCTGGAGTCTGGGGCCATGGCTGCTGGTCGCCAATGAGTCCGCCTGGCATATTTTGCTCGAAACCCTCGTAGTGGGCTGCTCCCTCGCTGCGCTCTTTCTGCTTGTCATCTGCAGTGTCGCGCCCCATGAATCTCGCTGGGGCAGGTGGCTGCAACGCCACCCGGCTGGAGCCATTGGAATGACGCTGGCCAGTGCAGTCGCATTGCGGCTCCTCTGGGTCCTCTTGCTGAGCCCTACCCCCAATGAACTCGTCTCTTTCTGGATGACTCCGGGCGTTCAGGCTGGACTGGTATTGGCCAGTCTCATCTCTGCCGCGGTGGTGGCCTTAGGCCCACTCAGCAGAGTCCTCCTGCTCATGGGGCTGATCGCCCTTTCACTGCTCTTGAGCCATGCAGTCACCCTTCTAGGTCCGGTGGCACACGGGGTCTGGGCAGCCGGGCCCTGGTTCAACTTAAGGGGTCTTGCTCAAGCCAGCGCAGCACTTTGGCCCCTCTTGGTGCTGGGTTGGGGTGCCGTCCTGCTGCTCCAGGGTCATAATCGACGCCTATGAGTTACTTCTCACACCACGTCTTCTTCTGCACGAACCTTCGAGAGCCGCCCACGCAATCCTGTGAACAATGCGGGGCCAGCCAGCTGGCCGACTATGCCAAACAACGCATCAAGTCACTCAAGCTCAATGGCGCGGGAAAGATTCGCATCAATCGGGCTGGCTGTCTGGACCGATGTGACCTCGGGCCGGTGATGGTCGTCTACCCTGAGGCGATCTGGTACACCGCCTTAGACCAGACCGACATCGATGAAATCATTCAGTCGCACCTGATCGGGGGCAAACCCGTTGCCAGGCTCATGCTGGAGCCGTCCGCCGAAAGTCCACGCGCGCCTTGAACCCCAAAACTCAGCGGCAGCTGATCCCCGGCCCCGCGGGGCTCATTGAGATCGCCATCGACCTTCCCGAGGTCCCGAGCGAGACCACCTCGCCTGCCCAGGGATATGGCGTGATCGCGCATCCGCATCCGCTCTTTGGTGGCAACCTCGACAACAAGGTTGTACAGACGCTCTGCCGGGCCTTTCTTCAGCGTGGCGTGATCTGCATTCGCCCGCACTTCAGAGGCGTGGGTCAGAGCGAAGGCACACATGACCACGGCCAGGGTGAGGTGTTTGATCTCTACGCCGTCTGGGAGTGGGCAGAGCAGCACTTAGGGGCCGCGGCTCGGATCGCATTCGGATCGAAGCGCTGGGCTGCAGGCTTCTCCTTTGGCGCGTCCATGACCAGCCATGTCCTCGCAGGATGGTCCCAACGATACGCGACGAGCCCCCTCCTGCTTGATCACGCACCCAGCAGGGCTGTTCTGGTCGGGCTTCCGACTGAGCGTTTTCATCCCGCACCGCTCGATAGCCGGTGTCGCCTGATTCATGGCGAGAAGGATGAAGTCTGTTCGTTGGATGGCGCGCTCAGACATGCGGGAGCGGCGGGTCTTTGGGTATCTACCCTGCCGGAGGCTGGGCATTTCTTCCATGGCCAGCTCCAGACACTTCGTGCCATGACCCTGGAGGCGCTTGCGGATGCATAGTCGCCGCATCAGTGCCGCGCTCTGTCTGCTGGGGCTCTGGATGTTCATCGTCTGGTCGGTCCCGGGCCGCGCACAGGGCTGGCCTCAGCCGCCCGCCTTGGCCTCGCCCAGCTTCATGCTGATTGATCTCACCACCGGGCAAGCACTCACCGGTCGGCAAGAGGATATGGCAGTCAGCCCAGGAGGGCTGACTCTGCTCATGACCGCGTATCTGGGGTTTCAGGCCATTCGTGAGCGCAGGCTGAGTCCGCGCCAGGTGCTGCCCACCCCAGCAGAGTCCTCCATTCCGCCCGGTCCACGCATGTTTCTCGGGCCAGAAGGAGCCAGCGTTCAAGACCTGCTCACCGGTATTTTGGTCATTGGAGCCCAGGACGCAGCGCTCACACTCGCCCTGGGTCTCGCTGAATCCGAGGCCCAGTTTGTACAAACCATGAACCAAACCGCAGCACGCGTAGGCATGGCCAACACGCGCTTTGTCAATGCGACCGGTGCGCCTGGCCCCGATGCTCAGACCACAGCCCGCGACATGGCCTTGTTGGCCGCCCAGCTGCATCGAGAGTTTCCCGAAGCATTCGAGAAGAGCCAGCTGCGCAGCCTGCGTTTCAACGGCATCTTGCAGACCAATAAAAATCGGCTGCTCTGGCTCGATCGCTCTGTGGATGGACTCTTCGCGACAGACTTCGCAGGGCTCTCCTCGGGCCTGGTCACCACCAATCGGCCTCAGCCCTTAGGCCCGATTGAGCGATCGCAACGGCGGCTTCTGGTGGTGCTTCTAGAGGCCCCCAATGCAGATCAACGCTCTCAAGAGACCCTCAAGCTCTTGAACTTCGGCTACCAGCAGTTCGATCTGGTGCGACTCTTTAGCGTGAGCCATCAGCCCCTGTCCCTCCCCGTTTATAAAGGGGTGGCCAAAGCGCTCAAAGCCTCCTTCCGGCAGGACGTGAAAGTGGCTGTCCCTCGAGGCCTTGCAAGCCAGCTTCGGCTCGAACTTCAACACCCGAAAGGGCTGGTCGCGCCCATCACGGCTGGCCAGCCCGTGGGGCTGCTCCGTGTCTGGCTTGGAGACCTTGAAATACACCGGGTTGAGGTCATTGCCGCTGAGTCCATCAAGCCTGCGGGTCTTTTGGGTCGGGCCATTGATAGCCTGGTGCTGCTTTGGCAGGCCCATGGGCCTCAGTCCACCCCCTTGAATCCTTGAGCCCCCCCCTCCTCAACTGAGGCGAACCCCATGCCCCTCTCCGACCTTCTAGATGCCCACAGCCAGGACCCGCTCGCCGCCCTGGATGCACCAGCCTTTCTCAACGGACAATTCTGTCGTCTGAGTGATGCCCGGGTCTCAGTATTAGACCGCGGCTTTCTCTTCGGAGACGGGATCTACGAGGTAGTCCCGATCTACGGCCGTCACGCCCTTGACTGGCCGCTGCACCGAGCCCGTTTACTGCGCAGCCTCGATGCCATTCACCTGCAGACACCGCTTCTGGCAGAGGACTGGGATGTTCTGATTCAACGGCTCATTGATGCAGAGCCAGCACAGGATCAGTTCATTTACTGCCAGGTCACCCGTGGAGTGGCCAAGCGTGACCATGCATTTCCGCGTCCCAGCGCCAGCCCCACCGTATTTGCCACCATCAGCCCGCTCAAACGCCCAGACGAACAGGTCCGAAGCCAAGGCATTCGTGCTGTGACCCGGCCGGACCTGCGTTGGCAGCGTTGCGACATTAAGTCGATCGCACTGCTGGCCAATGTCCTCGCGCGTGAGGAGGCTGTCGCTGCGGGTGCCCAAGAAGCCATCCTCCTGCGTGACGGCCGCCTCACCGAAGGTGCGGCTTCCAACATCTGGGTCATTCGTGATGGGGCCGTGTTCGCACCGAAGCCCTCAGGTCAGCTCCTGGAGGGCATTCGCCGCTCCACGCTGCCCCGACTGGCTCAAGCCCTCGGAGTGACGGTTCACTGGTGCGACCTCTCCGAGCAAGACGTGCTCACCGCAGATGAACTTCTCATGACCTCCGCCACCAAGGAGGTGCTCGCCATCACCGAGGTCAATGGCCAGGCTGTGGGCCATGGACGACCTGGACCCGTCTATACGGCCCTGCGAGCGGCCTATGACCAGCGCATTGAGGCATGTGCAAGGGGAGCGTTGTCCGCATGACAGAGGAGACACTCTTTGAATTCCCCTGCGCCTTTCCCATCAAGATCATGGGGACCCATCGGGGTGACTTCGAGCAGGAGATCCTCAAAGCCCTGGATGCTCATGTGGGGCCTATTGAACCCCACCAAGTGCAAACGCGCTTGAGCCGCAATGGCCAATACATCAGTCTGACCCTTACCTTTGAGGCTCAGTCCAAAAGCCAGATCGACGACGTCTATCGCTGCCTCACCGCACACCCATGGGTCAAGCTCGTCTTCTAGACATTCAGTGGCTTGGTCGTCAGGACTATCAAGAGACCCTGCGGGCCATGCAGAGGTTCACAGAGGCCCGGGACCAAGAGACCGCCGACCAGCTCTGGCTGGTGGAGCACGCCCCGGTTTACACGCTGGGACTGGCGACAGACCCAGCCCACCTCCTTCAGACCGGGAACATCGCAGTCATTCAGACGGACCGAGGCGGACAGGTCACCTATCATGGGCCGGGCCAAGTGCTCGCCTATCTGCTCATGGACCTTCGCCGCGCAGGGCTTCATGTTCGTGAGACCGTCAGTCTCCTCGAACAGTCCGCCATCAACCTGCTCACGACCCACGGATGCTCAACCGCCTGTCGTAAACCTGGAGCACCGGGTGTGTACGTGCAAGAGGCTGAGCGCCCCGATCTGTCGAAAATTGCGGCGGTCGGACTGAGAATTCGAAAGGGATGCAGCTTTCATGGCATGAGCCTCAATGTGAACATGGACCTCAGTCCTTTCGAGGGCATACACCCCTGCGGCATGGCAGGACTGCGCACGGTTGACCTCGCTACAATCGGAATCCAACTGACATGGTCTCAGGCAGCTGAGCAGCTCGCCCAATCCATTCAGACTGTTCTGCAAAGGTCCCCTGCTCCATGACTCAAGACGCCATCGCCCGCAAACAAAAAGGGGGAGACAAAACGGCCCGAATCCCCATCAAGGTCGTCGCTGCCGAGCCCCTGCCAAAGCCCGACTGGATTCGGGTGAAGGTGGCCTCACCCAGTTCACGCTTCCTCGACATCAAGCGAATCCTTCGCGAGAACCAGCTGCACACGGTCTGCGAAGAAGCGTCCTGCCCGAATATTGGTGAGTGTTTCGGGAAAGGCACCGCGACGTTCATGATCATGGGAGACCAATGCACGCGGCGTTGCCCATTCTGTGACGTTGGCCATGGAAGGCCCGATCCGCTCGACGCGAAGGAACCGGAGAACCTGGCTAAAACCATTGCAGCCCTTGGGCTGAAATATGTGGTGATCACGAGCGTGGATCGCGACGACCTACGCGACGGAGGGGCTCAACACTTTGTCGACTGTATTCGTGCCGTTCGCCAAGCCTCTCCCTCGACCCAGATCGAGGTCTTGGTCCCTGACTTTCGTGGTCGGCTTGACCGCGCACTCGAGATTCTCACGTCGGCCCCACCGGATGTGATGAACCACAACCTCGAGACGATTTCACGGCTGTATAAGCAGGCTCGTCCTGGCTCAGACTACCAGCACTCGCTCAAGCTTTTGTCTGCCTTTAAGGCACAGGTTCCTCATGTGCCGACCAAGAGCGGAATCATGGTGGGGCTGGGCGAAACCAACGAAGAGATCCTGACGGTGATGGATGACCTTCGTGCTCATGCTGTTGACATGATCACCATCGGGCAGTACCTCGCACCATCCACCGCGCATCTTCCAGTGCTGCGTTATGTCACACCGGATGAATTCAAATGGCTGGAATCGGAGGCGATGAAACGCGGCTTCGCGCATGCTGCAGTGGGTGCGCTGGTTCGCTCGTCTTATCATGCGGACGAGCAGGCAGCGCTTGCTCAAGCCAACGCTTAAGAAAATCGAAGTCGGGAACGCCAACATAGCGCTTGAGAATCTGGCCATCGGCATCCACTAAAAAGGTGGTGGGCGTCACCCGTATATCGCCAAAGCCTGAGGCCCATTGACCTGAGAGGTCGTGGATCACCGCAAAGGGCAGTCCACGCTCCTCTACAAAGCGTTGGAGATACTCAGGAACGTCATAGGCCATGGCCACGGCCACCACCTCGAACCCGCGCCCCGAGAACTGCTGGTGCAGATGGATGAGATCGGGCATTTCCTTGACGCAGGTCACGCAGCTGGTCGCCCAGAAATTCACGAGATAGGGCCTGCCCTGAAGGCTCTGGGTGGAAATGGGCTGACCCTTGAGCGTGGTTCCAGCCACCACGGGTACCGAAGGGGCCCCGCTGAAGAACCAGGCCGAAAAGGCTAAGAGCCCAAGAACCACCGCCGCTGTTGCGACTCGCTTCACCATGCGAGAGCCCCCCTGATGGAATTAACGAACCGGGATCACCTGAGCACCCGCTGGCGCCGGTATGGGCTTGGGCGCCGGGGCAGCAGGTACAGCGGGAGTCAGCGTGTCAGGCGCGCGAGCCGCGGCTGACGAGGACTGCCCCTTCACCTCGGGCCGAGCGGCACCTGACTGAGAGGCTTGATCCAATAAAGCACGCTGTGCCTCCGTGATGATCTCGAAGGCGCGAACGACCTTTGAGGTTCCAGGAACTCGAGAGGTCAGGTCGGCTGCACGATCTGCCTCAGGGGCCGTGACCAAGCCCATCAGGTAGACCACTCCGGACTCGCTCGTGACCTTGATGGTGTTGCCATTGATGAGCTTGTCGTCCAAGAGCGTGGCCTTGACCTTGGTGGTCAACAACACATCTCTTCCGAGGGTGGTGGTCGAGGCGGGCGCGCCAACTTGGAGTTCATTGATCACCAGCCTGACGTTCTCAATGCCCGCAACGATCTGGCCCACCTGCTGCCGAACAGCTTCGCTCGGGACCCAGCCCGTGATCAATGCTGTGCGGTTATAACTGGTCACGCCAATGGCGACGCCACGATCTCCCTTGAGACGGTCCGGCAGGCGAGCCAAGGCCTTGAGTTCAATGGCCTGATCCTCCGCCTGCGCTCCGGTGGTGCGTCGATCGGTTAAGGACAATGCACCCACCACAATGCCCGTGGCGGCCAGCGGAAAGCAGGCGGTGAGACTGGTGCTGAGCAGAGAGGCCCCGAGGGCAAGGACGAGCGGACGGAGGGCAGCGCGCATAGCATGGAACTCCTGAGTGGGATGCCCGATTATAGAAGGGCTGTCTAGTCAAAGACCTGCCGATGCCAAAACAGTTCTCCAGCCTCAATGGCCACGACGTCGAATCGGCAGGGCTCCTGCCCAGTCAGGCGCCTCTGACGCACAGCCTGACTCCACCAGAGGCGAGCAGCCAGGCGCAGGCGCGACTGTTTGGTGTGATTCACACTTTCCAGCGCACCCCCGTAGCGGCGGTCGGTGCGCATGCGCACCTCCACAAAGACGATCTCACCCCGATGGCGGCAGATGAGATCAAGCTCCCCGCACCGAAAGCGGACATTTTGGTCCAGGAGCTCCAAGCCGTGGCCACGCAGAAAGGCCCAGGCATGGCATTCTTGTTCTCTCCCTCGTTGTTGCTTCGGACTCGGCATGCCTGTTCACTCTCCATCGTCTCCACCCATCCTCAAGCCTGGCCTGTATGTCACTGCGACGCCAATCGGTCGTTTGGAGGATCTCAGCGCACGCGCAAGAGACACGCTAGAACAGGCTGATTGGATCTGCGCAGAAGACAGCCGAGAGACGCTCAAACTTCTCCACGCCCTTGGCTTGAAAAGAGCCTCTCGGCAGATCCTCTCTCTACACGCGCACAACGAAGCGCGCCAGATTCCCGAGGTCCTCTCCCTGCTTGGACAATCCTGCAGTGTTGCGTTGGTTTCTGATGCGGGCACGCCAGGTATCTCAGACCCAGGGGCCCGACTCGTGCAAGCGGTCTGGGATGCAGGCTATCGCGTCTCTCCAGTTCCTGGCCCAAGCGCGGTCATCGCTGCAGCAAGTGTGAGCGGATTTCTAACCGACGCCGATCGTCCTCTGACGTTCTGGGGTTTTCTGCCGACGCGTGAGTCCGCAAGGCGGGCCCGTTACCTCACCGTTCTGAATCATCCAGGGGTCTCGGTCTGCTTCGAGGCCCCCCATCGGATTCACGAGAGTCTTGCCAGCGCCCAGGAGGTCTTGGGAGATCAATGCGACATTCTGCTCGGTCGCGAGATGACCAAATCGTTTGAACGCTTCCTTCGAGGGACTGCCCAGGAGGTTCGAGCGCAGCTTGCGGACGACCTCTCTCAGGACGCCCATGCGGACCACGGCGAGATGGTCTTGGTTCTGTCCCCGAAGCGCCAGTCGACCTCGGGACTCTCCGATGAACTGCGCTTGCAGTGGCAGGGTCTATTGGCTGGAAGGCTTGCCAAGCCCCAGGCCGCCAAGCTCCTCTCAGAGGCTCTCGGGATCTCCCGCGACGAGGCCTATGACTTGGCCCTGGAGGCCCTACAGGGCCTGCCTAAGCGACCTTCTGAATGAGATGATTCACGACCTGAAGGGCGCGCTGATGACTGCCCCCGGCCATGGCAGGCGAGGTGATGTAGAGTCCCTGAACCGTGAAACGAGGGACTCCATCCACACGGTGAGCTCGCATGAGTTCAGTCCCGCGTGCCATCCGCGCAGCCACCTCTGAAGAGCGCCAGGCGCGAGTAAAGTCTGCCTCTGCAACGCCCTGTTCTTCCCCCCACATCACCAGAGTCTCAAATGTCGACATCGGCCGCTGCTTGACATGGATGGCCTCAAAGACCTTCGGTCCTAGGCGAGATTCCAGGCCCATGAGTGAGAGGGTGTAGTAGAGCTGCTGATGCACCGTTCCACGAAAAGCAACATGCTCCTTTCGAAAAGCGACGCGTGCGGGAAGCTTCTGCAACCAGGCCTGCAGATGCGGCTCGAGCGCAAAGCAGTGGCCACAGGCGTACCAGAAAAACTCGATGACCTCGATGGAGCCAGCCTTTTGAATGGGCAGTGCGGAGGGCAATCTGGCGTAGTCGATACCCTCATCAAACCCGAGGGCGAAGGCGGGGGAGGACCACATAGAGGGCAGAGCACATGATGCCCCGATGACCTGCAACGCATGACGACGGCTCTGGATCTTAGGCTTCAATTTTTGGCTCCTGATGTCTCACTGAATTCGCCCCTGAGTGACTCACTCAGGCAGCACGCGAACCACGGTCGATTCCACCCCATTGTCTGAGAGGGCAGCCTTCATCTGGTTGAGGGCCTCGAACTGGTCAAAGGGCCCTACGCGAACCCGAAAGACCTCAGACCCCTCACGCTGAGCGCGAGAGATGGTGGCCTCAAAGCCAAGAATAGCCAGACGGGCTCTCATTTGGTCGGCCTCGGCAGCCGACCGAAAGGCTGCGACCTGAAGCACATATCGTGTCCCGAGTGGCTCGACCGGCTTGTCAGACTTCGAGGGCGTGGCGGACGGAAGCACCTCAGCCTTCGGAACGGGTTGAGGCTCGGGTTCTGTGGCTCGCTCAGTGGGACGGTCAGCCGGCGTGGGGGACTCTGAGGCCACAGGAGCGGGTCCGGCCTTACGCAATCCCTTATCCACCAGAGGCAGAGGTGCTTGCGTGATGTAGAGGGCTAGCACTGCGCTCAACAAACAACCCACTGCCACCCCAACTGAAAACGGAACCAAGCCCAACCTGCCTCGCCCCGTGGCCACGCCGCGTGTGCTGGCTTTTGAACCGCTAGTCGGTGAGGGTGTGGGGGATGAGGTGGCCATAATCAGAATTTACATCCGTTCTGGGGCCGAAACCCCCAATCTTGCGAGCCCTTGAGCCAGAACACTCGCGGTTGCTGCAACCAATAAGAGGCGGCCCTGACGCAGGTCTGGATCATCGACGAGCACGCGCTCAGCGTTGTAGAAGCTATGAAAGTCTGAGGCCAGATCTCGAAGGTAGAACGCCACCAGGTGCGGCGCATGATCCTCTGCAGCCTGAGCCAACACCTCTGCATACGCGGACAGACGCTGACAGAGCAAAGACTCACGAGGCGCCGACAGTCTGATCTGCGCGGCGTGCGCCTGCTCTGGCGACTGAGCCACCAGTTGCTCACAGGTCTTGAGGGATTGTCCGGCCTGGCCAAGCACGCTACAGGCCCTGGCGTGGGCATACTGTACGTAGTAGACCGGATTCTCATCGCTCTGCGCCAAAGCCAGATCTAGGTCAAAGACAAACTCAGAATCCGGTTTTCGGGAGACCAGGAAAAATCGCACCGCGTCTCGGCCTCGCTGCTCGTCCCAGGGCTGATCCGGGTCGAGATCATTGGCGCCGCCGGACCAACGAATGAGGTCTCTCAGGGTGACATACGAACCTGCGCGTTTGGAGAGCTTCACTTCTTGACCGCCTCGCATCACGGTCACCATCTTGTGAAGGATGTAATCGGGGTAGCCCGCCGAAATACCGACCTGGAGCATCTGCAGACCCGCTCGCACTCGCGCTACGGTTCCGTGATGATCGGAGCCCTGGATGTTGATGGCAGCGGTGAAGCCTCTCTGATATTTGTCCCAGTGATAGGCCACATCCGGGACAAAGTAGGTAAAGCCCCCGTCTGACTTGCGCATCACTCGATCTTTGTCGTCGCCGTGCTCCGTCGTGCGAAGCCAGAGCGCGCCATCTTGTTCATAGGTAGCGCCTTGTTGCGTGAGGCGCTCGACCACTGCAGCCACACGCCCATGCTCGTAGAGCGCGGACTCCAGCGCGAATCGATCAAATTCCACCCCAAAGGCCTGCAGATCAAGGTCTTGCTCGTGCCGTAGAAATGCCACCGCAAAGCGACGAATGGCCTGGAGGTCTTCGGGATCTCCTGACCCCACGATGGGCTCGCCATCGCGCGCCTGAACCGTGTGTTTGTCCTGATAGGCCCGTGCGATGTCCAGAATGTAGTCGCCTCGATAGCCATCCTCTGGGAACTGAGGATGCTCGGGAGACCAGCCCTTCAGTCTCGCCTGCACGCTTCGGGCTAGATTTTCAATCTGAGCGCCTGCATCGTTGTAGTAGAACTCTCGATGAACGCGAAACCCCTGTGACGCCATCACGCGAGCCAGGCTATCGCCAAGGGCTGCCTGACGACCATGTCCAACATGGAGTGGCCCGGTGGGATTGGCCGAGACATACTCCAACAACACTGCGCCGGCGCTGTCCTCAGGCTGATGTCCAAAGCGGCCCTCGCTTCGCAGAACATCCAACACGACCGCCGTGCGTGCAGCCACCGAAAGCCGAAAATTCAGAAAGCCTGGGCCAGCGACCTCGGCACTCTCCAGTAGCGCAGACCCACGGGAGGCCTCAGCGAGTGCCGACTGCAACGCTTGGGCAATGGCCTGAGGCTTCTGGCCCCAAGGCTTGGCCAACCGCAAGCAGATGCCCGTTGCCCAGTCGCCATGATCGGCCTGCTTGGGTCGATGCAGGCTCTCGAGAACCTCCTCCAGGCTGGGGGCACTTGTTTGTGCGGGCTGGGCAATGGCCTTCAGCGCGGCACAGACCATGTGTGCCAAAGGTTGCAATGGATGTTCGTGCATGCCCGCAAGTGTAGCGTCTTGAGGGGCCAAGATAGACGAGGGCACAGGCATTGCGTATGGTTGCGGCCATGATGTCAAAACCCTCCTTGCCCCCATCCCGTCCCGAGGGATACTCACCCGGGCGGGGTCTTCGACGACTCTGGCCCGCTCTCAAGAATTCCATTCGGGGTCTCCGATTCACGTTCTTGTCTGAGTCGGCCTTTCGACTCGAGGTCGGACTCTTTCTGGTGCTCACGATCCTACTGGTCGCACTGCCCTTCACGCCCCTAGAGAGGCTTGTGCTGCTGGGCTCCATGCTCTTGGTCTTGATCGTCGAGCTGCTCAACACCGGCATTGAATTGGCCATCGACCGCATCTCGGCCGAGCGTCACCCGCTCTCGGGCTTTGCCAAAGATGCTGGAAGCGCTGCCGTGTTGTTGGCCTTGGGCTTTTGCGGTGCGTGCTGGGTGGTGCTGCTGTGGCCCCACTTGGCGGCCTGATCGAATGGCGCGTCTGGCAGGAATCGAACCTGCGACCCTTGGCTTCGGAGGCCAATACTCTATCCACTGAGCTACAGACGCGTGAGAGCCGCCTTGCACGCAGCCCAGCCCTCTATAATAGTGTGAATTCAAGCCGTCCGGCGAACCCTTACCCTAACCCTTCGGAGAGCGCTTCATGAGCGAGCACGACACCCCCATCAAGACCCCTCAGCAGCTCATTGTGGCCATCGTGTTGTCGTTCGTTGTGCCCATCGTCGTGATCGTCCTTCTCACCAAGTACATTGGGTCCATGACCAAGGTCGGCGCGGGAAGCGATGCCCTCACGCCAGAGGCAGTGGCTGAGCGCATCAAACCAGTCGGCCGTGTCCTCACGGAACCCCCTGCCGGTGTGGCGTCTGCGGCCGCAGCTGCAGGTCCGAAGAAGGTCCGCGCTGGAGCCGACGTCTACAAAGCGCAATGCGCAGCATGCCATGCGGCTGGTGTCCTGGGATCCCCAAAGTTCGGCGACAAGGCCGCCTGGGCTGGCCGAATCGGCAAGGGCTACGATGCGCTGCTGCAATCCGTGCTCAAGGGCAAGGGCGCGATGGGTGCTCAGGGTGGTGGGGCCTATTCCGATGCGGAAATCGGCGAAGCCATGAAGGTGCTCGTCAACTCGGCCGGCGGGAGCCTCTAGCCCACGATGCGCGATCTGGCGCTCTCCGACCGGCTCCTTGGTGCCATTGATCACGGCCTTCGAACACTCAGCGGGCTCAATGGCGGAACGGGTCGAGTGTGTCCCAAGCCAGAGAGGCCTGATCCCGAGCTGACTGCAGCAGAGCGTCGGCATGCTGCGGGTCTCATGCGCGTCAACCACTCTGGCGAGATCGCTGCGCAGGCGCTCTATCAGGGTCAGGCGCTCTTTGCACAGAGCGATGAAGAGCGTCGGTTCCTGATCCACGCAGGGCAGGAAGAGGCGGATCATCTCCGCTGGACACGTGCGCGCGTCGAGGACCTTGGGCACCGGACCAGTCTGCTGGATCCAGCCTGGTACGTCGGTGCCTTCGTCTTGGGTGCCGCAGCCTCGCGCTTGGGCCACGCGGTATCCATGGGGTTTCTCTCAGAGACTGAAATACAAGTAGAGGCGCATCTGAAAGGGCATCTGAGTGCACTGCCAGAATCCGATCAGGCCTCCAGGGTCATTGTGCAACAGATGATGTCCGACGAGCGGGGCCATGCCGATGCGGCCGAGCGCCGAGGCGCAGCGGACCTCCCCACGCCCATACCCCAACTGATGAAGGCGAGCGCCAAGTGCATGACCACTGCCGCCTATTGGGTATAAGGATGATCCCGGCCTAGCTGAGGCTCAGCGGGTCCACCTCGATCTGCGCCGAAAGGCGTGACCTGTTCTCCTGAATCCACGGCTCACATGCATCCAGGAGTGCCTGAAGCGTTCGACGCTGGTCCGACTCAAGGATCAGCTGCCAGCGCGTGCGCCCCGCGACACGCTCTGGGTAGCGGGGCACGGGCGGAGTCACGGTGACGCCCGGCATGCCCAGCGCTTTGAGCGAATGGGAGAGCGCTTGAAGGGCCTCGAGGACTTCCGGCTCACTTCGGTGGCTGGCGCAGATGAGAGCCATGCTCCCGAAAGGCGGGAGACCCGACTGTTGCCTCTCCTGCGCCATGACATCCCAGTAGCGCTCAAAACCGTCAAGGGGCTCAGGGTCTGCCAGCGCCTCAAAAACAGGATGATTGGGATATCGCGTCTGGATGAGAACGGTCGCTGGGCTGAGGTTCGAGCGATGGGGATGCCGTCCCGCCCGGCCTGCAACCTGAGCAATCCCTGCATAGAGCCATTCTGGGCCTCGAAAGTCGGGGTTTGCCAGCTGACCATCCGCATCCACGACCACAACCAGGCGAAGTCGTTCGAAGTCATGTCCCTTCGCGGCCATCTGTGTTCCAACCAGAATAGAAACATGGCCGGCATGCACGTCTGCGAGGAGCTTCTCCATATCCTGAGCGGTGCGAATCTCATCTCGGTCCATACGAGCCACCACCGCCTCGGGGAAGAGCACAGAGAGCGAGGCCTCTAAGCGCTGAGTGCCCTGTCCAAGCGGGCTGAGATCTTGATGGCCGCAGTCCGGACATGACTGCGGTGGCGGGGTCAGGAGGCCGCAGTGATGGCAGATGGTTCGCCATCTCCCCCTGTGTTGGTGGAGTACGGTGGATGCACTGCAGTCTCGGCAGGCGGCGCGCCAGCCACAGGCATCGCAGGCCAGTACGGGGGCCCATCCTCGGCGGTTCACATAAAGCAACACCTGGCTGCCTTGGGTCAAGGCCGCTCGGATGGCATCTTGGGCCGGTGTGCTCAATCCAGTCGGCCCAGCCGGATACTTCAGAAGATCTACCCTTTCAATGGCGGGTCGTTGGGCGCCAGTGGCCAGCGCTCGCATCGTCACCTTGTCATATCGAGCCCGCTTGACCTGCACCCAGGTCTCGAGGCTTGGGGTGGCTGAGGCCAGCAAGACGGGGATCTTCCGATCTGCACCGAGCCAGACAGCGAGATCCCTTGCGGAGTAACGCAAGCCCTCCTGCTGCTTGTAGGAGGCGTCATGCTCCTCATCGATGACGATCATAGAGAGCTCAGGGATGGGGCAGAGGATCGCGAGGCGTGTTCCGAGAATGATGCGGGCGCGGCCGAGCGCAGCTGCCAGCCAGTTCTGGGCACGCTGACGTTCCGTGAGGCCGCTATGCAGCAGCGCGATGGGCTGGCCCGGAAAAGCCAGGCGCATGCGTTCGACCAGTTGAGGGGTGAGTCCAATCTCTGGCACGAGCACCAGAATCTGAGAGGCCGGATCGCGCGCAAACTGTCGCTCCATGGCGGCCTGATAGAGACGTGTCTTTCCCGTGCCGGTGAGTCCATGGATCAGCGTGATCCTGGGAGGAGTTGCATGGGCGTTCTGCTCGAGACGCTCGAGGGCTTGCATCTGTTCTGCGGTCAGCCCGGTGTTCGGTTCGGAGGCAGCCTCTCGAGGGTGAAGTGGCGGCGTGGAGCCGAGCTCGGTCACCGAGAGGTTCTCAATGGATTGGCGCAGGGAGAGGGCCAAGGAGGGCTTCCCAGTGGGCCGGGGCTGATGCGCCGGGAGCCGCTTGAGCCATGCCGGAATGCTGCTGAGCGCGACCGCGCCCAGGCTGCGGCGATAGTAGCGCGCGACAAAGGTCATGAGCCGAAGGTGGTCGCCTGTCCAGGTGGGTAAAGCAGGCAGGCGGTCCTCAACGGGCTTCAGAGGCCTCTGCTCAACCTCGTCGCCCTTGGGGTTTGCAACCACGACACCAGGGACCCGACGTCGGCCCAGCGGGACCACCACCCACTCGCCACGGTGAAGGGGCTCTGGCAGGGTGTCCAGATAGTCCAATGGGCCCAATCCCGGTGTATCCACCGCGACTGTCACGAGTCGAGGGGCGTTAAGCTGGGCTTGTGGATAAGTCTGTGGGGAAGTCATACCTCCACAGTATCTCAGAGAGGGTTGTCAAGGGTCGGTGCAGCGGTGAGCACCCAGATTTTGAGATTTTTCTATGTAATTCAATAATGAAGCGCACACAGCTCGAAAGGAGTCTCAATTGAGATCGATAAGCGCATCGAAGGCCCTGCTGTGAATAAATTGTGCTACGCGAGAACGGCCGAAGCCTCTGCGACTGCTTCAACCAGGTGGTGAACATGATCCACGGGCGTGAACTGAGAGATGCCGTGACCCAGGTTAAAGACGTGGCCCACCCCCGGTTTTCTCGCCCCAAAGCTCTGGACGACGGCGTGCACATGGCGCCGAATCTCATGGGGCTCCCCAAGCAGCACTGCTGGGTCTAGATTGCCCTGAAGTGCGACACGATCTCCCACGAGACTTCTCACCTGTCCGAGATCCACCGTCCAGTCCAGACCAATGGCCTGACATCCAGTCTGCTCGACCACTTGTTGCGCCCAATGGCCTCCACCTTTTACGAAGACAATCACGGGGATGTCAGGGCGAGCGGCTCTCAAACGACTCACAATCCGAGACAGGGGGTCTAGGGAGAACCGAGAGACTTGGGAGGCCGGTAACAGGCCTCCCCAGCTGTCAAACAGCATCATGGCCTGCGCCCCGGCATCCATCTGCATTTGACAGTACGTACTCACATGCTCAACAAGTTTGTCTAATAGACGGTCTACTAAATCTGGCCGGCTATACATCCACTTGCGGGCGGTGAGAAAGTCATCGCCAGAGCTCCCCCCAGAGAGCATGTAACAGCCTAGGGTCCAAGGACTTCCAGAGAAGCCGATGAGGGGGACACGACCGTTCAGAGTCTTGCGTATCAGGCTCACTGCATCGGGTACATATCGCAGTGACTCCATGGCACTCACCCCAGGAAGTGCATCAATGTCTGCCTCATGTTCAATGCGACGTCGAAAGCGGGGACCTTCCCCCTCTACAAAGTGCAGACCAAGGCCTAAAGCATCAGGGACGGTCAGGATGTCGGAAAAAAGGATGGCCGCATCCAAGCCGTATCGATCGATGGGCTGAAGGGTTACTTCGCAGGCCAGCTCTGGGTTCTGGCAGAGCTGAAGAAAACTGCCGGCCTGCTTTCGTGTGGCGTTGTACTCAGGAAGATAGCGGCCCGCCTGACGCATCAGCCAGACGGGGAGCCGCTCTACGGGTTCACGACGCAGCGCCCGGAGGAAGAGGTCGTTCTGAAGTGCTGCGTAGGTCAACCTAGCGATGCCCTCGGAACTTGCGAAGCGCGGCGAGTTGGGCCATGGCCACTGCGAGCTCGGCCTGTGCCGACGCGTAATTCACGTCATCGGCGTTTCGAGCCAGCATTTCCTCGCAACGCTTGCGGGCTTCCTCGGCTTTGGCTTCGTCAAGATCCTTGCCACGAATGGCGGTGTCGGCGAGCACGGTCACCGCCTTGGGCTGCACCTCGAGAATGCCGCCCGCTACGAAAACCAGGTCTTCTTTGCCTTCTGAGTTCTGAATCCGAACCGCGCCCGGACGAATGCGCGTGATGAGGGGCGTGTGCCCCGGCAGAATGCCAAGCTCACCGGTCTCACCCGGAAGGGCGACAAAATCAGCCTCTCCGGAGAAGATGCGCTCTTCGGCACTGACAACGGTGACATGAAGCTGAGCCATGAGGCCTGTCCTTCCCGGTTAGGTTACTGGAGGGTCTTGGCCTTTTCAAAGGCCTCATCGATGCCGCCGACCATGTAGAAGGCCTGTTCAGGCAGTGCATCACACTCCCCGTCGACGATCATCTTGAAGCCACGAATGGTCTCTTTGAGCGTGACGTATTTTCCAGGCGATCCGGTGAACACTTCCGCGACGTGGAAGGGCTGGGAAAGGAAGCGCTGGATCTTACGGGCACGCGCCACAATGAGCTTGTCTTCGGGGGAGAGCTCATCCATTCCAAGAATGGCGATGATGTCGCGCAACTCTTTGTAGCGCTGCAGGGTCTGCTGCACACCACGCGTGACCGCATAGTGCTCTTCTCCCACCACGTTGGGGTCCACCTGACGGGAGGTGGAATCCAAGGGGTCAACCGCTGGGTAGATACCCAGCGAAGCGATGTCACGTGACAACACCACGGTGGCATCGAGGTGCGCAAATGTGGTGGCAGGGGACGGGTCGGTGAGGTCGTCAGCAGGAACGTAGACGGCCTGAATAGAGGTGATGGAGCCAACCTTGGTCGACACGATCCGCTCTTGGAGGCGACCCATTTCCTCGGCCAGGGTGGGCTGATAACCCACTGCAGACGGCATCCGGCCCAGCAGGGCTGAAACCTCTGTTCCCGCCAGTGTGTAGCGATAGATGTTGTCCACAAAGAACAGGATGTCACGGCCTTCATCGCGGAAACGTTCAGCCATGGTGAGGCCAGTCAGCGCAACCCGCAGGCGGTTTCCGGGTGGCTCGTTCATCTGGCCGAAAACCATGGCAACCTTGTCCAGAACGTTGGAGTCCTTCATCTCGTGATAGAAGTCGTTCCCTTCACGCGTCCGCTCACCCACGCCGGCAAACACAGAAAGACCGGAGTGTTGCTTGGCGATGTTGTTGATGAGCTCCATCATGTTCACGGTCTTACCCACGCCCGCACCTCCGAAGAGGCCGACTTTTCCGCCCTTGGCGAACGGGCAAATCAGATCGATCACCTTAATGCCGGTCTCGAGCAGCTCCACGGAGGGCGAGAGGTCGGCAAACTTAGGGGCAGGCTGGTGAATGGCGCGGAGTTCATCACACTGGACTTCACCCGCCTCATCGATGGGGCGTCCCAAGACGTCCATGATTCGGCCAAGCGTTCCATGCCCCACAGGCACCGAGATTCCAGCGCCAGTGGCCTGCACGGGCATCCCACGACGCAAGCCATCGGAGGAGCCCATGGCAATCGTACGAACCACGCCGTCGCCGAGCTGCTGCTGGACCTCAAAGGTCAGGCCTTTCTCAACCAGGGGGTGCTCTGCGCTCGGGTCCAGTTTCAGCGCGTCATACACCTTGGGCAGGGCGTCGGCGGGAAACTGAATATCGACCACAGCGCCAATACACTGGACGATTTTGCCTTGTGCTGTACTCATCTTGGGTTCCTCTAAGGGTGTTCCGAATGGGATTGGTTGTTCTAAAGATTGGGCTTAGACCTAGACTGCGGCCGCGCCCCCGACGATTTCTGAGAGTTCTTTGGTAATGGCAGCTTGGCGGGCCTTGTTGTAGGTGAGCTGGAGGCTTCCTATCAACGTTTTCGCGTTGTCAGAGGCGGCCTTCATGGCCACCATGCGTGCACTCTGCTCACACGCCAGGTTCTCGGACACAGCTTGGTAGACCACGGATTCCACATAACGTACGAGGAGATCAGACAGGACGGCTTCTGCATCGGGTTCGTAGAGGTAATCCCAATCGTGGCCGGGATCCACCCGATCGAATTCGCCATCGTTCAGAGGCAGGAGCTGACGCAGGACAGGCTCTTGCTTCATGGTGTTGATGAAGTCATTGGATGCCAGATAAACGGCATCGATCTCGCCCGATGCGTAGGCATCGAGCTGGACCTTGATCGGGCCAATCAGCGATTCGAGTCGGGGGTGGTCCCCCAACTGGGTTGCATGAGAAATCACCTTCGCACCCATGCGATTGAAGAACCCAAAGCCCTTATTTCCAAAGGCCGTCACCTGAACGGCAATGCCCTTCGCTGACCAATCTTTCATGCGCGTAGATACGGCACGAAGAATGTTGGTGTTGAGGCCGCCACACAATCCCTTATCGGTGGTGACAACAATCACGCCCACGCGGCGAATCTCTGAACGGGCCACCAGAAAGGGGTGCTTGAACTCTGGAGTCGCGTGACTTAAGTGCGCACAGATGGCGCGAACCGTCTCAGCATACGGGCGCCCTGCACGCATCCGTTCCTGCGCGCGGCGCATCTTGGATGCCGCCACCATCTCCATGGCCTTGGTGATCTTGCGCGTGTTTTGAACGCTCTTGATCTTGTTGCGGATTTCTTTGGAGCCGGGCATGCCGATATCCCTTTCTGTGACCGAACTTAGTAAGCGCCCGTGGCCTTGAAGGCCTCAATAGCGGCACGCAGCTCAGCTTCTTGCTCCTTGGTCATGTCACCCGCGGCGTCGATCGCCAACACCAGTGCTCCATGCTTGGCCTTGATGAACTCACGCAGTGCGCGCTCAAATGAGCCCGCCTTCGAGACCTCGACGTCGTCCATGTAGTTGTTGTTGACGGCGAAGAGGGTGAGCGCCATTTCCCAGACGCGCATCGGCTGGTACTGAGCCTGCTTCATGAGCTCGGTCACCATGCGGCCGCGATCAAGCTGCTTTCGGGTGGCCTCGTCCAAATCTGACGCAAACTGTGCAAACGCAGCGAGCTCACGATACTGGGCGAGTGCCAGTCGAACGCCAGCACCGGTATCTTTGCGCTTCATGAGCTTGGTCTGTGCAGCACCGCCCACTCGTGAAACCGAGATACCCGCGTTAATGGCGGGACGGATGCCCGAGTTAAAGAGGTCCGTCTCAAGGAAAATCTGACCATCCGTAATAGAGATGACGTTGGTCGGAACGAATGCGGACACGTCGCCTGCCTGCGTCTCAATGATGGGTAACGCAGTGAGCGAGCCCGTCTTGCCCTTGATCTCTCCGTTGGTGAATCGCTCAACATAGTCGGCGCTCACGCGGGCAGCACGCTCAAGCAAACGCGAGTGGAGATAGAACACATCGCCGGGGAACGCCTCACGGCCCGGGGGGCGACGCAGCAACAGCGAGACTTGGCGATACGCCACGGCCTGCTTGGACAGGTCGTCATAAATGATGAGGGCATCTTCCCCGCGGTCACGGAAGTATTCACCCATGGTGCAGCCCGAGTAGGCGGCAAGGTACTGCATGGCCGCAGACTCAGAAGCCGACGCCGCCACCACAATGGTGTAAGCCATGGCACCGGTTTCTTCGAGCTTGCGAACCACGTTGGCGATGGTCGATGCCTTCTGGCCAATGGCCACATAAACGCAGATCACACCAGTTTCTTTTTGGTTGATGATCGCATCGACGGCCACTGCGGTCTTGCCGGTCTGGCGGTCGCCAATGATCAGCTCACGCTGTCCACGACCAATGGGGACCATGGAGTCAATGGCCTTAAGTCCAGTCTGAACCGGCTGAGAAACCGACTGACGCCAAATCACGCCAGGAGCAACCTTCTCGATGACGTCCGTCATCTTGGCGTTGATGGGGCCCTTACCGTCAATGGGCTGCCCCAGGGCATTCACCACACGGCCAATCAGTTCGGGACCGACCGGGACATCCAGAATGCGACCCGTCGACTTCACGACATCACCCTCAGAAATGCCAGTGTACTCACCAAGCACGACCGCACCCACCGAGTCACGCTCCAGGTTGAGGGCGAGGCCGAGTGTGTTGTTTGGGAACTCCAGCATTTCCCCTTGCATCACATCAGAGAGTCCGTGGATACGGCAGATGCCGTCGGTCACGGTCACCACGGTGCCTTGATTCCGAACATCGGCCGAGAGGTTCAGGCCCTGGATTTTGCTTTTCAGCAGTTCGCTGATTTCAGACGGATTGAGTTGCATCATGACTCCTAGTTCATCAGGGCAGAGGCCATCTTGTTGAGCTTTCCGCTCACAGAGGCGTCGATCACTTCATCACCAATCACCATGCTCACACCGCCGATGAGTTCGGGGTGAAGGCTGACCTCAGCCTGCACGGGCTTGCCAAATTTCTGGCTCAAAAGCGCAACGATGTCGTCGCGCTGCGCATCACTCAGGGGCATTGCAGACTGAATCTCAACCGAGAGTCGGCCCTCACGCGCAAATCGCAGACCGCGAAACAGGTCCTTGATCTGCTCTAGCACGCCCAAACGGCCATTTTCGGCCAGCGTTCGGACAAAAGCCTGCTGTGCGACAGACAGACCGCCCGCCGTTTCCACATAAACCGAGGCCAGCTGGGTCGATGTGAGATGCGGGTTTCCCAAGAGGCCATGCGCAGCGGGATCTCGCGCAACTGCGGCCAATCTGTCGAGTGCATGGGACCACTGCACCAAGGCCTCCGGCTGCTGGGCCAGCTCGTCTTGAGCCACCCCAAAAGCCGCCTCAGCATAGGGTCGGGCGACGGTCAAAAGCTCAGCCATATCAGAGCTCGTTCTTCAGGTTGGTCAGAAGGTCTGCATGGGCCTTCGCGTCGACCTCGCGCTTGAGGATCTGTCCAGCGCCCTTCACTGCAAGCGCGGCAACAGAGTCACGAAGCTGGTCACGTGCGGCTTGCATCGCAGTCTGCGCCTCAGTCTCAGCCGCCTGGCGAGCCTGGGCAACAATGCGAGCAGCCTCGGCTCGGGCCTGCTCGATGAGCGCATTGGCCTGCTGCTCTGCAGAAGCCCTCACCTCACCTGCAACCGAACGCGCCTTTCCCATCTCTTCAGAGACACGACGCTCTGCGGCAACGAGATCTGACTTAGCCTTGTCTGCAGCAGCGAGTCCATCTGCAATCTTCTGAGCACGCTCATCCAGAGCCTTCATGATAGGCGGCCAGACGAACTTCATGGTGAACCAGGCCAGAATAAAGAAGACGACCAGCTGAGCAATCAGAGTGGCGTTGAGATTCACGGCAATGTCCTTTGTCGATCAAATTCTTATAGATCCCCCGCGGAGCGCAGGAGCGCACCGCAAGGTCCAAAGCGCCATTTAGCCGACGAACGGATTCGCGAACGCGAACATCATCGCAATACCCACACCGATCAGGAATGCAGCGTCGATCAGACCTGCCAAGAGGAACATTTTGGTCTGCAGGGCATTCATGAGCTCGGGCTGACGAGCCGAAGCCTCAATGAACTTGCCTCCCATCAGGCCAATTCCGATACAAGCACCAATGGCGCCCAGACCAATGATCAGACCACAAGCCAGTGCTACAAATGCGACGTTCGTCATGACAACAGCTCCTCAGTTGGGGATAAAAATCGAAACAACACCTTAACCAGCACTACAAAACCGCAACAGCTTGATCGTTAATGCCCTTCGTGAGCCTGGCCGATATAAACCAGCGTCAGCATCATGAAGATGAAGGCCTGCAGCACCACGATCAGAATGTGGAAGATCGCCCATACCGTCCCGGCAATCACATGCCCCACAAATCCAAAGGCAGTGGCCGTCGCTCCCAAGAGCGCGATCAGCATGAAAACCAGCTCACCGGCATACATGTTTCCGAAGAGTCGCATGCCGAGCGAAACCGTTTTTGCAACGAATTCAATGATGTTGAGGCCCAAGTTGGCCAGCCACAGCGCAGGGTGCGAACCAAACGGGGCGCAGAACAGCTCATGGACAAAGCCGCCAAGACCCTTGATCTTGATGTTGTAGTAAAGCATGAGCAGCAGGACACCGAGGGCCATGCCCATGGCCCCATTCAGGTCCGCGGTTGCAACCACTCTCATGTAGGCATCATGGGGATCTGAGACGGCCCCTGCGGCCATGAGGCCCTGCCCCCAGAGCATCGGGATCAGGTCGACGGGGATCAGGTCCATGGCATTCATGAAAATGATCCAGACGAAGACCGTCAACGCGAGTGGAGCAATGAACGCACGATTGCCGTGAACGATGCTCTTAGACTGCTCCTCCACCATTTCGACCATCAGTTCCACGAACCCCTGGAAACGTCCGGGTACGCCGGAGGTGGCCTTGCGAGCCGCCATCCACAGCACAAAAACCGTCAACAAGCCAAGGGAAATGGACCAGAACATCGTGTCCAGATTGAACACGGTGAAATCAATGATTTCTTTCTGCGGTTTTCCAGTATTCGTGAAGTGTCCAAGGTGGTGAACAATATATTCACCCGCGGTCGGCCCGTGCTCTGATGCCATGCACCCTGCTCCCTGTTCGTTAATCCTTCAGCGATCGATCGCTCTTCGCGACGATCTCGTCTATTCTTTTGTCTGTCGCCCGGCGCTCACTCCGGGCAAGCACCACTGGAGCCGACAGCCAAGCCACCACAACTGCTGTGAGACTTGCAAGTGCCCACGGCCAGTGAAAGTCACTCCAGGCCTGCGACCACCACACGAGTCCTACCACACTCACCAACAGGCTGAGCAGCTTGCCAGCCAACAATCCCAAAGGCCGCCAGTCCGCAGACATCGCACCCACAGCCCAAAACAGGATAAGGTTTGGAACAACGGCCAGACCCATCGCGCCCATCGCGGATGCTGCGGCCATCAGGCCACTCACCATCCACGCCAGAACACTCACCATGCTACCGACACTTGCCTGCACTGCAAACACCAAACCCATCTCAGCGACCTAGTAAAAACCCGAGCGCTTGATGTGCGCTCGCAGTGTAAAAGTTCGAGAGGAGCTTGTCAAAAGCCATCGATGCTGTCCGACGGAAGCAGCCGCTGCAAGAGCCCGTCAAGCTCTGCAGGGCTTGAAAATCGGACGATCAGTTCTCCTGCACCGGCCGGTTTGGATTTCAGAATGGTGACCAGGCTGAGATGATCGGAGAGAAGCTGCTCCATGCGCTGCCAATCCAACGTCGCAGGATCCATCGAACCGGCATGGGCCTTGGGCTTGGCTGACGAGCGCGTGAGCGCGATCATGCGTTTGGCCTGCTGCTCAACCTGCCTCACGCTCAGCCGCTGTGCCACGGCCGATTCCGCCAGGGCGCGTTGCTGCGCTGCAGGAAGTGGAAGCAGAGCGCGTGCATGGCCAGCCTCAAGACGCCCGGCAGCGAGGTGCTCTTGAATGGGTTTGGGTAGCGACAAGAGCCGCAGCAGATTGGTGGTGGCGCTGCGCGAGCGACCCACAGCCTGGGCCGCCTGGTCATGCGTCAGACCAAACTCTTCAATCAGGCGTGAAATACCCTGCGCCTCTTCAAGCGCAGAGAGGTCTTGCCGCTGAAGGTTCTCAATCAGGGCAACCGCGAGTGCAGCTTGGTTGTCCAGAGGTTTAATGATGACGGGAATCTCGCTGAGACCAGCCCGCTTGGCTGCCTGAAAACGACGCTCACCCGCGATGATTTCGTACGGCCCATGCCCTTGCGCACTCAGCGGTCGAACCAAGATGGGCTGGAGCACGCCCTGCTCTCGAATGCTCTGAGCGAGCTCCTCAAGACCTTGATCATCCATCGCCTGACGGGGCTGGTAATGCCCCGGCTGCAGCTGGGACATCTCCATCAGACTCATCGCACCCACTTCATGGCCAGACAGCTGGGATCCACTGCCTAGGAGGACCTCTAGTCCTCGGCCTAAACCTTTTTTCTTGGCTGACACCTTATGCTCCTCTCACTCAGCCGCCGCGAGGCGATCGACCAGCTCTTGCGCAAACGCCGTATAGGCCTGAGCACCCCGCGCACTTGGGTCATAGCTCACCCCGGGGAGGCCATGACTTGGGGCTTCTGCAAGCCGCACATTCCGCGGGATCACTGTTTTGAAAACCTTGTCCCCAAAGTGCCGCTCAAGCTGCTCGGAGACTTGCTGAGAGAGGGTCATGCGCGGGTCATACATCACGCGCAAAAGCCCGATGATTCGGAGGTCTCGATTTAAACCCGCGTGAACTCGCTTGATCGAGTTCACCAAGTCAGACAACCCCTCCAAGGCGAAGTACTCGCACTGCATGGGAATAATCACGCCGTGTGCTGCACAGAGCCCGTTCAGAGTGAGCAGAGAAAGCGACGGTGGGCAGTCCACCAGGACAAAGTCGTATTCCGATTCAACTTGGGCCAGGATCTGTCGAAGTCTGCGCTCTCGATCCTCCAAATCGACAAGCTCGACCTCAGCCCCTGCAAGCTCACGATTGGCCGGGAGCACATCAAAGCCATCTGGTGCGCGCTGACGCACCTCCTGAATGGCGGAGAGGCCAATCAAAAGCTGATATACAGTGTAAGTTAGTGCTGACTTATCAATCCCGGAGCCCATGGTGGCATTGCCTTGGGGATCCAGATCGACCAATAAGGTTCTCCGCCCGAGCTTGCCCAGAGCAGATGCCAGGTTGACGGCGGTTGTGGTCTTTCCGACCCCACCCTTCTGATTTGCAACTGCAAAGACCTGCACCAACCCCTCCTTCACTCCAGTGTGCCATCAGGCCTTCTGACGGATCCAGACCACATGACGCTCAACCACCGCCTGGCCGAGGACCTCGACCCGCACCGACAGACGGGGACGATTCGGCAATAGGCTAACCTCAGATTCCTGCTCGAGATCGACCTGCCCCATCGCATCCAAACCCTCTACCCGCTCCATGCGACCCGCGAGATAAACCCATTGCGTACTGGAATTCGATAGATGAAAAGTCCAGTCAACAAATCGAGGCAACGCAGCAAACGCTCGAGAGAGAATGATCTCACAGCCCGAGTCCATCTGAAGGTCTCTCACATCCGCTTGCGCCACCGACACTCGACCTGCCAGCCCGAGTCGAGAAATCGCCTGACGCAGAAAAGCCGCCTTTCGGGCCACACGCTCGACCAGAGTCCAGCGCGTCTGCGGCAGTGCAATGGCGAGTGGAATGCCTGGCACACCAGTCCCCGCCCCCACATCCAGGACGAGAGGCTGGCCCTCTTGGCCCGCCAGAGCGCCTGCAAGACCGGGCGCAACCTGCAGGGCATCCAGGAGATGCCGATCGACTGCCATGTCCAGCGAAGGAACCGCTGTCAGTGAATGCACGCGATTCCAGCGATAGAGATGCTCGAGAAAGTCCAGACACCGAGCCCTCTGCTCGGTGGTCAAGGCCAGCGAAATCTGCGCGAGGCCTTGAATCAGTCGGTCTTCAAGTTCAGGCTGCACGCGACTGATCGGCGGCACGCATGCGTTTGAGGTGAATCCAGAGCAGCGAAATGGCGGCTGGCGTCACACCGGAAACCCGAGAGGCTTGCCCAAGGCTGACAGGCTTTACTCGATTCAGCTTTTGTTGAACCTCTTTTGAGAGGCCCACCACTTGTTCATAGTCTAGGGTGGGCGGAATGGGCGTGGCCTCTTGATGAACCTGCCTTTGCACCTCTTCTCGCTGTCGAGCAATGTAGCCCTCGTACTTCACCTGAATTTCCACCTGCTGAATCACGGCATCACTGGGGCGCTCCTCTGCCTGATCAGGCAAGTGGGGAGAGAGCGCAGAATAAGTCCATTCCGGTCGTTTGAGCAGCTCCAGAGCCGTCACACGGTGAGTGGACTGGCCGGTATCGCCCGCCTCGGACGAGAGCCTCGCGGGATTCAACAGGGTGGCAGCAAGACGAGATTTCTCTCGCTCAATCGCGTCCCGCTTGCGCTCGAAAACAGCCCAACGTGAGTCGGACACCAGCCCCAACTCACGGCCTATGGGGGTCAGGCGCAGGTCAGCGTTGTCCTCTCGAAGGCTCAAACGATACTCTGCTCGGCTTGTAAACATCCTGTAGGGCTCTGAGACGCCTCTGGTGACCAGATCGTCCACAAGGACCCCTAGATACCCCTCATGCCGCTGAGGTACCCAGGCTGGCTGCGCTCTCATGAAACGCGCCGCATTGATACCCGCGAGAAGGCCCTGTGCTGCGGCCTCCTCATAGCCCGTGGTGCCGTTGATCTGACCGGCAAAAAACAATCCCGCGATGGCGCGCGTCTCCAAAGAGGGCAGCAAGCCCCTGGGATCAAAAAAGTCATACTCGATGGCATATCCCGGACGAAGGATATGGGCCTGCCCCAAACCCTTCATGGACCAGACGATCTGCTGTTGAACATCAAAGGGCAGACTGGTGGAAATGCCGTTGGGATAAACCTCGTGCGTGGTGAGCCCCTCGGGCTCCAGATAAATCTGATGGCTGTCTCGTTCGGCAAATCGATGGACTTTGTCCTCGATCGAAGGGCAATAGCGGGGACCAACCCCCTCAATCACCCCCGTGAACATGGGCGAACGATCCAGGCCCGCCCGAATCAGTTCATGCGTCTTGTCATTGGTATGCGTCACAAAGCAAGGAACCTGACGCGGGTGCATGGCCCTGTCACCCCAGAAACTGAACACCGGCTCTGGATCGTCTCCAGGCTGAGGCTCCAGAATAGACCAGTCAATGGTCTTTCCATCGAGCCTGGGGGGCGTTCCCGTTTTGAGCCTACCTTGGCCGAGCTGGAGCTCTCGCAAACGCTCCGACAGAACCACGGACGGAGGATCACCAGCACGCCCAGCGGAATACTGGTCCAGCCCAATATGCACCCGGCCGTTCAAAAAGGTACCGGCCGTCAAAATCACGGCTGAAGCATAAAACTCCACTCCAGACTGAGTCTTCACCCCCCGAACAGCCGTGCCTGACAGCAGCAAATCATCAACCGCCTGAGCGAATAGCCATAGGTTTTCCTGGTTCTCGAGCACCGATCGAATGGCCTGTCGGTACAAAACACGGTCTGCTTGCGCTCGGGTGGCCTGAACCGCCGGGCCCTTGGATCGGTTCAGGGTACGAAACTGAATGCCAGCCTGATCCGTCGCAAGCGCCATCGCTCCGCCGAGCGCATCGACCTCTTTCACCAGATGCCCCTTGCCAATGCCACCGATCGAGGGATTGCAGGACATCTGACCGAGGGTTTCCAGACTGTGCGTCAGCAGCAGCGTGCGCGCACCCGAGCGCGCAGAAGCCAAAGCAGCCTCCGTACCCGCGTGCCCGCCCCCGACGACAATCACATCGAACTGTTGAGACCTGGTCATGACTGTTTCACGTGAAACCTAATCGAATCGAACCACCTGACGAAGGGCCTGGCCGGCTGCCAGACGATCGAGGGCCTCGTGCAGGTCCTCGAGGGCAATCACACGCCCCAACAACTCCTGCACGGGCAACTGCCCCGACTGCATGAGCGCAATATAGCGCGGAATGTCACGGACCGGCACAGAAGAACCCATATAACTCCCCTTGATCGTCTTCTCCTCAGCGATCAGTGTCGAAGCCGCCAGAGACCATCTTGCCGCAGGATTGGGGAGCCCGGCTGAGACCACCTGGCCTCCGCGCTGAGTGATTGCGTACGCAGCCTCCAATGCCGAGACGGCGCCCGCCATCTCCAGTGCCACTTCGACACCTCCCCCCGTCGCCGACCGAACAGCCTCCACCAGGTTTGGGGCTGCCGAATCAAAGACGTGCGTCGCCCCGAGTCTGAGCGCCAAAGCCCGCTTCTCCGGGACTGGATCCACGGCGACGCGAATCGTCGCGCCAGCCGCGCGAGCGGCCAAGAGCGCAGAACATCCGACCCCACCCAACCCAAGCACAGCGCAGGACTGCCCCGGGCGAACGCCGGCGGTATTGAAGACCGCACCCGCACCCGTGAGTACCGCACAGCCGAACAATGCCGCCACCTCCCAAGGCAAACCCGGAAGAATCTTGACCGCGGAATGCTGCGACAAGGTCACCACCTCAGAAAAGGCCGCGACACCCATGTGATGGTGCATCACCTGCGCTGACGCATGGGGGTCGACAGGACGAAGACGATGGTACCCACCCAGTAGCTGAGCCTTCGCGTTGGAAGCGCTGCCTGGTTCGCAAAGCACCCCCCTGCCCACCAGGCAAGGCTGGCACTGTCCACAGAAGGGCTTGAAGACCATGACGACCGGATCCCCGATTGAAAATCGAGAGACCCCCTCCCCCAGCCCGATGACCTCTCCCGCCGCCTCATGCCCAATCACCAATGGAGTTGGCCACGGACGATCTCCATTGATGGCAGAGAGATCAGAATGACACAGGCTTGCGGCACGAACACGAACCTGGATCTCACCGAATCCTGGCGGATCCACCCAGACCTCTTCAAAGGACAGGGGCCGAGTCTCACGAAATGGTCCCTTCTGACCACCCTGACGAAGAACCGCTGCTCGGACCCGGATGGGGCCACTCATGACTGGATCCCAGCCAAGGTGACATATTTCATCTCAAGGTACTCCTCAATCCCATGCCGCGACCCTTCTCGCCCCAGACCGGACTGCTTGATGCCCCCGAATGGCGCCACCTCGTTTGAGAAAATGCCACTATTGACACAGACCATCCCGGCCTCCAGGGCACGTGACACGCGCAGAACTCGCCCCAAGTCTCTGGAGAAGAAATAGGCCGCAAGACCAAACACCGTGTCGTTGGCTCGATCAATCACCTCCTGCTCGGTCTCAAACCGAAAAAGCGGCGCCACCGGACCAAAGGTCTCCTCCCGTGCGAGCTGCATCCCCTCGTGCACATCCACCAAGACGGTGGGCTGAAAAAAGAGCCCACCCAAAGCATGCGCCTGGCCCCCAGTCAGCACCCTCCCCCCAGCCTCCACAGCGTTTGAGATATGTGCTTGCACCTTCTCGACTGCAGCGGTCTCAATCAAGGGACCAATCTGAATGCCCGGCTCCAGTCCATGCCCCACCCTCAACTCGGCAGCGCGTTCGGCCAGACGATGGGAGAACGCCTCATAAATCCCCGCCTGAACATAGATCCGATTGGCGCACACGCAGGTCTGCCCTGCATTTCGGAACTTTGACGCCAACGCGCCCTCCACCGCCGCCTCGAGATCCGCATCATCGAAAACAATGAACGGGGCGTTGCCGCCAAGCTCCAAAGACAGCTTTTTGATGGTGTCTGCTGACTGACGATAAAGGATACGGCCCACCTCTGTGGACCCGGTGAACGAGAGCTTACGAACCCGCGGGTCTGCACACAGCACACGGCCAATCTCGGGAGCAGCCGCTGCATCCCCCACCACCAGATTAAAGACCCCAGGCGGCAGACCAGCACGCAGCGCCAATTCGCCCAACGCCAGCGCCGTTAAGGGGGTGGCCTCAGCTGGCTTAACAACTACCGTGCACCCTGCCGCGAGAGCGGGCGCACACTTTCTTGTGATCATGGCCAATGGAAAGTTCCATGGAGTAATCGCGGCGCAGACCCCGATAGGCTGCTTGAGCACCAGGAGCTCTCGATCCGCCGTCGGCGAGGGAATCACCTCACCGTAGACTCGCTTGGCCTCTTCTGCGAACCACTCGACAAAGCTGGCCCCATAGAGCACCTCACCCCTGGCCTCAGCCAGGGGCTTTCCTTGCTCCAATGTCATCATCAAAGCCAGATCTGCCTGATGCTCAAGCATCAGGGCGTGCCAAGCCTTCAGGCGTGCCGAGCGCTCCTTTGCTGGCAATCGACTCCAAGCGGGCAACGCCAGAGACGCCGCATCAATCGCCGCCTTGGCCTCCACGGCTCCCATATTGGCCACACTCGCAATGACCTCGCCGTTTGCTGGATTCGAGACCGGAAACTGCTCGCCAGAGACCGCCGAATGCCACTGCCCAGCCCAAAGACCTTGTGTCTTGAGCAGACCTGCGTCCTGAAAACCCCGTGAAACACTCGACATGACTATCTCTCCTTAATGACCTCTATACCCAACGTTGAAAAACCGACCAAGCCATTCGGGAAATCATGACCAGCAGCACCCCGATAAAGAGTCGACGCACCAGCACACTGCCCCCGCGAACAGCCACCCGAGTCCCAAGCCAAGCACCCAAAACATTGCAGCCGGCCATCAGAGCGCCCGTGAGCCAGAGCACTTGACCGGCAGGAACAAAGAACGCGAGCGCTGAAAAATTAGTCACCCAGTTCACCAGCTTGCTGATGGCTGAGGCATGAAGGAAATCGTAACGAAACGTCCGCACGAAAATAAAGATGAGGAATGCCCCAGTTCCTGGTCCAAAAAACCCATCATAGAAACCAATGCAGCCACCCGTCAGAAAGGCCGGAAGCCATGCTGCTCGGCCATGCCACCGAGGCTGATGCTCGAGGCCCATCGAGCGACGCCGAAGCGTTGCGACCGCGACCAAAATGAGCAGCACAAGAATGAGAGGATCGGCCCAATGCCTTGGCATCCAAGAGACCACCGCGGCCCCCATCCACGAGAACGCGGCTGCACCCGACACCGCGGCGATGACCACGCCCCCGTCCAAGCGCACCGTTCGCAGATAACGCCAGGCAGCCCATGAGGTTCCCGCAATGGACGACAGCTTGGCCGTGCCCAGCAGACTCGCCGCACTGGCCGTCGGCAAGGAGCTAAAGAGCGCAGGCACCTGGATGAGCCCACCACCACCCACCACCGCATCGACAAATCCCGCCAACAGGGCAGCCAAGGCCAAGACCACCCATACCTCTAGACCCCAGGCCTCTAGCCCCATAACAGACCCCAACTGCGCGATGATTGCATCATGAACCCCAGCGCTGATTCTACGAGTAAGCTCACCGCAAAGCCCTTTAACATTGGCATCACCATGGGAGACCCCTCAGGTATTGGACCTGAGATCTGCCTCAAAGCACTTGCCCAAATCGCAGGCGCCACGCCCCATCGGTTCAAGCTGTATGGAGATGCCATCCACCTGGCGCAGACCGCCCAAGCCCTTGGGCTCGACTTGCCGGACCTCCGAGACACAGGCTCAAGCGGGCCTTATCCGATCGGTCAAATTCACGGACGAAGTGGAGAGGCTGCCGCCAACGCCATCGAAGCAGCTGCGAACGACTGCCTCAAGGGCGAACTGGACGCCATGGTCACCGCGCCGATTCACAAAGGCGCCTTGGCGCTCACCGGCCGACCCTATCCCGGACACACCGAATTCCTGGCTGCACTCTGTCACCCGCACAACCCTCCTGCGGTTCGCATGATGCTGGTCAACCCACACCTACGAGTAGTGCTCAACAGCATTCATCTGCCCCTGCGAATGGCGATTGACCAGCTGAATCAAGACGACCTACTGGAAACCATCTCGATCACCAGCCAAAGCCTCTCGCCAAGACAAAAAGGCCCATTGAGAATCGCTGTCGCTGGCCTCAATCCACATGCATCGGACGGAGGACTCTTCGGTACGGAAGAGGCACAGATCATTGCCCCCGCCATTGCCCAAGCGCAAGCCCTCGGCCTGAGCGTCTCCGGGCCCTGGCCGCCAGACAGCGTGTTTCGCATGGCCTGGGGACCCACCCCTGCCGACAAATCATTTGATGTGGTGGTCTGCCTCTACCACGACCAAGGGCTCATCCCCATCAAGCTGCTCGGCATCGATGAGGGGGTGAACTGCACCCTTGGGCTTCCCTTTATTCGAACCAGCGTCGATCATGGGACTGCCTTCGAGATTGCTGGTCAGAACCGAGCCCAAGCAGGGTCTCTGTTATCAGCCATTCAGACCGCCATTCAACTCTGCCACGGCCATTCTTCATGAGAATCCTTGCCATCTCAGCTGGCACCAGCCGCCTTCTTGTTCTTGCGCGTGCACCCTTTCGCGGCGTTCAGTCCGCCATCCAGAAGCAGGTGGTGAGTTCAATCGATGCGCCCGAACCGATTGAACTCAACCCGCTCGGTCTGGCCCGTGACGAACAAACCGATCTCAGTGTTCACGGTGGCCTCGATAAGGCGCTCTACGCATTTCCAAGCGAGCATTGGCCAGTCTGGAACACAGCCAAAGAACAACCGATTCGACCAGGGCTTTTTGGTGAGAACCTACTCACTGAGGGCCTGACTGAAGACAGCGTTTTTGTGGGCGATCAATGGAGGATCGGAGAAGCGCTGTTACAAGTCACCGAGCCTCGCATCCCCTGCGATAAATTCTGTGCCGTCATGGGCTCTAGCGAGGCCGCCAAAAAGATGGTGAACACCGGCACCTGTGGCTGGTATCTCCGTGTGCTCAAGGCAGCCCCATTGACTGCGGGAATGACCATCGAGATCATCCCCGGCGCCCAAGAGGTCAGCGTAGCCTCGGCGTTTGCCTTCAGGACAAGGCGCCAGCGATAGCGGTGCCCAGCCGCGCCCGTATGGCTCTCAGATCTTCGGGAAGGTGGTCTTGGAGCCGGGAGAACCAAGCATCATGTTCGCGCAATTCGATGGCCCATTCCGTTGCATCGATGGCAGTCAGCCGCGAGAAAGTCGCCGCATCGAGGTCTAGGCCAGCCCAATCCATGTCCTCAAACCGAGGCGAAACCCCAAGGGCATGAGACTGACCTGGTCCAGCAGTCCCTTCAATCCGCCGAATCATCCACTCCAGCACCCGCGCATTCTCACCAAACCCGGGCCAGACAAATTCGCCCTGATCGCCGGTCCTAAACCAATTGACTGCAAAAATGGCAGGCAGCGCCACCCCCTTCAACTGGAGCCCACGCCCCAAACGGAGCCAATGCCCGAAGTAGTCGCCCATGTGATAGCCACAGAAGGGCAGCATCGCAAATGGGTCGCGTCGCACCACGCCCTGTGCACCTGTTGCAGCCGCAGTGGTTTCAGAGCCCATGGTCGACGCAAGATAAATACCCTCCTCCCAGCTCTTCGCCTGGACGGCCAGCGGAACGGTGGTCGAACGACGCCCACCAAAGATAAACCCATCCAACACCACTCCCTCCGGATCGTCCCAGGCTGAATCAATCGCAGGATTCTGCTGGGCAGAGACGGTAAATCGTGCATTGGGATGCGCCGCCTTCCGCTTCTCCTGTCGTGCGAGTTCCGGCGTCCAGTCTCGACCCTGCCAGTCAAGACAATGCGTTGGGGGTTCATCGGTCATGCCCTCCCACCAGACATCGCCATCATCGGTCAGAGCCACATTGGTGAAGATCACTCGCTCTTGCAGAGAGGCCATGCAGTTCGCGTTGGTCTTCGCATTGGTTCCAGGCGCAACGCCAAAATACCCGGCCTCGGGATTGATCGCCCGTAGCCGTCCCTGTGCGTCGGGCTTGATCCAGGCGATGTCATCCCCAATCGTGGTGATCCTCCAACCCTGATCCGTCATCCGTTTCGGGGGAATCAGCATGGCAAAGTTGGTCTTGCCGCAGGCAGAGGGAAATGCCGCTGCAAAGTGGTATTTACGACCCTGAGGCGATTGAACCCCGAGGATGAGCATGTGCTCGGCCAGCCAGCCCATGCCATCTGCCTCCGCTGCCCGATGCCCCATGGTCGAGGCAATTCGAAGCGCAAAACATTTTTTTCCAAGGAGCGCATTGCCGCCATAACCAGATCCATAAGACCAGATCTCCCGAGTGTCCGGAAAATGCACGATGTACTTGGTCTCGTTGCAAGGCCATGGCACATCAGCCTCTCCCGACAAAAGCGGCCGACCCACTGAGTGAACGCACGGAACAAACGGCCCATCGGTGCCAAGATGATCGAGAACCGCCTGCCCCATGCGGGTCATGAGCCGCATGTTGACCACCACATAGGGAGAGTCTGTGAGTTCCACACCGATCTGTGCAATGGGGGACCCAATGGGCCCCATGGAAAATGGAATCACATAGAGGGTGCGCCCACGCATGCAGCCCTCAAAGAGGCCGTCAAGCGTTTTTCGCATCTCGTCCGGAGCGACCCAATGGTTATTGGGCCCCGCGTCGGCTTGACGGGCTGAACAGACAAAGGTCCGGTCTTCAACGCGCGCTACGTCGGATGGGTCCGACCAGGCGAGATAAGAGTGGGGTCGCTTCTCTCGATTGAGGCGTCGCAGAGTCCCTTGTTCGACCATCAAATGAAACAACCCATCGGCTTCCTGTTCCGATCCGTCGCACCAGACAATGTCTTTGGGCTGGGTCCGAGAAGCGACCGATTGCACCCACGCAAGCAGCTTAGAATGACGAGTTGGGGGTGTACCTTCACGCATCAGAGATGAATTCATGACGAAGTCTTTCGAAAATTTGAGTGAAATGAGTCTAGCATCGGGCGTTACATTGGCGCTCCTGAGCACCGGGGGAACCTTTGAGAAGGTTTATCGGCCAAGCGAGGGCCGTCTGTGGTTTGAGCGCAGTGGCCTGAGCGACTGGAAAGACCAGTGTCAGCTCCCCGAGTCCTGCCGCTTGGAGGTGGTGATGTTGGTCGATAGCCTCGACATGACCGAGGCCGAACGGGATCACCTAGCCGAGCGCATCGCCTGCGCACCAGAATCTCGAGTGGTGGTGATCCATGGCACAGACACGATGGTGGCCTCCGCCAAAACGGCTCTTCGAAAGCAAAGACCTGATCAGGTGGTCGTCTTTACTGGCGCGATGATCCCGGCCAGCCAGCACCACTCTGATGCACTCTTCAATCTGGGGATGGCTGTCGCTTCTAGCCAGTTGCTCAGGCCCGGGAGCTATGTCTGCATGTCAGGTCAGGTGTTTCGATCTGACCAGGTTCAGAAAAACAAGGCCCTCGGCCGATTCGAATCACTTCCCAATGCAGAATGAACTGAAGATCGACCCCAACAGATCATCCGAATGAACCTCACCCGTGAGTTCAGAGAGTGCCGCCTGCACATCTCTCATGTGCTCTGCAAAGAGCTCCAGAGCCCCTTGTTTGAGACATTCCTTGCTCAGGACAAGGCCACGCTGAGCGCGAGACAAGGCGTCTAGCTGCCGCCCTCTCGCAGAGTAGACGGTTTCACCGGACTCCTGCGTCCAGCCTGCACGTTGTTTGAGGGCGGCTCTCAGGGTCTCTAAGCCCTCCCCTGTCTTCGCCGACACGAACAGCGCACTTTCCTGCGGCCCAGCGCTCAAGCACTGTGAAGACCAGAGTCGCCAATCAGCCCCCTGGGGCTCCCCTGTCAGTCGATCCACCTGATTGAAAACCACCAGGACCTCTGGTGCCACGCCCGAGACGTCGCGCTTCTCCGAGAGACGCTGATCGAGCTGCTGAACAAAGTCGGGTTCAAGCGAGTGTGTCCCTGTGGCATCGATCACCCAGATCACCAAGTCTGCCTCGGCAAGGGTCTGCCAGCTCTTCGCAATCCCGATCTGCTCAACAACATCCTCAGAGGGCCTCAGTCCCGCAGTATCCACCAGAGAAAATGGAATTCCGTCGATCATCAGACGAGAAGCAATGCGATCGCGTGTGGTTCCGGCGACAGCCGTCACGATTGCAAGCTCTTCCTCGGCGAGCGCATTGAGGAGCGAAGACTTTCCAACATTCGGCGCACCAATAAGACCGATGGTGAGCCCCTGAGAGAGCGCTGCACCTCTCTGAGCGGCGGCAAAGACCCGATCAAACTGATCTTGTAAATGCTCGAGCCTGATTTCGAGCTGCTCTTGGGTGACTACATCTATGTCTTCTTCGGGGAAATCCAGACAGGCCTCAACGCGGACGCGAAGGTCCGTCAGGATATTCTGGAGGGCAAGGACCGAACGACTGAATCCACCCCGAAGGGATTGCAAGGCCGCCCTCGCTGCCTGGGCACTGCTGGCGGCAATGAGGTCTGCAACACCCTGAGCCTGGAGTAAATCAAGCTTTCCATGATGAAAAGCCCGCTCTGAGAACTCTCCGGGACGAGCCTGACGAATGGGCTGGTCAGGCAACGAATATTGCAGGACGCCCTGCAGCAGCCCTTGAAGCACTGCAGGTCCACCATGCCCTTGAAGTTCAAACACGTCCTCCCCTGTGAAGCTGTGAGGGCCAGGGAAGAAAAGCGCAATGCCATCATCAAGCAACTCTTGGGTGATTCCTCGAAAAACGACTTTCTGCGCCTGACGAGGAATAGGCTCTACGCCCGTCATCTGAAAAAAGACTCTCGAAGACGCGGGACCCGATAAGCGAACCACCCCAATGGCCCCTGGCGCAAGGCCAGAGGCTACGGCCACAATCGTGTCGCTAGACGGCGACATTCATCCGTTTCATGATGAACCACTGCTGGGCGATGGAGACCACGTTGTTGACCAGCCAGTAAAGCACCAGGCCCGCAGGGAAGAAAAAGAAGAACACCGAAAAGACCAAGGGCAGAAACAACATGATCTTGGCCTGTAGAGGATCAGGAGGAGGCGGATTGAGCTTGGTCTGAAGGAACATGGTTGCAGCCATGATCACAGGCAGGATGTAAAACGGATCAGGGGCTGCTAAGTCCGTAATCCAGAGGATCCAGGGCGCATTTCTCATTTCAACACTGGCCAATAAGACCCAATAGAGCGCAAGAAACACCGGAATCTGAATGAAGATTGGAAGGCAGCCACCCAAAGGATTGATCTTCTCCGTTTTGTAGAGCTCCATCATCGCCTGATTGAATTTCGCCTTGTCGTCGCCATATCGATCTCTCAGGGCTGTCATTCGAGGGGCAACTGCCTTCATTTTTGCCATGGACTTGTAGCTTGCAGCTGACAAGGGATAGAACAAGGCCTTGATGATGATGGTCAGTAGGACAATCGCCCAGCCCCAATTGGGTACCCATTGGTAGAGCAGCTCGAGCAGCCAGTAGATGGGCTTTGCAATAAAGGTGAGCCAGCTGTAGTCCACCACCAGGTCTAACCCCGGCGCAAGCGTCTCCAATACCCGTTGGATTTGAGGGCCAACATAGAGAATGGCCTCATGCGTTTGTTGGGCCCCGGGCGCGACTGCTGGGAACGCTTGAAGGACCCCGGCGGCATATCGATTCTCTCCGACTTTGCGGGTGTAGAACTCTCGAGCTGCCTGATTCTGAACGACCCATGCGGTCACGAAATAGTGCTGAACAATCGACATCCAGCCATCACTGGCCTTCTGAACGTAATCTCGACGACCTTTCTCAATGTCTGAGAAATCTATTTTTTCGAACTTCCCTTGCTCGGTGTAGACCGCTGGACCAGTGAAGGTTTGATAAAACGAACTCTCTCCAGGCGCAGGATCTCCGTTGCGCAAAAACTGAAGATAAATGGTGGGCGTCACGGTGTCCGCCCCCGTATTCAGAACCGTGTGCTGAATTCGAACTTGATGTCCGGATTCCGCCAGTGAAATTCGCTTGATCAGCTTGAGCCCTCCCGCCTCCGCAGCGAGCAAGAGCGTACGGTCTGCTGGATCCTCTGGCCTCAACGGCATGGCCTGAAAGCTTAAGGTGTGATTGGGCAGGCTCTTGCCATTTGGCCCAGTTCCCACCAACCCAGTCTGAGCCTCATAGAAACGAGCTTCCGCCTGGTCAAAGAGTCGAACAAAACCTCCGGCATATTGATCCGATGCCTGATCTTTCAGGGTCGCCCCGATCAATCGAGCACCCAAACCATCGATTTGAAGCTCAAGATCGCGATTTTTCAGCGTGAATGTCTGGGTGACAACCGAGGGATCTGGCTGGGACGCCGCAGCGGAAAGCGTTTCGTCCGCAGATTTCATCGGGGTCGGCAGAGTGCCCGTCGTAGCAGAAGTCACCGACGTGGTGTCTGTACCGACTGAGGACGGCGAAGCAGGCAAGGGATTGGCCTGCCGCATCCACGCCTCCCAGAGGAGAAAGACAGATCCAACAAACACCAACATCAAAATCGTACGACGTGCATCCATGACCTAGGTCCTATCGGATTGGCAGTTAAAAGAAGGGGCGGGCTGTTCTGCAGATGGCGCTACCGGATCATATCCACTTCCGCCCCCTGGTCGACATCGACAGAGTCTTAAAACGGTCATCCGTCCCCCGGACCACAGCCCATGCACAGTGATGGCCTCTTGTGCGTAATCTGAGCAGGTGGGGAAGAATCGACACCGAGGTCCAATCACAGGCCGAATCAGGAGCTGATAGAGACGAATCAACAGGCAAGCGAGACGCCTCACCCCGAGATCTGCGTTCACGCTACGCATCTGCGAACCCTTTTTCGAGGGCTTGATAGGCCTGATCGCATACTCCAACCAGCGAACGATACCGTTGCTGTCGTTCCATCGTCGTAGTCCACTGAGGCTTTCCTCGGCAACGAACCAAAAGATGATGAGACACGCTCAATGGATGGGTCTGCCAATACGCGCGACACCACCGTCGCACCTTATTGCGATGAACGGCCTTGCGTAGAACTTTTTTAGGAATGATAAAACCGAGGGCTGAACCCGGCACTTGCTCTAATGGTTGTGCGTAGACCATGAGCCAATCGTTAGATGCGATGGGCCGTCTTCGCATCAAATCTGCAAATGCTTCCGGTCGGGACAAACGACCTAAGGCGCTCACAAGCGATGCAGCCTCATTCACAACAACCTAAATCTGGGGTGCACATCGGCATGCACCTTTTAGACATGCTTAACGCGAAGGCGCTTACGAATGGCCTGGTGAAGGACGTGGGCTTAGACCGCGAGACGATGACGGCCTTTGGCTCGACGTGCGCGAATCACTGCACGACCACCACGGGTCTTCATGCGAACCAAAAAGCCATGTGTCCGTTTGCGACGCACCACGGAGGGTTGGAAAGTCCGTTTCATTTCAATTCTCCAAAAGAGGAACCTTTAATTGTAGTGGAAACTTAGACTACTGGCTAGTACTAGGGTCCTCTCAACCTGTGGATAAGTCCCTCTTTTCAGGTACACTGGACCTAGAAATTTTCTCTTGGTACTCATGTCTAGCTCCCCTCCCAGCCCCAATGAGGCCCTCCAACAAGCTTGGAGCGATTGCCTGGTCTACTTTGAGCAGACGTTACCAGCCCAACAATTCAAGACCTGGGTCTCTCCACTAGACCTCGTTCGAGCAGAACAGCAGACCGATCACCTCAACCTGACGATCGAAGCCCCCAATCGATTCAAGCAAACCTGGGCGCAAGATCAGCTCTTTGAGCCACTTCAGAAGTGGTGGCAGACCCGCTTTAAAACACCCGTCGTGGTGCAATTCACGCTCAAAGCAAATGCAGAAAACATCGAGCCCACGAGCGGCCTTGCCGATGGTCATGACCTTCAAGACCGCGACAGCCATACCGCTCAACCTTCTGCACCCCTGGAACCCGTTCAGCAAGACCAAGCCCGCCTCAATGCAGATTGGACCTTTGATAGCTTCGTATTGGGCAAGGCCAATCAACTCGCCCGCGCAGCTGCCATCCAAGTTGCAGACAACCCAGGGCGAGGATACAACCCACTGTTCCTTTACGGGGGCGTGGGTTTAGGAAAGAGCCATCTGATTCATGCTGTCGGAAACCTCATGATTGAACGAAACCCATCCGCACGGATTCGTTACATCCACGCTGAGGCCTACGTCAGTGATGTGGTTCGGGCTTACCAGCGAAAATCCTTCGACGACCTTAAGACGTACTATCACTCGCTCGACCTGCTCCTGGTCGATGACATTCAATTTTTTGCTGGCAAGTCCCGCACGCAAGAAGAGTTCTTTTACACATTTGAAGCACTTGTCGCTGCGAAGAAACAGCTGATCATCACCAGTGATACCTACCCTTCAGAGCTGGGTGGTATTGATAGTCGTCTCATCAGCCGGTTCGGGTCGGGGCTCACCGTCGCCATTGAGCCCCCGGAACTAGAGATGAGAGTCGCCATCCTGCTCAGGAAAGCAGACCAGGAAAACCTGGAACTCGGGGAGGATGAAGCCTTCTTTATCGCACGCCAGCTGCGCTCCAACGTCCGTGAGCTCGAGGGAGCACTCAGAAAAGTGGTGGCGTACTGTCACTTCCACCAAAAGCAGCCGTCCATTGAAGTGGTCAAAGACGCCCTCAAAGACCTTCTCTCACTCCAAAAAACACTCATTTCTGTTGAAAACATTCAGAAAACGGTTGCCGACTTCTTCAAGATCAAAGTGGCGGACATGTACAGCAAAAAGAGACCTGCCAACATCGCCCTGCCTCGCCAGATTGCCATGTACCTTGCGAAAGAACTCACTCAGAAAAGTCTCCCAGACATTGGAGATCTGTTTGGCGGGCGAGACCACACCACCGTCCTTCATGCAGTCAGGAAGATCACTGAAGCACGGCAACACAATGCCGAACTCAATCGCCAGCTGCATCTGCTCGAACAACAACTCAGGGGATAAGGCGTGAACACACAGTGGACAAATTGTGAACAACCTCGCAAACGCCCGGTACTGCGCCGACTTATCCACAAGATCGTCTCGACCTCAAATACTTATCCCCAACGCTTTTGCATCAATAAACCATTGATTTAATGAAACATTTGGACTTGATCACCGCCAAGTACGTCCTCTAACTACGACTACAAAGAGATATTCATGATATTGATCAAAGCACAGCGAGATGCATTGGTCCGACCCCTTCAGACCGTAAGCGGCATCGTAGAGCGACGCCACACCCTTCCCATTCTTTCCAACGTCCTCATTAAGAAGGTCGGTGCAATGGTCTCGTTTGTCTCAACAGACATTGAGATACAAATCACAAGCCATTCAGAGATCGGACAGACCAGTGATGACGCCGCCATCACGGTATCAGCGAGGAAATTACTCGACATCCTTCGATCTTTACCCAACGATTCCGAAGTCACGGTCTCACTTTCAAATCGGAAGCTGACCATCACTCAGAATAAGGTTCGATTTAACCTTCAGACATTGGCGGCCGAGGAGTTTCCCACTGTAAAACAGCCGGAGCAGATCAACGCTAAGCTCACCATGAGCCAAAAATCGTTACGCGGCTTGATGCACGCAGTTCACTTTGCAATGGCGCAACAAGATATTCGCTACTATCTGAACGGGCTTTTACTTGTGGTTGAACAAAACCATCTGCGTGCAGTGGCCACAGATGGGCATCGCCTTGCATTTAATTCTATTTCTGACATAACCATTACTGAAAAAACGTTTGACGACAAAATAGAGCTCATTGTTCCAAGGAAAGCAATCATTGAATTGCAGAAACTCCTACAAGACAATGATGATCCAGTTCATTTGGAATTTTCTAATAATCAAGTCAAGTTTCATTTGGGAACTATCGAGATCCTTTCAAAACTCATCGAAGGCAAATTCCCCGACTATCAGAGAGTCATTCCTAAAAATCACACCAAGCATATTCAAATTCAGCGAGAAGTCCTACATGGAGCGCTTTCACGAGCGGCCATTCTGACATCAGAGAAATTTAAAGGCGTTCGACTTACTCTTGCTGAAGGCTCTATGAAAATTTCTTCCACCAATGCCGAACAAGAAGAGGCCATTGAAGAACTAGAGGTTACGTACGAGCATGAACCACTCGATATTGGTTTCAATGTTCAATATTTATTGGATGTACTGTCCAATCAAAAAACACCAGACATTATTGTGTCACTACAAGACACCAATTCAAGTGCACTCATTTCTAGTCCAGACGATAACGAATTTAAGTATGTCGTTATGCCGATGAGAATTTAATCATTAGATTTTAATTTAGAAGAAAAAAATGACGAATCAAGATTACGGCGCATCCTCGATTAAGATGTTAAAAGGCCTAGAGGCCGTTCGGAAGCGTCCGGGAATGTATATCGGGGACACCCATGATGGTACCGGTTTACACCACATGGTCTTTGAGGTGGTCGATAACGCCATTGATGAAGCATTGGCTGGCCATTGTGATGATATTGTAGTCACCATTCATACTGATAACTCTATTTCAGTCAGTGATAATGGCAGAGGTATTCCTACAGATTTACACGCTGACGATGAGCTTGGCCGCAGTGCTGCTGAGATCGTCATGACTGAGTTACATGCGGGTGGAAAATTCGATCAAAACAGTTATAAGGTGTCAGGTGGTTTGCATGGCGTAGGTGTTTCTGTGGTAAACGCACTCTCAGATTGGCTCAAGCTGAGTATCCATCGAAATGGTCAAACGCATTTTATGGAGTTTCGTCAGGGAGAGCGGGTTGAAGCGCTAAAAGTGATTGGTGCTTCAACAAAAAAGGGGACTGAAGTCCACTTTTTGGCTAGCCAAGAGATTTTTCAGCACGTTGAGTTTCATTACGACATCTTGGCGAAGCGACTTCGTGAGCTCAGCTTTCTCAATCACGGAGTAAAAATTCGGCTCGTTGACTTACGCGAGGGCAAGGAGGAGAATTTCGCCTTTTCAGGTGGGGTTTCGGGTTTCGTTAGTTATATCAATAAAACGAAAAATCCGTTACACGCTGAGATTTTCGCAGCTCAAGGTGAGAAGGACGGCATTTCAGTTGAAGTGGCAATGCAGTGGTGTGACCACTTCAACGAACAGGTTTTATGTTTCACCAATAACATTCCGCAGCGAGATGGTGGCACCCATCTCACTGGCTTGCGCGCCGCAATGACTCGAGTCATCAATAAATACATTGCAGATGAAGAGCTTGCGAAGAAAGCAAAGATTGAGACAACCGGTGACGATATGCGAGAAGGGCTCACCTGTGTTCTCTCGGTGAAGGTGCCAGAACCCAAATTCTCGTCTCAGACCAAGGATAAGCTTGTTTCGAGTGAGGTTCGGCAGCCAGTAGAAGATGTGATCGGAAAAGCGCTTGAGACTTTTCTCTTGGAGCATCCAGTAGAGGCTCGAGCCATTTGTAGCAAGATTGTTGATGCCGCCAGGGCGCGAGACGCCGCAAGAAAAGCCAGGGAGATGACACGCCGCAAGGGGGTCTTGGAATCCTTTGGTCTATCTGGAAAATTAGCAGATTGCCAAGAAAGAGATCCGGCCAAGGCAGAGCTTTACTTGGTAGAGGGCGATTCTGCAGGGGGCTCAGCAAAGCAAGGACGTGATCGCAAATTTCAAGCGATTCTGCCATTGAAGGGAAAAATTCTAAACGTCGAAAAAGCCCGCTTTGATAAGCTGCTCTCGTCACAAGAAATCATTACCCTTATTCAGACCTTAGGAACTGGAATCGGTCAAGACGAATACGATCCCGCGAAACTACGTTATCACCGCATCATTATCATGACTGACGCGGATGTAGACGGATCACACATTCGCACGCTGTTGCTCACGTTCTTTTATCGTCAAATGCGTGAGTTGGTTGAAAGAGGGCACGTTTATATCGCGCAGCCGCCTTTATACAAAATTAAAATTGGTCGCGAAGAACGGTATATCAAGGATGATGCTCATCTACAAACCGTACTTCTTGAGCTTGCCTTAAAAGATGCACGCTTAGAGCAGACCAATGGCACACCCCTAGATGCTGAGGCCTTATCTGTTCTCGCTCATCAGTATCGTGAGGCGGCGATCGTGCGCGGTAAGCTCTCGCGCTGGATTGATGAGCCGCTGTTACTCGCTTTGATGGACCAGGTGCCGTTGGATCTCCACTCCGACACGGCTGCGATGGAAAGTGCAGAACAGTTGGGTCGTTGGCTCAAAAAATGGTCTGCTGCGCATGCGTCGACCACGCATTGGCGGGTGTTGGCTGAGCTGGATGCAGTTCGCCAACAATGGCGACTTCAGGTGGAGCGAGATTGGCACGGTAATTTGAAGCTCACGACGCTAGAGCAAGATCTGGTTCAAAGTGAGGACTTCCAAACATTGCGCCGGTTGGGTGCAAGCCTGAATGCAGCCCTAGATCCGGGCACCGTTGTGAAGCGTGGGCAGGGAGAAAACGCCCGTTCTCAAGCGGTTCAACGCGCAGGGGATGCAGTGACTTGGCTGCTTGCCGAGGCAGAGCGAGGGATGACAAAACAGCGATATAAGGGTTTGGGTGAAATGAATCCTGAGCAGCTCTGGGAAACCACCATGGATATTCAGAGCCGAACCTTGCTGCAGGTCAAGATCGAAGATGCCATTTCAGCGGATCAGATTTTCACGACGCTGATGGGAGAGGAAGTGGAGCCACGCCGACAGTTCATTGAGACCAATGCACTGCGGGTTTCCAACTTGGACGTCTAGAAAAGCCCCGCTGAAAATCCTCCTCTAGGTTTTAGCGGCTTTGGCTGCTCGAGGTTTTTTGGCCTCGAATTCAAATCCCACTTTTCCTTCTGGAGTCTTCACCAGGTAAGCCTTGAATTTTCTTTTGGTTCGAGAAGAAACGAATCCATCGAGAAGATCGGTTTTCCCTGTTTGCAGGAGCTTTTGCATCTGTTCCGGGGCAATGGTCTGCTGGAGAATGCTGAGCCCACTGCGAAAATCGCATGTTTTTTCCGGGCCGGTGCTTTTTTCACAGACATAGCTGGTGCCGTGAGAAAAAACACGACTCGCGCATTTCGGGCATGGCCCAAGAGATTCTGACGTAGAAAAATCTACAGGTTCGGCGTCGTCTTCATTCTCTTGGCCGAAGTCAAAGCTCAGTTTGAATTCCGAATCTAGAGTCAGACTTGCAGCAAATGGTCGCCCCATCTTGCTCCTAAATCCATCGAGTGGACCAATACTGCGTGAGCTGATGAAGGATTCTGCCTCTGCAGTCTCAAATAATCGACCAGCTGGGCTCTTCGTAAATGAGAAGTCGCAAGACTGGCAGGCAAACCGACGATAATTTTCTTTAACCACGCCTCCACACTTTGGACAGGGGACGTTTAGCGTTGCATAGTCTCCCGGGATGGTCGTGCTGGAGTAGTTCTTAGCCTGCTCCACAATGTGCGCCGTGAGACCTGCAATATCGCGCATGAAGGCCTGTCTCGAGAGCGCCCCATGTTCAATTTGAGAGAGTTTAAACTCCCACTCTCCTGTCAGAGCGGGCTTGGAGAGAGCCTCTACATTCAGGCCTCTCAGCAAGGTCATCAGTTGAAACGCTTTTGCGGTGGGCAGCAGCTCTCGCCCGTCTCTTAAAAGGTACTTTTCCGTGAGCAGACCCTCAATGATGGCCGCCCGTGTGGCAGGTGTCCCGAGGCCCTTGCCACTCATCGCCTCGCGTAACTCTTCGTCCTCAATGGCCTTCCCGGCCCCCTCCATAGCAGACAGTAAGGTGGACTCGGTGTATCGGGCCGGTGGGCGCGTCTCTAGCGAAAGCACCTGGACTTCGGCCACCTCTGGCTGTTCACCGTCACTCAGAGCAACCAGACTGACAGCATCTTCCTGGGCTTCTTTGCCATAAACAGCGAGCCATCCGGGTTCAGTCAGAATTTTGCCTTCCGTCTTAAAAGGATGGCCCTCTACCTCACTGATGCGCACCGTGTTGAGAAACTCTGCCGCAGGGAAAAAGACGGCCAAAAAACGCTTACAAACGAGATCAAAAAGCTTCTGCTCCGGCTCGGACAGGATTTTAGGGACGATGCCAGTGGGGATGATGGCAAAGTGATCGGAGACTTTGCTGTTATCGAAGATACGCTTATTGGGCCTCACCCAGCCCTGTTTCAGAATCGTCTGTGCAATGCTGGCATAGCTGGTCTCTGCGAGCTGAGCCAACGTGGCCTTGACAGTCTCCAGGTAATCCTCAGGGAGGGCTTTGGAGTCGGTTCTCGGATAGGTCAGCACCTTGTGCTTCTCATACAAAGCTTGTGCCAGACCTAAGGTGTTCTTCGCAGAAAAGCCAAATCTGGCATTGGCCTCTCGCTGAAGGCTCGTGAGATCAAAAAGCGCGGGGGCAAGCTGGCTACTCGGCTTGTGTTCTTCACGCACGATGGCCCGCTGGTGTGCGACCCGAGTTGCGATGTCGTGGGCCCTTTCGGCATCCCAGATTCGCTCCGCTCGGGCATCCGGCAGATCTGCGGATTTCTTAAACCCAGTGTCGAACCAGCGGCCTTCATATCGGCCGGCAGCGCAGACAAACTCCGCCTTTACTTCGAAGTAAGGCTTCGCGACAAACTTGCGAATGAGCTCCTCGCGCTCAACTACCACGGAGAGTGTGGGCGTTTGAACTCGGCCAACTGTCGTGAGAAAAAATCCACCTTCTTTCGAATTGAAGGCAGTCATTGCGCGGGTACCGTTAATCCCAATCAGCCAGTCCGCCTCGGAACGAGACCGAGCAGCCTCAGAGAGCGGAAGGAGCTCTTCGTCGCTGCGCAAATGCTCAAATGCTGTCCGAATCGCGCTCGCAGTCATGGACTGAAGCCAGAGTCGCGCGATCGGCTGCTTGGCCTTGGTGTACTGAACGATGGTCCGAAAGATGAGCTCACCTTCACGACCCGCGTCACATGCATTAATGATCTGGCTGACGTCTTTGCGCCGGATCTGCTTGGCAAGCGTCTTTAACTTCTGTTCAGACTTGGGAAGTGGCTGAAGATCAAACTCTGGTGGGATCACCGGAAGATGGGCGAAGGACCATTTCCCACGTTTCACTTCATAAGCTTCAGGGGCCTTGATCTCGAGAAGGTGACCCACTGCAGACGCGATCACCATGTCCTCACGCTCAAAGAAATCGTCCTGTTTGGAAAAACCACCGAGCGCTTTGGCGATGTCAGCTGCAACAGAGGGCTTTTCAGCAATAACGAGAGATTTACTCAAATCGAGGATTCCTTCATCCGTGAATACGGTCGGAGAGACCACCTGCCGTCTACCATTCGACTGGCCAAGCCGCGAAGCTCTAACACCAATAATCCCGCCATGACATCGGAAAATGCAAGGTCACTCTGCTGCATCAAGTCTTCAGGAGCATTGGGCTGAAAGTCTAGCACCGCGAAGATCTTGGCGGCTCTGGCATCTAAATCAAGCGTTGGGAGATGCTCATCCAGTCGTGCAGGTGATGGAGGGGCGGGAGATGGAAACAAAGCCGGCTGATGAATGACTGAGAGCACATCGGCGGCCTGTTCTACGAGCGTGGCTCCGTCACGAATGAGGCGATGGCCCCCGCTGTAGCGACCGCCTGAGATAGGGCCAGGAAGGACCATCACGTCTCGACCTAACTCCATGCAAGCCTGCGCTGTGCTCAAAGCACCACTCCGATGACTGGCTTCAATCACAACGACGGCGAGAGAGGCCCAGGCAATGAGGCGGTTACGGAGTATGAAGTGATGCGGCCGAGGGAAGACTCCATCAGGGTACTCTGAGAGCAAGAGTCCACCCCTTGCCAATATATCGTGGGCGAGCTGCTGATGCTGGGGTGGATAGACCTGATCCAACCCATGGGCGAGGATCGCGACCGTTCGTCCATTCGGGGCAAGCAGTGAGCCTCGATGCGCCGCCGCATCGATTCCCAATGCCAGGCCGCTGACGATACAAAGCCCGTGATGAGCAAGCTCACTGGCAAGCGATTCTGCGTGATGACAGCTTTGGCTTCCCGCGCGTCGGCTGCCAACAATCGCCAGCGAGGGTCGTTCCAAACAGTCGAGTTCGCCACGGAAATAAAGCTGATGGATTCGCGGCTGCAGCTCCGCGTGATGCGCAGGCCAGAGGGATTCGGGCACAATTTGAGTTTGCATACTCGCCTCCAAGAGAAAAACCCTCTAGGCTAGTGCGCATTCACCTTTAAGCAATCTCCATTCGTATGGCGCTCTTATCCATTCTTCACTATCCAGATCCTCGGCTCCGCACGGTGGCCAAGCCGGTGAGTCACTTCGATGAGCGACTCAAGGCCTTGGTGGCGGATATGTTTGAAACCATGTATGCCGCGCCGGGCATTGGCTTGGCTGCCACTCAGGTGGACGTCCATGAACAGGTGATCGTGATCGATCTGACGGAGGATCACAGCGATCCCATGGTGTTCATCAACTCGGAGATCCTCTCCAAGAGTCAAGAGGTCAAGGTTTATCAAGAGGGCTGTCTGTCTGTTCCGGGTGTATTTGATGAGGTAGAGCGGCCGGACGTGATCGTGGTCCGGGCTCAGCGGGTGGACGGCACTTTTTTTGAGCTGCAAGCCGATGGCCTCTTATCGGTCTGCATCCAGCACGAGATGGATCACCTGTCCGGCAAGGTTTTTGTGGACTATCTCTCGAGGCTCAAGCAGACGCGCCTCAGAGATCGCCTTCTCAAGGAACAGAGAGAGCAAAAGAAGCTGAGGCAGTCAGCGCCTCTGACCGCTTAGCGCATGCGCATCGGGTTTGCAGGAACGCCTGCATTTGCAGCTCATCATCTTCAGGTGCTCGCGCAGTTTGTGCGTGAGGCCCCGCTGCATACGCTGGATGCGGTCTTCTCTCAGCCTGATCGGGCTGCTGGACGGGGTCGAAAGCTCACGCCGAGCCCGGTGAGCGAATGTGCAAAATCGTTGCAACTTCCCCTGTATCACCCCCTGAGTTTTCGTGCGGATCGAGAGGGGGGCCTGGAGGCTCAGCGGATGCTCCGAGCGATGGAGCTCGATCTGTTGATCGTAGTGGCCTACGGACTCATTCTGCCTTCGGAGGTTTTGGCGATGCCTCGGTGGGGTTGCATTAATGTGCATGCGTCATTGTTGCCTCGGTGGCGCGGAGCAGCCCCGATTCAACGGGCCATCGAAGCGGGTGACACCGAGACCGGGGTGTGCATCATGCAAATGGAGGCCGGGCTGGACACCGGTCCCGTCTGGTCTCGTGAGTCGCTCTTCATCGGTCCTCAAGAGACGGGGTCTCAGCTCCAATCTCGGCTGGCTGAACTCGGTGCTCGGCAGCTGGTGGCTTTCCTAGAGAACCCTCCGTTTGAGAACTTTGCTCCAGAGCCTCAGTCCGAGGAGGGCACCACTTATGCTCACAAACTGACTGCAGAGGATCGCCGTGTGCGATTTGATCGTTCCGCTCAACAGGTTGCAGACCAAATTCGCGCGCTTGAATCGACGCCTGGAGCGGTCTCTGAATTGCGTGGGGAAGCCATGAAACTGGGGGGCGCCTGTGTGATCGAGCGGCTCGGGCAATGGGGAGCTCCCGGTGCGGTCGTGAACATCGGGGCTGCAGACTCCGGCATCGTCGTTGCGTGTGCGCAAGGTTTGCTTGGACTCTCCTGGTTGCAGCGGCCGGGCTCGAAGCCACAGCCTGCGGCAGTGGTGGCGCGTGCGATGGGTCTCACCTCTTCTGAAGTGTTTGGAGCCTCGAGCTGAGCATCGACGCATCGGGTGTTCAGCGCGCTGCACTCTGGAAGGAATTTCGCCAGGCAGCCCAGCAGATGCGCAGGATCGTCACTGATCGAGCTGAAAAAACCGGTGCTTTGTTACCACTGTCTGCCGCTGAAACAGATCTGCTCTATGCCGGCTTAAGAAGCTTGGGTTTGACTCAGGTTCGACTTGAACGTCTTGCCAAGCGGCGGCCAGATCCAGGCCTCTCGATGTTGCTGAGCGTGGTGTTTGGTGCGTTGCGCAGAAACTATCGGCCGCCAGCACTCATCGTGAACCAGGCTGTCAAGGCCGCTGAGGAATGGTCTGGCGTGCCCGGGGCGCGATTTGTCAACGCCATTTTGCGTCAGACCCTGTCAGACCCCTTGGCTGCTGCGCAGGATCTCCATCACCCCATGGCTCGATGGAATGCTCCTCAATGGTGGATCGATGAGATGCGAGCCAGCCTTCAATCGCGAACAGAACCTTGGCTGGATCATCAGCAGCGGCATCCCCCTCTCACGGTTCGTTATATCGGTCCCAAAAACCAGCGTCAGGCTTGGATCCAAGCCCTTGAAGCACAGGGCCTTAGGCCTTGGTCTGTGGGCCCAGCGCTTCCTCAGGCATTTCATCTTGAGCCCCCCCGATCGGTGACGCAGCTTCCGGGGTTTGCAGAAGGATGGTTCCGAGTTCAAGACGTGTCAGCCCAGCGTTGCTTTGGCTGGCTGTCCCTTCAATCCGGGCAGACCGTCTGGGATGTCTGCGCAGCCCCGGGCGGCAAGACCTTTCTTGCGGCAGAACAGGCGATGGTCTCGGTCTATGCGAGCGATGCTTCTGCAAGTCGCTTGGAACGGCTGGAAATGGACTGGAAGAGAATTCGTCAACAGCTGCTCGGGCGGGTAGATGTTCAGGTCTATGACCCCACTGCAGATCAGCCCTGGCCCAGCGCTTGGCCCACTGAGTTTGACCACCTTATTTTGGATCTACCGTGTTCTGCCTCGGGTGTTGTGCGTCGCCACCCCGACATTCCCTGGCGGCGAAGCCCGGCTCAATTGAAGGAATTGAGTGCGCTTCAGTGGGAGATCCTCAGGAGCGCCTGGCCCCGACTCAAACCGGGTGGTGAGGCACTTGTGGTGACCTGCTCAGTGTTTGTTCATGAGGGCGAGGAATTGATTCAGAGATGGCAGAATGAGGGATGTCATGTCGATCGGCTTTCTGCGCCGGGACTTCTGATGGCCGAGGGCGAGCGCGTCGGGGATGGTTTTTTCGTGGCTCGCTTACGCAAGCGGGCATAGCGTCCCTCTTACGAGTCCTCCTGGCTTGTCTCCTGGGGGCTCAGACGCAACTGGGTCATGCTTCGGAGCCAGCCGCCAAGGCTGCGCCTCGGGTCCCGAGCGTCCAATTGAGTGAGCTGGTTCTGATTGATGACCCGATCGAAGGTGTCGTGGTGTCAGGGCAAGTTCAGGTCACGCTGAGTGCAGCGTTGATTCAAGCCATCGAACGGGGAGTGCCCCTCCGATTTCTGTCTTCCTTTCAGGCGCTGCAGCCGAGATGGTGGTGGTGGGATCGTCTGGTTTACAGCCGAACACGATCTGCGGACCTGGTGTTTCACCCGTTGACTCGTCAGTTCCGAGTCACGATTGACGGGGCCACGCCACTGGTCTACTCCGATTTTGGTGAGGCACTTCGCGCCAGTCTTGCCGTCAAGGGTTGGCGGGTGGCCAGTCCGGGACAAGGGATTCCAAAAGGGGGGTTGCACCGCATCAGGCTGTCTCTGGATTTGGGCGCGTTGCCCAAGGCCATCCAAGTGACCGCACTCACCAGCGAGCAATGGGCTTTTGATTCGGGATGGTCTCGAATCGGCGACGCACAGGCGCCCTGAGGCATTTGAAGACATGACCTTCGCCTTTCGACTCGCCTTGCTGTTGGTGTTTGCCTTTGCCGGGGGGATGTTGGCGGTCCTCTCTATGGCTTCAGGCCTTGAGAGCCGGCTTGATGAGGTGTATCCGATTCTGGTTGCGGCCAACCTAGCCCTGGTGGTGGTCATGGCGGTGATGGCAATTGCCATGGTTGCGAAGGCTTGGGGTCGCTATCGTCGCCGAGAGTTTGGTGCTCGTTTGACCATTCGGTTGGCCACGGCACTGACGCTGATGGGCATTCTTCCTGTGGCCCTGGTCTCTCTGGTCTCCGTTCAGTTTCTTGCCAGAACCATTGACAGCTGGTTTTCTCAGAGTGTGGAAGGGGCTCTCCAGTCGGGGGCAGACCTAGGCCGAGCCACGGTGGAGTCTTTCAAGCTAGAGGCGCTGAACAACGCTCGGCGTCTTGCACTTGCCATTGAGACCGTCCCGGACTCCGAGCTCAATGCATTGATTGAGCTGGCTCTTGAGGGGCGCCCACAGGCTGAGGTCATGGTTCTCAACACCCAGGGTAAAGTCCTCGCCATTCGCAGTGCGACACTCTTTCGCCTGGTGCCCGACCTGCCGTCTCCTGAGGCTTTGTCTCGTGCAAGAACGGCTCGCCAGTTTGCCATTGTCGAGCCCGCCGTCGGCAGCGACCCATCGGCGTTGCAGACTCGCGCATTGGCAGTCTCCGTTCGAAAGGAATGGAGTCAGGATCCCGTTCGGATGGTTCAATGGCTCGAGCCAGTGCCCACTCGACTGGCTCAGCACATCGATGATCTCAACCGTGGACTTAATGACTACCAGCAGCTTGGACTGGGTAAGCAGGGCATTCGTCGGATTTATGGTGTCACGCTCTCTTTGGCTTTGTTATTGGCGGTCTTCGGTGCGCTCTCGATAGCAGTCTTACTCAGCGGCTGGCTTGCTGGCCCATTGCGTGCTCTCGAGCGGGCAACCCGTGCGGTGGCGGGGGGGGATTACCCCAGACTGCGTGAAGACTTGGTCGACCATGAACTCAACGACTTGATTCGCTCCTTCAACCAGATGACGGCCCAGCTAAAGGATGCCCAGCAGCTGGCTGCTGAGAGTGAGGCGCAGCGTGAACTCAGCCTTCAGTTCCTTGAGCAGATGCTCGAGACGCTCTCAACGGGTGTCTTGGTCCTGGATGCTGATCTGCGCCTGCGGCAATACAACCCCAGTGCGGAACGGGTGCTGGGTCGGCCCTTGGATACGGCGCTTGGGGAGAGTGTCTCGAACTGGGATGCCTATGGGCCATTGGTGAGCTTGATGCGCGACCTACAAGCTTCAGGCTCGCTTCGGGCTCAGCATCAGCTGGAGTGTCAGATCTCGGACGGCAGTTTCCGTTCGTTGCTGGTCAATGTTGCGCGGCTCTCAGAAGACGGGGGGCATTTTGGAGCGACTTGGGTGGTCGTGGTGGATGATATTGGTGAGCTGCTGGCTGCACAGCGGGCCAAGACTTGGTCTGACATGGCCAGACGACTTGCACATGAGATTAAGAATCCGCTCACACCCATTCAGCTCTCGGCAGAGCGGCTTGAGCGCAAGTTGGCGCCGAGCCTGACGCCCACTCAGAGGGAGCTGCTCACCAAGTCGGCACAGACCATTGTCGACCAGGTGTCTGCGCTTAAGACCATGGTGGATGCATTTCGAAATTACGCTCGCCTGCCTGATGCCGCTCCGACGCGGTTTTCGTTGGCAGACTTGGTAGAAGAGGTGATGACGCTCTATGCATCCGATCCTCGGGTGCGCGTGGATACGCTGAGTTCAACTGCCCAGGTTTTCGCAGACCGTGGACAGATGCTTCAGGTGATCCACAATCTCATCCAGAATGCGCAGGATGCGGTTGAGACGGTGACGCAGCCAGAGGTTCTGGTCTCGGTGTTGGTGCGAGATGGTCGTGTTTTATTGCGTGTGGATGACAATGGCCCTGGCCTTGCTCCCGAGTTTGCTCATCGGGTCTTTGAGCCCTATGTCACCACCAAGGCCAAGGGTTCTGGTCTGGGTCTGGCGGTGGTGCAGAAAATTGCCCAGGAGAATCATGCAGAGGTGTCTCTTGTGACCCTTCGCTCGGAGGATGCGCAGGTGCTGGGCACCCGCGCGGAGTTCTCATTTGCGCTCTTGCCGCAGGTGGCAGAAAATTGAGACATGGCTAATATTTTGATCGTAGACGATGAGCTCGGCGTTCGAGAGCTCTTGCTAGAGGTTCTAGAGGACGAAGGCCATACGGTCACGCTCGCAGAATCCGCCACACAGGCCAGAGGTGTTCATGATGGTCGGTCCTATGATCTGGTCCTGCTCGACATCTGGATGCCAGACACGGATGGCGTGACCTTGTTGAAGGAGTGGTCGTCCCAGGGCTTATTGACTGTTCCCGTCGTCATGATGTCTGGCCATGCAACCATCGACACCGCAGTCGAAGCGACCCGAATGGGCGCGTTCGATTTCCTCGAAAAGCCCATTGCACTGGCCAAGCTCCTCAAGACGGTTAATGCTGCGCTAGCCCGGGCTCAGGCGCAGCGGGCCTGGCGCGATGCTGTGGCTCAGACCCAGCAAGTGCTTGGGGCTGGGCTTGCGGTTCTAGATGAAGACGATCCTCCAGAAGCAGACGAAGGAGACCCTCTAGAGATGGCCAGACAAGCGTTGTTGGCGCTCGACTTAGATGCGCCACTGCGCGAGGTGCGAGAGGCGTTTGAGCGGATCGTGTTGCAGTACCAACTGGATAAAGAAGGGGGCAGCATGACTCGTTTGGCTGAGCGATCTGGTCTGGAGAGGACGCACCTTTATCGCAAGATTCGCCAGCTGGGTATGGAGCCCCATCGCACCCCAACCCGCAAGGCGGCTGCGTGAAGTTTCTGATTCTGGGGGCCGGGCGAGTGGGGTCTGGATTGGCTGAGATGCTGGTCCTCGAAAAGAACGACGTCACGGTGGTCGACACCGATGCAGAGGCTCTTGGGCTTCTGCAGGAGCGGCTCGACCTGAGGACCGTATTCGGGCATGCAACGTCTCTGGATGTGCTGACTTCAGCCGGCATTGAAGAGGCCGAGATGCTCATCGCTGTCACGGCCAGTGATGAGATCAACCTGACCGCGTGCAAGCTCGCGCAGCGCCACTTCAACGTGCCCCAGCGCATTGTTCGTGTGAGATCGCCTCAATGGATGGCCCATGAGGAGCTGTTGGGTGATGAGGGCTTTGGCGTGAGCGTAGCCATCAGCCCTGAGAAGATGATCACGGACTACTTGGTCAAGCTCATTGAGATTCCCGAAGCCCTTCAGGTCTTGGAATTTGCCAAGGGTCGAGCAGGTCTGCTGGCGGTGTCCGCTCGTGAGGGCAGTCCTCTGGTCTCTCATGAAATTAGAGAGCTCAGACAACACCTTCCGGATGTGGATTCTCGTGTCGTTGCCATCTTCAGAGAGGGCCGAGCCATTCTGCCGGAGGGCCACACACGAATTGAACCCAACGACGAGGTCTTTTTCTTGGCTGCGTCCGAGCATATTCGAGTGGTGACCCAGGAGCTTCGCCAGCAGGACAAGCCCGTGCGACGGGTCATGATTGTTGGCGGGGGAAACATTGGCCGTCGACTCGCTGAGGCCATTAGCGACAGCATGATCCCCAAGATCATTGAGGGAAACAAGCAGCGCTGTATGGTCCTGGCAGAGGCGCTGAACGGCAAGGCGCTTGTGCTTCATGGTGATGCCACGGACGAAGACCTGCTCATTGAAGAAAATGTGGCCGGAATGGATCTGTTTCTTGCGCTCACCAATGACGATGAGAACAACATCATGTCCGCGCTGCTTGCGAAGCGGTTGGGCGCGAAGCGCGTTTTGGCGCTGATCAATCGAAAAGCATATGCTGAACTGATGGAAGGCGGTCGCATTGACATTGCGCTCACACCCTCCCATGTGACGCTGGGAGAACTCCTGAAGTATGTTCGTCGGGGCGACGTCGCAGCGGTTCACAGCCTCCGACGAGGGGCAGCTGAGGCCTTAGAACTGGTGGTGCATGGAGACCACAAGACCTCGAAAGTGGTGGGACGCGCCATTGAGTCCATCCGCCTTCCAGAAGGCGCGATGATCGGCGGTCTTGTTCGTGGGGAAGGGAATGAGGCCAAGGTGATCATGGGCCATCACGATGTCGTGATCGAGTCCGGTGATCACCTCATCGTCTTTGTCACCGACCGAAAAACCATTCCGAAGGTTGAGAAGCTCTTTCAGGTTTCCGCAGGCTTCTTTTAATGCAGACTGATTCACGTCCGCGTCAGTCGAGTCTCGACTCGGCCGTGGCATTGCTTAACGTCCTCAGTAAGCTGGTCTTGCTTTTTTCGCTCACGTTTCTCGTGCCCATTGCAGTGGGTTTCTGGGCCGAGGATGGAGCAGTCTGGGCCTTCGTCCAAGGGGGTTTGATTTCTTGTTCTGTTGGATTGGTGGGTGTTTGGATCACCCGCGGGCATTCGGCTGAGCTCTTTCCACGCGATGGGTTTCTCCTGGTGATCCTCTGTTGGGGTGCCCTGGTGGGGCTTGGATCCCTGCCTATTGCATTTGCGCTGGAGAGCCTTCGGGGTTGGCAGGCTTTTTTTGAGGCGATGTCTGCACTGACAACCACTGGGGCCACGGTTTTGACCGGTCTGGATGCGTCGCCAAAATCGATTCTGGCCTGGCGAAGCTTGCTTCAATGGCTTGGCGGCATGGGCATTCTGGTTTTGGCCGTGGCCATTCTTCCACTCCTTGGCGTCGGTGGCATGCAGCTTTATAAGGCTGAGACGCCTGGCCCGATGAAGGACACCAAGCTCACCCCACGCATCACGGAGACAGCCAAGGGGTTCTGGGGGTTGTATTTCCTCTTCTCGCTGGCCTGTGCAGTGTCTTATTGGGCCGTTGGGATGGACTGGTTTGATGCCTTTGTCCATGCAGGCACCACCATGAGCATTGGCGGTCTATCGAGCTATGACGCAAGCATCGGGCAGTTTCAGAGTCTGGGAGTGGAGCTGGTAGCGATCGTTTTTATGATGATTGCTGGGGTGAATTTCGCAGTCCACTTCTCTGCGGTTCGAACGGGGAGTATGAAGCCCTATTTGAACTGCCCCGAGGCCCGATGGTTTGTTCTGGCGGTGTGCCTTGGGGTAGTGGTAGTGACGCTGGTGCTCTGGAGCCAGCAGACGTATGCCAGTTTTCCGGAGGCCCTTCGGGCTGCCGCATTTAATGTGGTCTCGATTGCGACCACCACCGGCTATGCCACACAGGATTACTCTGCCTGGCCCGTCTTTGCGCCTTGGCTCATGATTCTCTTGGCAGCGTTTGCGACTTGCTCGGGCTCCACCGGAGGTGGAATCAAGATGATCCGCCTGGTAATCATGGCCAAGCTTGCTCAACAGGAGTTGGCAAAGATTATTCACCCTCGACTGGTCAATCCCGTCAGCCTGGTGAGAGGAACCAGCGTCAGTCAGGGTGTGATTTTCTCGGTACTGGCCTTTATGCTCGTCTATGGCTTTATCGTGATGGTGGCCACGTTCTGTTTACTGCTCTCTGGCATGAATGATGTCACGGCCATCAGTGCAGTTCTGGCGTGTATCAACAACTTGGGTCCGGGGCTCAATGAGGTTGGCCCAGCTGGCAACTACTCGGGACTGACCGACTTTCAGCTCGCTGTGCTGTCTTTCACCATGATGCTGGGTCGCTTGGAGTTGCTCACCGTTGTGGTGTTGTTTTCGCCAGCTTTCTGGCGTCGATGAGCGCGTCGGACCACTTCCATTGAAAAAACAAGGTGAGTGATACCCAGAGGGCCAGGCCCTGAAAGGCGAGCTCATAGGCTTCAGTTGGATAGCGCCGAACACCATCGATGATGCTGCCTTGCCATTGGGCGTCTAAGACCAATCCAAATAGGGGGGGCAGGCCGATGCTTCCGGTCATGACACAGAGGTTCATGAACGCAACCACGGCGCCCGTATGCTGGCCTTTGGCCAGATCTTTGGCTGCCGCAAATGAGAGCACCATGGAGCCCGCACAGAGGCCCATGAGCCATAGGCAAATCGTGGTGATCATGAGCTGCTCCCTCAGCACACCCGTGCTCAGGAGGGCCAGCATCACGATGACACCCGTGGTTCCTAGCATGAGTGGACGACGGCGCTCCTGAATGCGATCCGACCAACGGCCAAAGACCACGCCCCCCACGGCAAAGAAGACCATCATGCAAGAGGACAGCAGCGTTGCGGTGCTTGCAGAAAGCGAAAATCCGGTCTTGAGGTAAGGCACGCTCCAGAGCCATGCCAGCGCAGCCATGCTTCCGGTCACGCCCATCTGTCCGAGCCCGAGCGTCATCAGTGAGCGCCATGGCAGGTGAAAAAAAGGCACCCTGGGCCGGACATCAGAGGCTGGTGTGGCCATCGGTGTCTCAGGCCGATCTCGGATCTGCCACCAGAAGAGCATGGCCAATCCTGCGGCGCAGGCACCACTGCCCATCAAAACCTCCCGCCATCCATAGGATTGCGCGAGCGTGCTCAGCGGGAACCCCGCAAGAACAGCCCCAATGGCGCCAACGGCCAATGAAAGACCTGTCATGCCTGCAAATTTCTGAGGAGAGAACCACTCAGCAGCCAGCTTGAGGAGTGCAATCCAGGCGACGGCTCCGGTTGCACCGAGAATCAATCGACCCATTAGGGCCTGCTCCATGGCTGAGGCGGACGCAAACACGGCTACGCCCGTTGCGCCGCCCAATGCGGCCATGGTCAGCACTCTGCGTGCACCCAGTCGGTCAACCAAGAGACCGGCGGGAAGCTGACACCCTGCATAGGTGAGGAAGTAGGCCGATGAGAGCGTACCCAGCGCCAGGGCGGTGGGAGCAATCTCACGGGAGAGGTCAAATGCCAGGCTGGCCGGTGCGACGCGTTGAAAAAAATCAAATAGATAGAACAGGGCCGCAAGGCCCCACATTCGGTAGGCCAACTCCACCGGCGCAGATTTAGGTGTACTGATAGAAACCGCGCCCCGTCTTGCGTCCGAGGTGACCCGCCGCAACCATTTCCTTCAAAAGCGGAGCAGGTCGATATTTTGGATCTTCAAAGTGATCAGAGAGCACGTGCATGACCGCCAGCAAGACATCGAGACCGACGAGGTCTGCTAGTGCAAGAGGGCCGATGGGATGGTTGCATCCCAGCTTCATGCCGTCATCAATTTCCTGAGCCGTTGCAAGTCCCTCTGCCAGCACGAAGACCGCTTCATTGATCATGGGGCAGAGCAGTCGATTCACCACGAAGCCAGCACTGTTTTTCACGACGATGGGCGTTTTGCCAATGTCTTGGGCGAGCGCTTGAATGGCTTGCACTGTCTGCGGCGCAGTCTGAAGGCCTTGAATCACCTCCACCAACGGCATCATGGGCACGGGATTAAAGAAGTGCATGCCAATGAATCGATGCGGTACCCGAAGCTTAGCGGCCAGGGCCGTAATCGAGAGTGATGAGGTGTTGGTTGCGATGATGCAATCCTCGCGCACCTGGCCCTCAAGCGTCTGGAGAATCTCAATCTTGATTCGCTCGTTCTCGGTGGCAGCCTCGACCACCAGGTCGACTGATGCCAAGACATGAAGGTCCGTCGTGGCCTGAATTCGTGCCAGGGCGTCTGATTTCTGGACCTCTGTCAGGCTGCCCTTCTTGATGAGACGATCGAGAGACCCTTCAATGGTTTTGACCGCCTTCTCGAGAGCAGGTGCTTGGATGTCCTGTAAGACAACCGTGTGACCTGAACAGGCAAATGCCTGGGCAATGCCATTGCCCATGGTCCCGGCACCGATCACGCCAATGGTTTGAATCATGATTGACACTCCTCATTCGATTTTGCATGGAATTGATAGATCGCCACAGTGGCACGCAGCGATGCCCATGACTCAACACGAGCCATGTCGCCGGAGTCGAGTTCCCTAAGATACTCACGACGTGTGACGCGCAGCTGAAGCTGTTCGAGCAGGGCTTCAAAGTCTTTGGTGGTGGCGAAGTGAAGATTGGGCGTGTCGAACCATTGATAGGGCAGTCGGCGATTCACGGGCATTCGGCCCCTGAGCAGGGACCAGACATGTGACCAGTGCCCAAAGTTTGGGCTGCTGACGATGGCTTCCTGTCCCATGCGAGCGATCTCACGCAAGACTTGTTCTGTGCGATGGGTGGCTTGTAAGACCTGCGAGAGAATGATCGTGTCAAACTTGGACTGCCCTAGCAGAGCGAGTCCTTGATCGATGTCCCCCTGAACGACTGACAGCCCCTTGTGGATGCACGTCAGCAGCTTGTCATGATCGATCTCTACGCCATAGACCGTGCAGCCTTTTTCAGTCTTGAGCCAATCGATGAGACTGCCGTCCCCACATCCGAGATCTAACACTCGCGCGCCAGGCTCTACCCAGTCTGCGATGAGAGCGAGATCTGATCGAAGCCCAGGGCGCTTCATCATGATCTGACCTCTGGCTGCTCAAGGTCTTGAGCCATGCGAGCAAAGTAGGATCGAATCACCGCGTGATAGCGCGGGTCAGCCATGAGAAACGCGTCATGCCCATGGGGAGCGTCGACTTCAGAGTAGGTCACTTCATGGCCCCCTTCAATCAGAGCAGCCACAATTTCACGAGAACGCTCGGGAGAGAATCTCCAATCCGTAGTGAAAGACACCAGGCAGAAGCTGCACGTTGCAGGCGCGAGTGCCTGCGTGAGAGAGCCTCCCGTGTCTCGCGTCGGGTCGAAATAATCGAGTGCGCGTGTGATCAGAAGATAGGTGTTGGCATCGAAGTAGCTCGAAAACTTTTCACCCTGATGCCGAAGGTAAGACTCGATTTGAAATTCAACATCAAACCCATAGCGATAGCGCTCAGAGGATTGAAGGTTCCGACCAAACTTCTGAGCCATCACATCGTCTGAAAGATAGGTGATGTGGCCGACCATACGGGCGATGGAGAGACCTAGTTTGGGCACCACTCCGTGTGCATAGAAGTCGCCGCCGTGAAAGTCTGGGTCGTTCAGAATGGCCCGACGCGCAACTTCATTGAATGCAATGTTCTGGGCGCTCAGCCGCGGCGTGGATGCAATGACAATCGCATGGCCGAGTCGTTCGGGATAGGCGATCGACCATTGAAGCGCCTGCATTCCGCCGAGGCTTCCGCCCATCACTGCGGCAAACCGAGCAATGCCCAGGTGATCCGCCAGTCTGGCTTGTGCACGCACCCAGTCCTCTACTGTGACGACAGGAAACCGTCCCCCGTAAGGCCGTCCGGTTTTGGGGTCTAGGCTTGCCGGCCCGGTGGACCCAAAACATGAGCCGAGGTTATTCACCCCAATCACAAAGAACAGATCGGTATCAACAGGCTTTCCTGGACCCACCATATTGTCCCACCAGCCGCGATCTGTGGGATCGCTCTCACGCGCTCCCGCTACATGGTGTGAGGCATTGAGGGCGTGACAGATGAGCACAGCGTTTGATCGTGTCGCGTTGAGTTCCCCATAGGTTTCGTACGCGAGGGTGTAGGGCCCAAAAGACTGGCCACTCACCAGAGGCAGTGGGTCCTCGAAATGAGCGAATTGTGTGGGAATGGGCCCAAGGTCTCGTGGATGATCCTGCATGGACTGCAATTTGACACAATTCGTTACAGTTTGGAGGGCCTCGCGCTCCGACACTTCAGGCTCTTTATCCATGACTTGACCTTCCCAGGAGCCCATCATGACCGATGCCATTACCAGCCTCTTGGCTGCTCAGCACTACGATCGACTGAACCCTTCGACGCGCCCGGTGCGTCGATTGCCCACCGCAGCAGAATCGACCCTGTCTCCCGGAAACCGCCGACATCTCAAGCCAGGGGGCGGCTCGGTGATTCGAATTGAGGTCCAGGAGGCCCGATCGACCGATGCCCCTTGGGCGGCACTCACGCCGCGTCAGTTTGAGGTCTTGGGATACCTCGTCGAGGGTGCTCCCACGAAAGTGATCTGCCGCAATCTGGGCATGTCTGAGGGCACGGCAAAGGTGCACATCAGCGCCATCCTTCGAGCCTTGAATGTGCAGACCCGAACGGAGGCCGTGCTGGCAGCGGTGCGTGCAGGCTGGATTCAACCGGTGATCTCAGCTGCTCAATGATTCAAGCCCGGCCCTGACGCGTCGGCTATCAGGCAGGCGTAGGAGTCGAGCGACGGGCCGCTCCAGCAAGCGAATGTCCGACTTTAGGACCTCTTGTTTGACCCGAAGAATCTCAACAGCATGCATGGAAAAGCTTCGCAAACCCATGCCCAGCAGAAGCCGGGTGTACTGAGGTTCCCCGGCCATTTCGCCGCAGAGCGAAATGGGAGTCTGAGCGCGATCACATGCCCGAATGGTGTCACGGATCAATCGAATGACAGCGGGATGTAAGGGGTCGTAAAGGTGGGAGACCTCGCGGTCGGTTCGGTCAATGGCCAGCGTGTATTGAATGAGATCGTTGGTCCCGATGGAGGCAAAATCCATATGGGCCAACAGACCGTCAATGGCGATCGCAGCCGATGGCACCTCGATCATGGCGCCCACTCGGATCTGTGGATCGAAAGACTCTCCTCGTGCCCGGAGTTCACCCATTGCACGCTGAATCATTCGGCGTGCAGAGATCAGCTCCGAGGGGCCGCTGATCAGTGGGATCATGATCTGAAGGGGCCCAAATGCGGAGGCCCGAAGCAAGGATCTGAGCTGAACGAGAAAAAGCTCGGGTTCGGCCAGACAGAGTCGAATGGCACGTAGCGCGAGCGCTGGGTTGAGCGGCGGTGTGCGGTGGAGTTCGGACAGATAGCCGATGGCCTTATCTGCCCCAGAATCAAGGGTTCGAATGGTGACGGGCTTTCCGTTCATGGCCATCACGACGGCCTTGTAGGCTGCTGTCTGGTCCTCCTCGCTTGGAGCAGAGTTGCGGTTCATGAACAAGAATTCGCTTCGAAAGAGCCCCACGCCATCGCAGCCAGCGGCTGCGGCTGCCTGTGCATCCTCTGGAAGATCGAGATTCGCCATCAGCTGCACGCGCTGACCATCTAGGGTGGCGCTCACGAGGCTTTTGAGCCGCTGAAGTCGTTCATCACGAAGTCGCTGCTCGGCCTCTTCTTGCAGGTAGTCGGACCTGAGCTCTGGGTCAAGGCCGCCCACCACGACACCGGATCGAGAGTCCAAAACGAGCTCTTCACCCTGCTCAACCAGGCTGAAGAGGTGGCCGAGGCCGACCACGGCAGGAAGCCCTAGGCTTCGCGCCAGGATGGCGGTATGGGCGGTGGGACTGCCCGAATCCGTTGCAAATCCGGCAAATGCGTGTTCACGGATCAGCAGCATGTCGGCGGGTGCAATGTCTCGTGCGACCAGAATCCAAGGCTGCTGGGTATCCTCTGTCAGTTCTCGCAGCTGTTTACTGAGCCCCGGTCCACCCGCCATGGCTTTGAGGATTCGCTCGACCACCTGCTGGATGTCTGCCTTGCGTTCCCGGAGGTAGGGGTCCTCAAGGGCATCGAACTGGTCTGCGAGACGTTCATATTGCTGTACGAGGGCCCACTCTGCATTGCAGCGTTCAGAGGCGATACGAGCCTCGGTCTGCTCGGCGAGTAAGGGGTCACTGAGTACCAGGCTCTGCAGGTCCAGAAAGGCCATGACCTCAGGGGCGGAATCGTCTGCGAGGCTATTGCCGACGGCTAAGAGTTCCCCTCGAACCGTCTCAACGGCCTGGCGAAAGCGGACTTGCTCCTGATCAACCTGTGAGGCTTCGAGACTGTGACGGGGGACCTCCAGGTTGGCTGGTGCGAGGACCCATGCCTTTCCAATGGCCACTCGGTCTCCGACGCCCGTTCCGTGAAGGCTCCAGGTCATGCGAGCGTCTCCCCGAAACCGCCCTCGATGAGGCTCACGAGGGCCAGCAGGGCCTCCTCTTCTTGGGTTCCTGAGGTCTCAATCTGGATGCTGACTCCGGGCCCTGCTGCAAGCATCGTGACACCCAGAACGCTCTTTGCATTGACGCGCTTGGTGCCACGACTGAGCCAGACCTCACAGGGAAAGCGACTGGCGGTCTGGGAGAGCTTTGAGGACGCTCTGAGGTGCAGGCCCAGTGCATTCACAATGGTGACGTCTCTGACTGGCATATCAGACCTGAGGCAGTTGCGTGATGCACGCGGTGGCAGAGGCTTGCAGCCGATCTGCGAGGGCACGCGCGGGCTGTTCTCGATGGCTCAACGCCCTTAACAATATGGGGAGACTGACTCCTGTCAGGCCGGCTCGAGTTTCGGGCGAAAGGGCAAGCCAATGATTGACGCCATTGCTGGGTGTTGCCCCCAGCAGATCGGTGAGCACCAGGACTTGCTCTGGGCAGCCGTCCTGAACCCAGAGCGCCTCGAGCTGCTCTTGCACCGAATTTGGCGTGGCGCTGCTGGGCACATCGAGTACCCCAATGGCGCGGAGTGTCATCCCAAAACCGTGACAGGCCACTGCATGAAGCGCTGAGGCCATGGGGGCATGACAGGCCAAGACGATCAGGGTCTGAGGGGAATCTGTGCTCACAGCCGGGCCTCGAGAGCATCCATCCAGGCCACTGCGGGATCTGCACCGGTCTGCTGGGCGATCTCCTGAAAGCCAGTCGGGCTGGTGACGTTGATCTCGGTGAGGTGTTCACCAATGATGTCGAGGCCCACCAGAAAGAGGCCCCGATCCCTGAGGATGGGCCCGAGCGCCTCAGCGATTCGGCGGTCTGAGTCTGAAAGCGGACGAGCCTCTCCTCGACCACCCGCGGCCAGATTCCCTCGAGATGCCCCCTCAGGAGGGATACGGGCCAGGCAGTATGGGAAGGGCTTTCCATCAATCAAGAGGACACGTTTGTCGCCGAGGGCGATGTCTGGCAGCCAACGCTGAACCATGATCTGTCGAGACCCATTGAGGCTCAACGTTTCGAGAATCACCGGCAAATTGGGGTCCTGTGCATGGCTCAAGAAAATGCCACTGCCGCCCATCGCATCCAGTGGCTTGAGGACAATTCTTTCGTGACGGCGTGCAAAGGCCTGAACCGTCTGGAGCTCCGTGGTGATGAGTCCCTCGGGTGCCCACTCACTAAACTCCAAGACAGCGGTTTTCTCGCCGTGATCCCTGAGGGCGCGAGGACGGTTAAAGACGGGCACACCCTGGCGTTCAAAGTGTTCGAGCATCTGGGTGCAGACATGAAAATCCACATCGTAAGGCGGATCTTTGCGCATCAGGACCGCGTTGACATCTCTCGCCTCCAGCAAGGCTCGATGTCTCTCGACGTACCAGGCAGATGCATCTGAATCGCGAGGCCTCAGCTCTAAGGCCACTGCCTGGACATTGATCTGGGCACGACCATTCAAGAGGGTCTCGGGCTGGACAGTCGGCCAGTGGATGGAGAGGTCCTGGGGCTCTGCGGCCCAGATGGTGTGTCCACGAGCTGCTGCGGTCCTCATCATGGAGACCGAGCTGTCTTTGTGGGCCTTGAGACTCTCAAGCGGATCGAGAATGAAGAGCAGATTGGCCATGACGGTGTCTACACCTTGATGGCAGCAGGATGGGTTGCCTCAAGTTCTCGTGCAGCGGCCAGCAGTGCGAGGCGGGAAATGACGCCGTAGAGATAGAGTCGGTTCGGGGTGGCGTCTGGGTCGGAGTCACGCAGAGGCTGCTGACAGCCCTCTTCAAAGGGCAATGGAATGAAACGAGCGCCCGGGGCATTGAGATTCTCATCAGGCCCGCGGTCTTCATGAACCCGATAGAAGCCCCCGACCACGAAACGATCGACCATGTAGACAACGGGCTCAGCAACGGCATCTCCCTTGGCACTTGGAATGGTCTCAAAGGAATGAACCCCCTCTTGCACCAATACGTCCGAGACGGTCTGCCCTTCTTTGATCACAGACATCTTATTGCGCTGCTTTCGATTGAGCCCGCGCACTTCACTCGCATCCTTAACGGTCATGATTCCCATGCCGTAGGTGCCTGCATCGGCCTTGACCACCACGTAAGGGGTATGGGAAATCTCGAGCGCACGGTACTTCTCACGTATTCGGCCTAGAACCAGATCCACGGTTTCAGCCAATTCGTCCTCGCCGATGCGAGATTGAAAGTCGATACCGCGACAAGACTCAAAATAGCTGTCAATCAGCCAGGGATCGATCTGGAGGCGTTCGGCAAACTCGATGGCCACTTGGCGATAGGCAGCGAAGTGTTGAGACTTGCGCCGTGAGGCCCAGCCCGCATGAAGGGGCGGGAAAAGCCGCTGGCCTGAGAGGTTCTGCAATATCGGAGGAACGCCCGCAGAGAGGTCGTTGTTCAAAAGAATCAGGCAGGGATCGAAGCCTTCGACCCCAATGCGTGAGCCGTGTCGCTGGATAGGCTCAAGCCTCAACGCATGCCCAGTCCCATCTGGCCCCTCGAATTCAAGCGTCGTAGGCTCTTGTAACTCAGGCAATAAGGACCCAATCCGAACCTCGAGACCCGCCTGTCGAAGCAGGCCAGAGAGGCGCTCAACATTTGCGAGATAAAAGAGATTTCGGGTGTGATTCTCGGGGATTAGGAGCACTCGCCTCACGTCTGGGCAATGGTTCTCAATCGAGGACATGAGGGCCTGAACCGCCACTGGAAGGGCCGCCTCGCTCAGGTTGTTGAAACCTCCCGGGAAGAGATTCGTGTCCACCGGGGCGAGCTTGAAACACGCGTTTCTCAGATCAACGGACCCATAAAAGGGTGGGCGGTGGGAACGCCATTGCGCTCGAAACCAATGCTCAATGTCGAAGCTGTGCTCAAGCACTCTCGATTCGAGTTGACGTAGGCGTCCGCAAAGCTGAGTCTGAAGCTGTGGCGTCATAGCAGGGCATTGTAGTCTTGACGCTAAAAAAAAGGCCTGCGGACGATGCCGCAGGCCGGGAAAGACCCTGGGAAGAATGGGCCGAGGAGAATGAGTTACATGTAATACGCTTTTTCGCCGTGGGTGCTGACGTCCAGGCCTTCGCGCTCTTCTTCTTCCGTCACGCGCAGCCCGACAATCATGTCCACAAGCTTGTAAGAAATTGCAGCGACCACAGCGGAGACGACGATCGTAATGATCACGCCCTCCGCCTGAATTGCGACCTGAGAGGCCATTGAGAAATCTTCAGCGCCAGTGCCACCCAGAGAAGGCGCGGTGAAGACACCCGTCAGCAGTGCCCCTAGGATTCCGCCTACGCCGTGGACACCGAAGACATCGAGGGAGTCGTCGGCACCCAGCATCTTTTTGAGCACGGACACTGCCCAGAGGCAGATCAGTCCTGACAGCGCGCCGATCACAATTGCACCCATGATTCCGACAGAGCCACAGGCAGGGGTGATCGCGACCAGTCCAGCCACTGCACCAGACGCTGCACCCAACATAGAGGCTTTCCCACGGAAAATGGCCTCACCTGCACACCAAGCCAGCACGGCAGCAGCGGTAGCGAAGAGGGTGTTGGCAAAGGCAAGGGTTGCACCAGCAGTCGCTTCCAGATTAGAGCCCGCGTTGAATCCAAACCATCCCACCCAGAGCATGGAGGCACCGACCATGGTCAGGGTGAGCGAGTGAGGAGGCATCGGCTCTTTGCCAAAACCCACACGCTTGCCGAGCATGTAGGCGCCAACGAGGCCTGCGACGCCTGCATTGATGTGCACCACGGTGCCACCAGCAAAGTCTAGCGCGCCCTTATCGAGCAAGTAACCACCGGGACCCCAGACCATGTGCGCGATCGGCAGGTAACAAAAAGTGAACCAGAGCACCGAAAAAAGTAAGACCGCAGAGAACTTCACTCGCTCAGCAAACGATCCCACGATGAGTGCACAGGTGATTCCTGCAAATGTGCACTGAAACGCAATGAAGATCATTTCTGGAATCTTGACCGTGTCGGTGAAGGTGTCGGAGAGTGAGTCCATGGTGACACCAGAGAGGAATAGCTTTGAGAATCCTCCGATGATCGGCCCGCCCTCGGTAAACGCAAGGCTGTAGCCATACACGGCCCACAAAATGGAGATTAAAGAGAAGACGACCATCACCTGCATGAGAACGGACAACATATTTTTGGTCCGTACAAGACCACCGTAGAACAGGGCAAGACCTGGAATGGCCATAAACGTTACGAGCAGGGTAGACACCATCATCCAGGCCACATCGCCTTTGACGACTTCGGCTTTGACTGCCTCTGCGGCTGCTGGCGCGGCCTCCGCGACGGCGGAGGCCACAGCTGCTGCCTCGGGGGTGGACTGTGCGAGTACGGGGAGTGCGATGAGGCCGAGTCCGGCAATCAGGCCTGACATCAGCCCTTTGCCAGACACGGCTTCGTATAAGGAAGAGATGGGTTTCATTGGGAATCCTCTTTCTTCAAGAATGTTTAGAGTGCATCTGCGCCGGTCTCACCGGTGCGGATGCGAATGACGGACTCGAGAGGACAGACGAAGATCTTTCCGTCCCCAATCTTTCCAGTGCGTGCGGCCGACTCAATCGCTTCCACGGCGCGCTCTGCGAGCTCCGCGGTGACTGCGACCTCAATCTTGACCTTTGGGAGGAAGTCGACGACGTACTCGGCACCTCGATAGAGTTCCGTATGCCCCTTCTGGCGCCCGAAGCCTTTGACTTCTGTGACGGTGATGCCTTGAACGCCAATGCCCGAGAGCGCTTCGCGCACTTCGTCGAGCTTGAAAGGCTTGATGACAGCAGTAATGAGTTTCATCCTTGGGCCTCTTTCAGTTGAGCCCCACCGCCTCTGGGGGTGGGGCGCTTTGGATTAGAACGACTTGGAGATGGAGACCATGAGGCCAGACTTGCCCAGGTCTTTGAACTTGCCCTCCGAGACTTGCTGACCGCTGGTGAAGTCCTTGAGGTCTCCGGACGTGCCGACCCATGCAGCGCTGACTGTCCAGCCAGAGAGATCGGTGCTGACACCGACCAGGTAGTCGGTCCCATCCACCATGTCTCCCTTGCCCTTGACCTGACCGAGGTGAACCTTACCGGTCACCCCCGGTGCGATTTCCGTGCTGGCGGTGAGATCGAAGTACATCGTGCCCTTGGACCCTGCCACCCCGAAGTACTCTGACGTGGCGTAGGAGGTCTTGAATGAGAGGATTCCGTGGGACAGCGCGAAATAGACCTCATTGGTGTGGGGCTTGATCGAGCCCACTGCACCCGGGTAGTAGTAATAAAGGTTGCCAACGTCGAGCCCAATGCCTCCAACCTCTGTTCGGTAGCCGCCGTAGAAGTCCATTTCCACGCCCGCGCCACTGAAGCTCGTCCATTCAGAGATGCTGCTGTTCCAGTTCCCAAGGTAAAGGCCAGACTTGGCGGTGTAATCAATGCCACCCTGCACTGCTGGCAACAGATCGGACTGACTGACCCCACGGTAGCGATAGTCGCTGGTGATGGCAAAGTTTCCAGCGATGCTGTAGTCGGGTTCTGCAGCGGGTGCTGCTTGAGCGAAGGCCGATGTTGAGGCGGCTGCGATGGCAATGGCCAAAAGTGTCTTGCGCATTTCGAGTTCTCCTTTCAATAGGTCATCCCGATTAGCGAAAGCCATGCCACGACGGTAACTCATTGAATTTCATGCAGGATCTCATTCGAACGCTCCGTCGCTCCCCCCCGTGGTGCGAAGAATTGCACTCTTGTGGTGCGCAAGCCGGGTCGTCAGGGTTGGGATCGAACAGTTCTGGTGCAACCCACTCATATGGCGTTTGGCTAGAATCATGTCCATGGCATTCACTCCTCCCGATCTCGCAGCCCATCTGGCTGATCTCCAGCAGCGTCTGCAGACGCTGACCCAGACCATGTCACAGGCCGATCGAAGTCAGCTGGTCCAAACCTTATTGGCGGGCTTGGCGGACCGCTTCGAGCTGGTCCGGCAAGAGGAATTTGAAGGTCAGCGCCGCCAGCTTGAACGAGCCATGGAGCAGATTGCGAGACTGGAGGCTCGGCTCATTCAGCTCGAAGCGGGTCAGACATCGGGCTGATGCCCGAGCGGAAGTCCTTCATCGACCATGGGGCATGACACTCGCATGCACCCACACGCTTAATCTCTGCGGACTTCAGGCTCGCTTGGTCCGTGTGGAGGCTGACCTCTCTGGCGGCCTTCCACAGTTCAATCTCATCGGTATGCCTGCTCATCCAGCGCGTGAGGCCAGGGACCGCATCCGCGTGGCCATTCAGAACCTGGGCTTTGGGTTCCCGGCCGGACGGGTCACGGTTCAACTCACTGCACAGGATGCGCTCGAGGCGCCGGAACTGGCGGATTTAGCCATTGCAGCTGCAGTGCTCATGGCGATGGGTCGCATTCCCGCGTCGGCACTGAAAGATGTTGCACTTCTCGGGCAGCTCACCTTATCGGGTGGGCTGCTTCCCATCGAGCATGAGCTCGCCTGGTTGCAAGCGGCTCGGTCTGCATCGGCGCAGCTGATCACGCCTGTGCCCCGAGGTGCCCTGGCTTTCCAAGTTGGAGACCTCCAGCATCGCGTCGTGAACGCACTGGCAGATCTTGTTGATTTCGCCAGGGGTTCTCGCACGCTCAAGACGATCGGAGCGCTTGCTCACCCAGAAGCGGCAAAGGCCCAGTCCCAGGCTGATCGAGGGACTGATCCCAGCCCATGGGATGAGGTCTCCGGGCAACCAGAAGCCAAGCGCGCGGCGCTGGTGGCCTTGGCGGGTGGACATCATCTGCTCATGCTGGGTCCCCCTGGGGTGGGCAAGTCCATGATTGCGCACCGTCTACCCGCCCTGCTCCCCGAACTTGCGCAAGAGGATGCGCAGCAGCTCGCCGCGATTCAGGCCCTCCACGGTGGACCAGACGCCGGCCTCTCTCCGGCGCGTCCGCCCTTTCGTGCGCCTCACCATACGGCCTCAGCGGCGGCCTTGTTCGGAGGGGGGCGCCCCTTTCGTCCCGGCGAGATCTCGCTGGCGCATGGCGGCATTCTTTTTCTTGATGAATTGGCGGAGTTTCGCCGAGACGCGCTCGAGGCCTTGAGAGAGCCTCTCGAGACGGGCTGGGTCCAGCCGGCGCGTCTTCAGTCACGCTTTGTGATGCCCGCACGCACACAGCTCGTCGCGGCCATGAATCCATGTCCTTGCGGACTGTTTGGAACCGTACGGGCGCACTCGACGCCCTGCCGGTGTACCCCGAAGCAGGTTCAGGCCTATCGCGCAAAGCTCTCAGCACCACTGCTCGATCGCTTCGACCTCATTGTGCTCATGCAGACCGCAAGTCCAGCACCAGTCCTGCCCGTCCAAGCCGCAGTACCCCTGGCCTCAACAGCCCGGGTCTCGCAGGTGCTCGGCAAGGACTGGACCGCAGCTGAGGCTCAGGCGGCCGTGAGGGCGGCTCGAGACCTTGCACGCGCGCGGCAATCGGTGCTCAATGCGCATCTCTCGGAAGGCGCTCTGCAGCGGCTTGCAGTTCAGCCTGGTGCCCTGACGCTGCTCAACCAGCTCGCTCGAACTGCCAGCTGGAGTCGGCGTGTTTTAGGCCGGTTCCAACGTGTCGCCCGAACCATCGCGGATCTCCAGGGCATGGAGGCGATCGATGAGGCCTGTCTCGCGGAGGCCGTCAGCCTTCGACGTGGGCTCCAAATCGATGACGGGATGCCAGCCTAGGATCGAGCTTCTGGCGCTGCGGGTGTTCTCTGCATCCAGAGCAGTGCCAAGACCTGTGAGGCCACCCAGATCCCGACGGCCCATTGGAGGCCAGCCTCCTTGGTGAGACCTTGCGATCGAGCCAGGTCAACGACAATGCCCATCCCCCATTGCACCAGAAACGCTCCAACAAACACCAGAAAATTAAACGCAGTGGTCGCTCTTGCGGAGCGATCAACGGAGAATGAGAGGGCCACCACGCTGTAGCTGAGGGTCGTTGCTCCGGCCGCCAAAAAGGCCAGGCCCCATCCGATGACCGGATGAGGCCAGAGCGAGAAGGTGGCCATGAGGCTTAAAAGTGCGAAGAGCCAAAGACCTAGCCGCATCAAGCGATCCAGACTCAGACGAGGGCCCACCAGTTTCTGGGTGAGTGTTGCCCACGAGAGGTGCCCGATCATGATGACGCCCGTGAGCCAGAACAGAAGCTCAGCCGCCGTGCCCTGAGAGACGCCCTCCACATCAATCAGCCAGGGCCCAAGCCATAGGCCATGTAAGGCAAGAAACCCCCCATAGCTCAACACCCCAAAAGGGAGCAGCCTGAGGAAGGCGGGATGGGTCACGACCTCTAGGAGACCTTTCCAAGGATCCTCAGCGGGCTTTGCAGTGGCGTGCCTCGACCCTTGGGTCGTCTCAAAATGCGCCTCGAGGGATCCAAGTGCAAGCCAAGAGAGGGCAAAACAGCCGCAGAGGAGCCAGAAGATGCCCTGCCAACTGGTGAGCGTGAGCAGCAGGCTCACAGGCAGCGTGGCAGAGAGTGCACCAACGGATCCGAGGACCAGCATCGTCGAGGCCAGAGGGGCCTGAAGGCGGGGTTCAAACTCCAGGCGGAAGGCTTTATAGGCAGACATCAGGCAGGCAGAGACGCCAATCCCGATCAGGGCTCTGCCCATCCACAGGGCCCAGAAGCCGGTCGAGAGGGCGCTGATCACGCAGCCTAGGAGTGCGATCAGCAGGAGTCTTCGCTCGATCTGGACAGGATTCTTGCGATCGAGCTGGAGACCCAGCGGAATCTGCATGAGGGCGAAACTGAAAAAGTACGCGCTCGCCAAGAGTCCGAGATCTGCTGCAGAGAGCTGCAGCGCGCGCTCAAACTCTGGAGCGAGCACTGCATTGATGGTTCGGAGGGCGTATGAAAGCGCATAGGCCAGTCCAAAGGGCCAGACCATGGCCAACATGGAGGGATGGAGGAGAACCGGCATGAGCGTGTGATGGGGCTGAGGCCCTCAGGGCCTCATTCGGCCGTAAGCCGAGCAGACTGGATGAACGTCTCTGCGGCCTCTGCGTCAAAGTCGCCTATTGGCCCAGCAACGATCGCCTCGATCACCTGAGTGCCATGTGTCTTGGTGCGCAGCATGAGCCTGGCTTGGACGGAAGGCCCGTTCGGGTCCAATCGCATCTGGCCCATTCGGTCGATGGTCTGGGAGGCATCGCCTGAAACTGCTGGAGAGGTGTCTGCGCCTATGTTCTTCAGACGCGCGTGAATCAGGGCCGACTGAAGCTGGGAAACGGGATGATTCTTGGATTCTGTGACACCCATGGTGAAGGTCTGTTCGCCCACCCGACTCGACCAGAGCGACATAGAGACGCCTGTGAGCGAATCTCCGTCTGCGGTCGGAACCTGAACCACTCGAGCCACTTGGACCGGCTTGTCGGGGAAGGTGGCGGACCAGAGCCCGTCTGGATGGTGCACCTCTCTCCAGTTGTGTGCAGGCGTGCAGCCCATGAGCCCGGTCACCAACAAACCAGAGAGCACGCGCATAATGGATTGCATATTCACCCGAGGAGTGTAGCGCTGATGGTGACATTCATGAGTAAGTCCGCGGCCTCCTTCATCATGACCGATGGGGTTGCACGTACGGTGATTGAGGCCTCGGGGTCCGAGTGGTCCGATCAGGGGATCTGGAGGGTAGAAAGGCTCTCCGAGATCTTGGCCACGCTCGAGCATCGGGCAGAGCAGTCGCGTCAGGAAGAGCGTGATGGCGGCTTGGCCCCTGGGGCAATCGCTTTTTATCAACGCCTCGCGCCAGTGATGGAGATGCTTCGTTTGGCTTTGGCAGATCAGAAGCCCGTTGTGTGGGAGCGTGGCTGAGCCACCCTTCCCTTAAAGCAACGGTGCGAGTCGCCGTTTTGCCTCAATGTCCGAGACGCCTGTTCGATGCGCGTACTCCTCGAGCTGATCGGTTCCAATCGGGCCAAGGTTAAAGTACTGAGCCTGCGGTCGCCAGAAATAAAAGCCGCTCACGGACGAGGCTGGAATCATGGCGAGACTCTCGGTCAGGCTGAGCCCCACCTCGCCCGCATCGAGGAGCGCAAAGACGTCGGATTTGACGCTATGGTCGGGACAGGCGGGATAGCCCGGTGCAGGTCGAATGCCTTGGTAGCGTTCTTGAATGAGCGCCTCGGTGCTCAGCGATTCTTGGGCTGCATATCCCCAGAACTCGGTTCTCACGCGCAGGTGAAGCTGCTCTGCAAAGGCCTCCGCAAATCGATCTGCGAGTGCCTTCACCATAATCGCGTTGTAGTCGTCTCCTGCCCGTTCGAAGTCTTGTGCGAGGCTCTCGGCCCCATGGACACCGACTGCAAAACACCCGACATAGTCTTTGAATCCAGACTCTAGAGGGCATACGGTGTCCGCGAGGGATTTGTTCGCTGTCCCTTCTGGCTTTTCGGTTTGTTGCCGAAGCCCAATCCATTGAAGTACGGGCGTGGTGAGGCCTTCGTCCTGATAAAGCGTGATGTCCTCGGGGCCGGTCCGTCGGGCCGGAAGCAAAGCAAACACGGCATGGGCGACGAGCCTGCGGTCGGTGAGCAAGCGCTTGAGAAGGGCCTGTGCATCTGCGAACACGGCTCGAGCCTGCTCGCCCACGACATCGTCGTTGAGGATGGCAGGATAGGGCCCCGCGAGATCCCATGTCTGAAAGAATGGGGTCCAGTCGATCAGGGGAACCAGTGCCTCCAGTGGCTGGGAGCGAATGATCTGACGCCCGAGTTGAAGGGGCTTGGGCGCATCTTCGGTGAATGCAACGGACTGTGCGTTCGATCGGGCTTTGCTCAGGCTGAGCATGGGCGTGGCCTGTCGAGCGGCGTGACGAGCGCGAAGGGTGTCGTAATCGCCGCGATGTGCCTCGAGAAAGACCTTCTTTTGGAGCGCGTCACTGGTCAGCGACTGTGCGACAGGGACTGAGCGAGAGGCATCAGGCACCCAGATGACGGGACCCGAGTAGTGCGGGGCGATCTTGACGGCGGTGTGGACCCTCGAGGTGGTTGCACCGCCAATGAGCAAGGGGATCTGACGCGTGCGACACCATTCGTCGCGCTCCATTTCGCGGGCAACATGCGCCATCTCCTCGAGTGAGGGGGTGATCAAGCCGGAGAGTCCGATGAGATCGGCCTGGTGCTCTTTCGCCGTCGCAAGGATCTGTTGCGCAGGGATCATCACGCCCATGTTGATGACATCAAAGTTATTGCACTGAAGCACCACAGAGACGATGTTCTTGCCGATGTCGTGAACATCGCCCTTTACGGTAGCCAACACCATCTTGCCTCGAGCCTGAATCTGACCGCTGGCGGCCTGTTCGGCTTCAATGAAGGGCACCAGATGGGCGACGGCAGCCTTCATGACTCGAGCCGACTTCACCACCTGAGGAAGGAACATCTTGCCTTCGGCGAAGAGGTCTCCCACGACGTTCATGCCGGACATGAGGGGGCCTTCGATGACCTCGATCGGTCGTCCACCGGCATCGCTGATGGCCTGCCGAACGGCCTCGGTGTCTTCAACGATGAACTCCGTGAGGCCGTGAATGAGCGCATGCTCAAGCCGCTTCTCAATGGGAAGCTGCCGCCAGGCGAGCTGCTCAACAGCTCGGGCTTCACCGCCTTGCAGGCGCGGGGCCAGAGCAATCATGCGTTCGGTCGCATCTGGGCGACGGTCGAGCACAATGTCCTCTACGTGTTCTCTGAGCTCGGGGTCGAGGTCTTCATACACACCGAGCTGGCCTGCGTTGACAATGCCCATAGTGAGACCGGCACGCACGGCGTGATAGAGGAACACCGTATGAATCGCTTCACGCGCTCGATCGTTTCCTCTGAATGAGAAGCTCACGTTTGAGACACCGCCGGAGATTCGAGCGTGAGGAAGGTGCTCCCGTATCCAACGCGTTGCCTCAATAAAGTCGATGGCGTAGCGGTTATGCGCCTCGATGCCAGTGGCGATGGCAAAAATATTGGGGTCGAAAATAATGTCTTCTGGCGCAAACTGGACCACGTTTGTGAGGAGGTCGTAGGCTCGCTGACAGATGGATTGACGGCGCTCAAGGGTGTCGGCCTGCCCTGCCTCGTCAAATGCCATGACCACCGCGGCAGCGCCGTATCGCTTGCAAAGCCTTGCCTGGCGCAGAAACTCAGCTTCCCCCTCTTTCAGGGAGATGGAATTGACGATGGCCTTGCCTTGAACGCATTTGAGGCCCGCCTCGATCACCTCCCATTTAGAGGAGTCGATCATGATCGGAACGCGTGAGATATCGGGCTCTGAGGCAATCAGGTTCAGGAACCGGGTCATGGCGGCTTTGGAGTCCAGCATGGCCTCGTCCATGTTGACGTCAATGACCTGGGCTCCGTTTTCAACCTGTTGTCGAGCGACCGCTACGGCCTGTTCGAAGTCGCCATTCAGGATGAGCTTGGCGAACTGACGCGATCCGGTGACATTGGTTCGTTCTCCCACATTCACGAAGAACGAGTCTTCATCGATGTTGAAGGGCTCCAAACCAGAGAGCCGTGTCTTGACGGCTGGGCTGGGGATGTCCCTTGGGCTGAGTTCGGCGACGGCTTGAGCAATGGCACGAATGTGGTCGGGCGTGGTGCCGCAGCAGCCCCCCACCACGTTGACCCAGCCGAGTTCGGCAAATTCCTTCAAGAGCCCTGAGGTGATTGGCGGCGTCTCATCAAATCCAGTGGGAGCCATCGGGTTCGGGAGACCAGCATTGGGGTAGATACAGATAGCGGTGTCGGCGAGCTTGGAGAGTTCCTGTACGTAGGGCCGCATGAGTGCGGCACCCATGGCGCAGTTGAGCCCGATGGTGATGGGTTTGGCATGCCGGACACTGTTCCAGAAGGCCTCAACGGTTTGGCCGCTGAGCACGCGCCCGGATGCGTCTGTGACGGTGCCAGAGATCATGACTGGCCAGCGTTGCTGTCGTCGCTCAAAGACCTCGTCACAGGCAAAGAGTGCTGCCTTGGCATTCAGCGTGTCGAAGATGGTCTCTACCAGCAGAAGATCGACTCCACCGTCGAGCAGGGCTTCGATCTGCTCGCCATAGGCCGAGACCAGCTCATCGAAGTTCACATTTCTAGCGCCCGGGTCATTGACATCTGGGGAGATGGATGCGGTTCGAGGAGTGGGTCCGATGGCACCGGCCACCCAGCGCGGGTGCTCGGGCGTGGAGACCGCATCCCGAGCAGCGCAGGCCAGCCGGGCGGAGGCTAGGTTCATGGACCGTGTGAGTGCCTCAAGGCCATAGTCGGCCTGTGCAATCTGGGTGGCTCCAAAGGTGTTGGTCTCAATAAAATCCGCACCCGCGGCAAGGTATTGCGAGTGAATGGACTCAATGGCAGAGGGCTGCGTGAGCGAGAGGAGCTCATTGTTGCCCTTGACCTCGATGCCCCTGCCCAGAGCCTTTTCCAGCGACATCAGATCGGGGCCTGTGAGCGCCACTGCGTGCTCGCCTGAAGTCCCTCGGTAATGATCCTCGGTGAATCCAAGCTGCTGGATCATCGTTCCCATAGCTCCATCGATCACCAGGATTCGGTGACGAAGTGCGCGGGTAATCGCTTCGAAGCTGGGGGAGAGGGCGAGTGTGGTCAAGCGCTCGATTATAGTCGGTCAAGCCAGCAGACCAGGCCATCCGCATTGAGCCTCAGGTCAAGGCCAATCAAGTCTTCGAGTGCCTCGTCTGAGAGGTCCAGTCCATGGGCCCGAGCCGCCTGAAAGAGCAGACTGCGGAGCTCCTCTCGGATGGCTCTCGAACGGTCCTCACCCCGATACCCATTTCTCTGGGCGATCACGGCATAGTCATCGACCTGCCTCAATAGGACCTCGCCCACGGCTCGGACCTGTGTCAGCTGTGAGTAGTGGGTGAGATAGACGGCGGGTGCGTCACTGTTCATGACCCTGCGAATGGAGGCTTGATGAGCCGGTGGGTCAAATTGGCTGGGTGAGGCGCTGACCAATGCAAAGGGCCCTGCGGCCGTATCGAGCTCACGGTAGGAGATGCCGTAGGTGTCTCCAGTGAAGATGCCTTTGGTCTTTTGATCCTGAATAAAGACATGGTGACGAGCGTGGCCAGGAGCATCCCAGAACTCAAGGACGCGCCCGGCGAGGCGAACCTGCATGCCTTCGGGTGTCTCAATGATTCGGCTCGGGTCGATGGGAAGCGGCTCACCATACTCTCGCTCAGCCATGTCCTTTCCGTAGACCTCGACCACTGCGGCCCAGAGGCGCTCAGGGGAGATCATGTGGGGCGCACCCCGGGGATGGACAGTGAGTTGGGCGTTGGGGCAGAGCTGCATGAGACGCCCGGCTCCGCCGGCATGATCGAGATGGACGTGTGTCAGTACCACGTAGTCCACTGCCTCAGGGCCGAGCCCCAGATCGGCGAGGGCCTGCATGACGTGAGTGGCGGCATGCTGGGTGGCAGTATCGATAATCGCCACCCGCCCTTGTTCCACGATGAGATGAATGGCGTCGAATCTGGGACGGATGTATCCCGAATCGATCACAAAAATGCCCTCACCGAAGGATTTCAGATTGGAATTCATATGAAAGTCCTACAGCCCGAGGTCCCGGTGCATCGATCGAGCCGCGCGTTCTGCCATCAGCATGACCGGTGCATTGGTGTTGCCGGAGGTGATGGTGGGCATGGCAGAGGCATCGACGACGCGGAGATTCTGGATTCCACGAAAGCGAAGGTCGGTATCAAGGACGGCCTGTTCGTGTCCATCTTGTCCCATGGCACAGGTGCCAACGGGGTGAAAAATGGTGGTGCCTAGGTCTCGGGCGGAATCGATGAGATCGGACTCCGAGATGCGATCGGGACCGGGAAGGAGTTCCTCTGGGCAGAATGGCGCAAGGGCAGGCATACGCATGATCTCTCGGGTTTTACGCAAACCCGCAAGTGCCACCTGAAGGTCTTCCTCGGTGCTGAGGTAACGGCAGTCAATTTTGGGGGGCTTGAGTGGATCTGCACTCTGAATCTGAACCTGGCCCCGAGAACTCGGCCTGAGGTTGCATACGGAGGGTGTGATCGCACCAAAAGGGTGGAGGGGCTCTCCAAACTTCGGCAGCGAGAGTGGCTGTAGGTGCCACTCGAGATTGGCACTCGCCTGACCGGGATCACTCTTGGCAAAGGCTCCCAGGGTGGAGGGCGGCATGGTCATGGGGCCTGTTCGAAAGAGGAGATACTGCAGTCCCATCCCCAGGCGGGTCAATGGATTTCGGTAGAGGGTATTGACTGTGGGCGCTCCAGAGATGCGATAGACCGTTCGGATCTGGAGATGGTCTTGGAGGTTGCGGCCCACGCCTTCAGATCGCAGCCGAAGGGGGATCTGATGGTCTGCCAGCCATTGCGCTGGACCGACACCTGAGGCCTGCAGCAGATGTGGGCTTGAGATCGCTCCGGCGGAGAGAACGACCTGCTCACGGGCCTGGATGGTGATCGATCTGCCCCCTTGCAGCACTTCCACACCGGTGGCTCGAAGGGCAGCCCCCCTCCATGCGGTCGGAGTGTTGGGCTGCTGCAATGGCGCTTGGTCATCGAGAATCAGCTTGGTGACCTGAGCGTGGGTCATGACGGTGAGGTTGGCTCGATGACGAATCGGGTGAAGAAAAGCATCGGCCATGGACCATCGACGTCCGCGCCGCTGGGTGACATGAAAGTAGGCACTGCCAGCGTTATCTCCTCGGTTGAATTCCTCAATGGGCGCAATGCCGGCCTGCTGCGCAGCCATCTGCCAGGCGTCGAGAATCTTCCAGCGCACACGTGCGGACTCCACCCGCATCTCACCGCTCGCGCCATGCCATTCATTCGCGCCGCCAAAGAAATCCTCGAGTGACTTGTAGATCGAGAGCGTCTCCTCGGACCACTTCCACCGCGGGTCTGAGGTGGCTTCTGCCCATCGATCGTAGTCACTGGCCTGACCGCGCATGTAGATCATGGCGTTGATGGAGGAGCATCCACCGAGCACCTTCCCTCGCGCGTAATGGATGCTTCGGCCGCGCAGGCCCGGATCTGGCGCCGTTTGAAAGCACCAGTCTGTCCGGGGGTTGGCAATGGTAAAGAGGTATCCCACTGGAATTTTGATCCAGTGCCAGTCATCCTCACCGCCCGCCTCAATCAGCAGCACTCGGTGACGGGGGTTGGCACTCAGCCGATTCGCCAGCAGGCAGCCTGCACTTCCCGCCCCGACAATGACGCTATCGAACTCCATGAAGATCTGGCCGGTTCTGAAATCGAAGTTCCTCAGGATAAGGGAAGACATCGTCAAGCAGGCCTTTTTCGATGCGCTTTTTCTGATCGGCCCAGGTCTGATGATCCAGCAGATCGGCGTGGTACTTCATGAAGGGTGCTCTCAGTCGTGGCTGCCCAAGCAGAAAGGTTTCGAATTCTTCCGGAAAGACATCATTCGGGCCGATGGTGTACCACGGCTCACTGGCCATCTCATCCTCGGGCGTGCGAGGCGGCGGAATTTTCCGAAAGTGGCACTCTGTCATGTACTGGATTTCATCGTAGTCGTAGAACACCACCCGACGGTGTCGCGTCATGCCGAAGTTTTTGTAGAGCATGTCGCCGGGGAAAATATTGGCCGCCATGAGCTGCCGTATGGCGTCTCCATACTCTCTAACAGCATGCTCCGTTTCCTGCTCTGTGGCATGTTCAAGATAGAGGTTAAGGGGCACCATGCGCCGCTCAATATAGACATGCCGGATAATGATGCGCTTGTCTTCGATGACCACCATGCTGGGCGCCATGTCTTGTAGCCGCTCCAGCAGTGAAGGGTCGAACCGATCAAGGGGGAAGTCGACGTTGGAGTACTCCCAGGTGTCTGCCATGCGTCCAGCCCGATCATGCAGTTTCACCAGCTGATACTTGCTGACAATATGCTCTCGGCTCACATCCTTTGCGCGCTTGTCCTTGATGACCTTAAAGACGTAAGGGTAAGACGGAAGGGTAAAGACCAGCATGACCAGACCTTCAATGCCTGCCGCTAGGCAGAACTGGTCATTGGAGTGTCGCAGATGATGGAGATAGTCCCGATAAAAGAGGGTCTTGCCCTGCTTTTGCAGGCCCAGCATGGTGTAGAGCTCGCTCTTGGGCTTATTGGGCATGATCGAACGAAGGAACTGGACGTAGGCTGAGGGCACCTCCATGTCCACCATGAAGTAGGCGCGTGCGAAGGAAAAGAGCACGGAAATCTGCTCGGGGTCGAACATGACGGTATCGATGCGAAGCCGCCCTGCTCGCGACCGAAGTATGGGCGCTGCAAACCCAATGGGCTCACCATCGTTCATGATTCGGCCAATGAGGTAAGCCCCCTTGTTGCGGTAGAACAGCGCGCGCAACACATGAATCTGCAGGTCGCTACTGGCATTGAAGGGCCGCGCCAGGTCTTTGCAGGCCGCCTTGAGAACGAATCGAAGGTCTCGGTCAATGTCTTCCCATGGGCAGGCCATGCCGAGATCCACGGCAATGTCGTGTAGGCAGCCTCGAATGCCTCTGGTATGAGGATAGTAGATTCGGTAGGACGGGGGGTCGCTGTCGAGATAGTCGGTTGAGACGGCCGGCCGGACAAAGAGCGTCTCATTGTGGATATAGGCCTTTGAGAGCAGTCGAGTCGTGACGGAATTGAAAAAGGTCTCAGCAAGCTCCGGCTGACGATGGTCGGTCAGCAGCATGATGTAGGCGCGCTTGACCTCAGCCCAGATCTGCTCATCCGAGATCGACTCAGAAAAGAGGCTGGTCAGTCGATCGCAGGCCTCGCGCACGCGCTGGTCATAGAACGCGATACGCTCTCGCGCCAGGCCTCGGATGGCTTGAAAATCACCCGATTCGAAGCGTGATTTGGCCTGTTGGGCGTTGTAGCGAAAGAGGCCGTAGTGTCGATCGAAGCCTTCGAGAACCACCCGCGCGATGGCATGTGCTGGACCGGGGGTATTCATGAGACTCCTTTCTGTCGGGGGCCTAGCGTTGTAAAGAGAAGCCCTGTGTCACGCGTGAGCGGTCACGTGCAATGCTAAAAATCAGACCAATGCCTACGCCCAGCGTCACCATGGCGGTTCCGCCGTAGGACATGAAGGGCAGAGGAACCCCAACGACCGGCAGCACGCCCACGACCATGCCCAGGTTAACGAATGCATAGGTAAAAATGACCAGCGAGAGGCTGCCCGCGAGGAGTCTGCTAAAGAGAGTCGGCGCACCAATCGCGATCCAGAGCCCACGACCAATGAGGCCCAAGTAAAGGGCCACCAGTAAGAGTGCTCCGAGGAAGCCGAACTCCTCGGCATAGCCAGCGAAAATGAAGTCAGTCGCTCGCTCGGGAATGAATTCAAGCTGGGTCTGCGTGCCCTGTAGCCAGCCCTTGCCCACCAGCCCCCCGGAGCCGACTGCGATCATGGATTGGAGGATGTGGAATCCCTTGCCCAGAGGGTCTCGCATCGGATCCAGAAGGGTGCAGACGCGCTGCCGTTGATACTCGCGAAATCCGGGCCACTCCACACCTGCAGCACAGGCTGCATCGCCAAAGCTCACGAGCAGGGCAATGGCCAGAAGCAGTGCACCCGTGACCCAGAGAATCAACTTCCAAGGCAGACCCGCGAGATACAGAACGAACACGCCTGATCCCAACACCAGGATCGAGGTGCCTAAGTCGGGCTGCTTGAGAATCAGAATCACCGGAAAGGCGAGCAGCCCGAGCGCAATGGCCCATCCCCCCCAGGTCTTGAGCCCCTCCTGTTTGTGCACGAACCAGGCCAGCATGAGAGGCATCGCGATCTTCATGATCTCGGAGGGCTGAATTCGAGCGATGCCAATGTCGAGCCATCGAGTGGCTCCCTTCGCCGTGAACCCAAAGAGCTCCACCAGAATCAGCAGCACCAGCCCGAAGCTGTAGAGCGGAATGGCCACGCGTTGAATCTGGACCGAGGGAAGCTGTGAGAGCACAACCATGATGACGACCGCCATGCCGAGGTTGCGCAGGTGGCTGACAAACCGCTCTGGATCGTCATGGCTTGCGCTGTAGACCGAGAAGAGGCTCACCATGATGATGCCCATCATGATCCAGAAAAGAGGCTGATCCAGGCTCTCAAACTTTGTCTTGAGCCAATAACCCACCATGCGCCATCCCGTCTGAGCCCGTCTTTGGCTGCTGTTCATGGCAATGACTTCCCTTCCCCTTCACGTTTGACCAGCAGATAGTCCAGTGCTTTTCTGGCCAGCGGCGCAGCCGCAGCCGCCCCGAAGCCGCCATTCTCAACGACGACGGCGAGTGCAACCTTCGGGTCATCGGCTGGCGCAAAGGCGATGTAGAGCGAGTGATCTCTGAGTCGCTCTGCCACCCTTGAAGCGACATATTTCTCATTCTGTCCCACACTAAAGACCTGAGAGGTTCCAGTCTTTCCTGCGGGCTGGTAGGTGGCCCCCTGGAAGACCCGTGCGCCGGTTCCAGAGAGGTTCACCTCCACCATCGCCTCCTTGACCAGTTGGAGCCATTCGGGCTGCAGCCCAAGGTCTTGTGGCTCCTCAAGGGGGATCTCGGTTCTGGCTTTACTAAAGGGCTCTTGAACGGCTTTGACGAGCCGAGGGCGAACGAGTTTTCCCCCATTGGCAAGGCTTGCAGTGGCTCTAGCAAGCTGCAGAATGGTGAAGGCGTTGTAGCCCTGGCCAATGCCAATCGAGGGTGTTTCGCCTGTCAGCCAGTCCTTGCCAAATCGTTTTTTCTTCCATTCGGAGGAGGGCAGAATGCCGACCACTTCTCCATCGACATCAATGCCGGTTCGCTGACCAAATCCGAAGGGTGTGATGAACTGGTGGATCGTATCCACGCCCATGTCAATGGCGAGCTTGTAGTAATACGTGTCGCTCGAGACGACGATGGACTTCTTCAGATCGACCGTGCCGTGGCCCTCAGGGCGACTGTCGCGAAATCGGTGGCTGCCCAGCATGAAGTAGCCAGGGTCTTGAATGGTGTCGCCAGGCTTGCGCTCTCCTGAGGCCAGTGCAGCGATGGCCATGAAGGGCTTGTAGGTAGAACCAGGTGGATAGACCCCCTTCAGAGCACGGTTGTAGAGTGGCTTGTCGATGGAGGTGTTCAGGGCGTTCCAGAGATCTGGATCGATCCCATCGACAAACTCATTGGGGTTGAAGTTCGGCATCGAGACAAACGCCAGAATCTCTCCGGTCTTCGGTGAGAGGACCACCATGGCGCCGCGCCGCGCGCCATATGCTTCTTCAATCATCTGCTGAAGCCCAAAGTCAATGGAGAGGACCAGGTCTTGTCCTGGAACCGCCGGGCGCATGGCGAGCTCTCGAACAATGCGACCCCCCGCGGTCACCTCAATGCGCTGAAATCCGACCTCCCCGCGCAAGACTTCTTCATAGCTCTTTTCAATGCCGAGCTTGCCCATGTGGGTGACCCCAAAATATTCCTGGGACTGCTCCCCGGCTTCAAGTCGCTCGACATCTGTTTTTGAGAGCCGGCCAATGTGGCCAAGCAGGTGGGAGGCTTGCTCCCCGAAAGGATAGGCTCGCACCGTTCTGCGCATGACCTGCACGCCCGGGAGCTGGTCAAGCTGGCTGGCGAGCTTGGCCACCTGCTCGTCGGTGAGCTTGGATTTGAGCAGAACATTGTCGAAGCGACGAGCCTCTGCGGCGAGACGTTTGAATCGACGAATCTCGGCCGGTGCGAGGTCGAGAATCTGCGTGAGTTTTTCGAGTGAGGCCTTTAGGTCTTGTGCGCGCCCCGGCTCGATCTCGACCGAGAATCCTGCATCGTTGCGTGCCAGGATTTCGCCATAGCGATCGAGAATCTTTCCCCGAGGCGCCTGAATGGGAAGCAGCGCAACGCGATTGTTCTCGGCCTTCACTGCGAAGGTGTCGTGCTGCCAGATCTGGAGGTTGGCGAATCGAATCAGCAGGAGCCCAAAGAGCAGGCCGACGGCCAGGATGGAGACCGTGGCCCTGAATCGAAAGTCACTGATCGCTGAGGATCGCACCACCATGGCTGGTCTTAACGCAGCGTCTGGCCAGGTCGAGACCTGGCCTTGGCCATGCGCACTCGAGGCCTTCGCGAGAGGAGTTCGAGCAGGAGTCTTTGTAGAAGCACCCAGCCCAGCGTGTTGGAAGCAATGAGCGCGAGGGAGTGCACATCGGGTGAGCTGGAGGTCGCCACCCATCGCACCAGCACCAGCGCCCCTTCGGCGATGGCAAACAAGCCTGCGAGGTGAGCGGCCTGCCCCCAGGCCGTGAACCCGGAGAGTCTGCGGTGCAGTGTCACGCTGCCGTAGGCCAGAAGGCTATAAGCCAGTGCATGCTCCCCCAGCAGAACACCCTGGTGAACATCCATCAGCAGGCCTAAGAGCCAGGCGGGCCAGAGCAGCGACCGGCCGGGCAGTTGAAGGGCCCAGAACACAATACAGACTGCAAGGAGGTCAGGAATGGGCCACTGTGCTGGCCACGGCAAGAGATTGAGCAGCAGTGCTGCGCCGAGACTCCCCAAGAAAAGCTGCGCAGAGGGCTCACGCGCAAGCACGACATGGCTCATGGCTTCGCCACCTGGGCTGGATTCAGAATGAGCACTTGTTGCTGAAGCCCAATGGTGGCCATCGGGCGGGCAAGGACGCGTGGGAACTGCCCCTCACGCCCGGGAATGATCGCAGTCACCTTGCCAACGGGAAGTCCTGCGGGATAGAGGCCGTCCAGTCCAGAGCTCAGCACATCATCGCCAATCCGAATCTCCGCCGCCAAGTTGACATATTGCACCTCGAACCCGTCTTGACTGCCCAGACCTTGGGTCAAGGCCCTGATTCCTGTCCGGGGCAAGACGACTGGGACTCTGAGCTGGTCATCAGACAGCAGACGGACTTCGGAGCTGAGAGGGTAGACGCGGCTCACCTGGCCGATCACCCCTGAAGGACTCATGACAGGGCTTCCAATCTGGACGCCGGCATCGGCCCCCTGGTTTAAGACGACCTGTTGGGCCAGCGGATCCCGGCGGGCCGAGACAAACTGAGCAACCACCCCCTGTGCCGGGTTGGCTTGCTTGAGGTTCAGGAGGGTTCGGAGATTCTGATTCTCAGCCTGAAGCTGGGCCCAGAGCAGGGCGCTTGCAGCCTGTTCAGACTGCGATTGCTCGAGCACGGCGACCCGATCGCGCAAAGCCTCAATGCCTTGGAGCGTCTCCCACCCCCAGACAGCGAGGTCTCTGGGCAGGATGGCCGCCTGCTCAAGTGGATAGAGCAGCACGCTCAATCCTTGTCGAAGGGGTTCTGTGAGCCTCGCCTGGTGGTCTAACTGCATCAGTCCAAGCGCAGAGAAGATGGCAATAAAGAGCCGAATACGGCCCGAGACCCCTTGATGAAAGAATGGCTGAGGGCTTGGAGAGAGAGACACGGTCTCCGTCGGGGGGCAGTGAGGGTTATTCGGTCGACAGAATGCTGCTGAGCTCGTCTAGCTGCTCAATGGCCTTGCCGCAGCCTCGCACCACACAGGACAAGGGGTCTTCAGCCACGTAGACCGGCAGGCCTGTCTCTTCGGCAAAGAGCCGATCGAGATCGTGCAGTAAGGCCCCACCACCCGTGATCACGATGCCTCTTTCGGCAATATCAGCAGCCAGTTCCGGCGGGGTGTTCTCGAGTGCATTCTTGATGGCCACGACGATCTGGCTGATCGGGTCTGTGAGGGCCTCGAGAATTTCGTTGGAAGAGACCGTAAAGCTGCGGGGGATTCCCTCACTGAGGTTACGACCACGCACTTCCATTTCACTGACATGGCTGCCAGGAAAGGCCGATCCGATCTGTTTTTTGATGGCCTCGGCGGTCTGGTCGCCAATGAGCATGCCGTAATTTCGGCGAATGTAGTTCACGATGGCCTCGTCGAATTTGTCGCCACCGACGCGAATGGAGTTCGAGTAGACCAAGCCCCCAAGGGACACCACACCGATTTCGCTCGTACCCCCACCAATATCGACCACCATGGAGCCGCTGGGTTCGGAGACCGGAAGGCCAGCACCGATGGCTGCGGCCATGGGCTCCTCAATGAGGTAGACCACGCTGGCACCCGCTGAGAGCGCAGACTCCCGAATGGCTCTTCTCTCTACCTGGGTGGAGCCGCAAGGCACGCAGATAATGACTCGGGGGCTCGGCGCAAAGAGTTTCTTCTGGTGCACCATCTTGATGAACATCTTGAGCATCTGCTCGGTGACCGTGAAGTCGGCAATCACACCGTCTTTCATGGGCCGAACCGCCTCAATGCTTCCGGGCACCTTTCCCAGCATATTCTTGGCTTTGGTGCCCACTGCCTCAATGGTCTTCTTCCCACCAGGCCCACCCTCGTATCGGATGGCCACTACGGAAGGCTCATCGAGGACGATGCCCTTGCCTTTGGCGTAGATCAGGGTATTGGCCGTGCCGAGGTCGATGGCCAGGTCTTGGGAGAGGTAACCGCGCAATAAGCCGAGCATGAGAAAATCCAGGGAATAAGAGGCAACAAACTGTCGTCGACAGAGATTATCACTCAACCACACCATGACACTGACACTTGAAGACCTTCAGAAGCTCGCACGGCTCTCTCAGCTCGCTCTGACCCCCCAGCAGGCGCAGGATTTGCTGCCTGAACTCCAGTCCATCCTCAACTGGGTGGGAAGCTTGAGCGAGGCGCCGACCGAGGGCGTAGAGCCTATGTCTCACCCCCACGATCCTGAGCTGAGGCTTCGGGCCGATGAGGCCCAGACATTGGTGAGTCGAGAGGACTTGATGGCCAATGCACCCGCTCAGGCCGAAGGGCATTTTCTCGTGCCTCGGGTGGTGGAGTAGCCATGGACCTTCGATTTTCAGACCTCTCTGGACTGAGCAATGCGCTTGAGGTGGGCATGGTGTCGCCTGTGGAGCTTGCCCAGGACTTTCTACAGGCGATGCAGCAGAGCCCACTGGGCGCCATCATCAGCCTAGACCCCGAGGTGACCCTTGCCCAGGCGCGTGCGGCCCAGCTGCGCCGAGATGCGGGCGAGGCTGGCCCGCTCTTGGGTATTCCCGTCCTTCACAAGGACGTCTTTGTCACCCGCGACTGGCCCACCACGGCTGGATCGCGCATGCTTGACGGCTACCGAAGTCCCTTTGATGCTGAGGTGGTGGCGCGCTTGAGCTCAGCGGGCATGGTGGGCTTGGGCAAGGCCAGTTGTGATGAGTTCGCAATGGGCTCGGCAAACCAGTTCTGTGCCTATGGCCCCGCCCTGAATCCCTGGGATGCCTCACGCGTCCCCGGAGGTTCGTCCGGAGGCTCTGCAGCCGCAGTTGCGGCAGGACTGGCGCCAGCTGCAACCGGAACCGACACTGGAGGCTCGGTGCGTCAGCCAGCGGCCATGTGTGGCATCACGGGCATCAAACCGACCTATGGCCGCATTTCTCGCTGGGGCATGGTGGCCTACGCCTCGAGCCTAGATCAGGCTGGGCCGATGGCGCGCTCCGCCCGGGACTGCGCCCTTTTGTTGAATGCAATGGCAGGTTTTGACGCCAAAGACTCCACCAGTGCGAACCGTTCGGTGGAGGACTTCGCTCAGGGCTTAGAGGGCTGGAGGCCATTCGAAGCGTCGGAGCGTCCTCTCGAGGGGATTCGGATTGGGCTGCCTGAGGAATATTTTTCCGATGGCCTTGCCTCTGGTGTGCGTCAGGCCATCGAGGCTGCTATCGATGAACTTCGCCGTCTGGGCGCCCAGACCGTAGAAGTCCATCTGCCTCGCACGGCGCTCTCCATTCCTGCTTATTACGTCATTGCCCCAGCAGAGGCATCTTCCAATCTGTCGCGGTTCGATGGCGTGCGGTATGGACATCGATCGTCTCAGGCGCAGGACCTTCAGGCGCTCTACGTGAACAGTCGCAGCGAGGGGTTCGGTGCAGAGGTTCAGCGCCGAATTCTGGTCGGCAGTTTCGTTTTGTCCCACGGCTATTACGACGCCTACTACCTCAAGGCGCAGCAGGTGCGTCGTCTCATTTCCCTGGACTTTCAACAGGCCTTTGCTCAGTGTGACCTGCTGCTCGGCCCAGTCTCTCCCACCGTCGCCTGGGAGCGTCCGGGCGCTTCAGGCCAGAGAGCGCCTCAAGACCCTCTTCAGGACTATCTGGCCGACATCTACACACTCGGTGCGAGCCTGGCCGGGCTGCCCGCCATGTCGGTTCCGTGCGGCTTTGCAACGCCGCAGACAGGCGGCCCTCCCATGCCCGTTGGCCTGCAGCTCATCGGCCCCGCCTGGCAGGAGGCTCGTCTGCTGGCCCTTGCCCATGCGTATCAGCGTCAAACGGACTGGCACCTTCAAACGCCCGGTTCGCAGGGCCATGTCTCAGTGCAAGGAGAGCAGCGATGAGCTGGGAGGTCGTCATTGGGCTGGAGACCCACGTACAACTCCAAACGAAGTCCAAGATATTTTCACCTGCCTCGACTGCATTCGGAGCGCCAGCGAATACCCAAGCACATCCCATCGATTTGGCCCTGCCGGGCGTGCTGCCGGTTCTCAATCAGGCGGCGGTGGAGGCTGCCATCCGTTTTGGCCTTGCTGTAGGTGGACAGATTGCTCGGCGGTCTATTTTTGCTCGCAAGAATTATTTCTATCCAGACCTGCCCAAGGGATATCAGATCAGTCAGTTTGAGCAGCCGATTGTCACCGGTGGGTGGGTGTCAGTGGTGCTCCCCGATGGCCAATCTCGGACCATTGAATTGACCCGAGCGCACCTCGAGGAAGATGCCGGAAAGTCGGTTCATGAGGGCCTCGAGGGCATTCCACAAGGTCAGTCTGGCATTGACTTAAACCGGGCTGGGACGCCATTGCTTGAGATTGTGACCGAGCCGGTGATGCGTTCGGCAGCAGAGGCCGTCGCATACGCCAAAGCCCTTCATGCATTGGTTCGCTGGATCGGGATCTGCGATGGGAATCTGCAGGAGGGTTCCTTTCGGGTCGATGCGAACGTGTCGGTGCGGCGCCAAGGACAGACCGAATTTGGGACCCGCTGCGAGATCAAGAACCTGAACTCGTTCCGGTTTCTTGAGCGGGCCATCCAGGTAGAGGCGCAGCGGCAGGTGGAGCTGTTGGAAGAGGGAGGTGTTGTCATTCAGCAGACTCGCCTCTTTGATCCCGATCGAGACGAGACTCGGGCGATGCGCAGTAAAGAGGACGCGCATGACTACCGTTATTTCCCAGACCCAGATCTTCCACCGCTGGTGGTCTCAGAGGAGTGGATGGCCCAGGTTCAGAGCCAGATGCCCACGCTTCCCGCCGTGCGCAGAGCCGAGCTCGAGCAGCGGTTTGGTCTCTCAGCAGGTGATGCGGCTCTGGTGACCGCCACTCGAGAAGCCAGCGACTTTTTCGATCTGGGTGTTGCTGCACTGGAGCCAGCTGGTGGGGCGGACTCTACCCGGGTCAAGCTGCTGGCGAACTGGGTCATGGGAGAGATGGCGAGTGCCCTCAATCGGGAAAACCTAGACATTCAGGACTCCCCGCTCTCTGCTCAGCGACTCACCGACTTGGTGGTGCGCGTGGCCGATGGGACCCTCTCCAACAAGATTGCTCGTGAGGTTTTCGCCAAGCTCTGGGCCACCCCAGGGCTCACGGCTGACCAGGTCATTGAATCCGAGGGGCTGAGGCAGGTCCAAGACAGCGGGCAGCTTCAGGGCTGGGTACAGGAGGTGATTGCGGCCAATCCAAAGATGGTCGAGGAATTCCAGTCCGGCAAGGACAAGGCCTTAAATGCACTCATGGGCCAGGTCATGAAGCGCAGCGGTGGAAAGGCAAACCCGCAGGCGGTTACGGAGCTTCTGAGGTCTGCAATGCAGGCTGGTCGGCCCGATGGATCATAGGCCCAAGCCAGGCAAGCATGATGAGCCCAGGAATGGCAGCGAAGAAGGTACCCAGAAAGAATGGAGCCCAGCCGTAGTCAGTGGCAGCAACCCCAGCCACTGGACCCACCCAGACGCGCCCAACTGAGGCCAGCGCCGAGAGCAGTGCGAATTGAGTTGCGGTGAATCGGGCGTCGCACAGTGCCATGAGGAGCGCAACAAAGGCTGCAGTGCCCATGCCGCCCGCCAGGTTCTCGAGAAGCACCACGGCGGTCATGTCGGTGAGCGTCGGTGTGTGGGAGGCCAGCCACCAGAACCCAAGGTTGGTGATGGCCTGAAGGAGACCAAAACCGAGCAGCGCCTTCCAGAGCCCTGTTTTGGAGAGCAGCCACCCACCAAGTAGGCCACCCACCAGCGTGGCAAAGAGCCCCACCCCCTTATTGACTGCCCCAACCTCCGCCGGGGTAAAGCCTGCGCCGCGAATCAGAAACGCCGTAGAGAGACTGCCTGCGAAGGCATCCCCAAGCTTGTAGAGCACGATGCAGACCAGCAGAGCAATGGCCCCTGGTCGGCTGAAGAACTCCCGAAAGGGCTCGATGACAGCGGCTCTCAGACTGCCGGGCACCCGGATCTCTTGGGGCTCCGGGGCCCAGCCTGCAATCAGTGCCAGCAGCAGACACAGGCCTGCCATCACCCGATAGGTGCCCTCGAATCCAAGCCAGAGGTCCGCCAGCATGAGGGCAAGGCCACCTGAGGTGAGCATGGCCAGCCGATAGCCAATGACCGACCAGGCCGCACCGAGACCGCGCTGCTCTGGAGTCAGAGATTCCGCGCGCCATGCGTCAAAGACAATGTCAAAGCTGGCCGAGAGCACCACCAACAGGAACGCCAAGCTTGCAAGTTTGGCCAGATCGGTGGTGGGTGATGAGAATGAGAGGGCCAGCAGAACGCAGGCCATTGCGACCAGCAGCACGGTGAGCCATCCCCGCCTGCGAGCGGCCCACGCCCCTGGCAGGGGATAACGATCGAGTACGGGGGCCCAAGCGAACTTGTAGGTGTAAGGAAGTCCAAGTACCGTGAGCCAACCAATGGTCTTGAGATCCATGCCCTCCACAGTCAGCCAGGCCTGAAGGGTTCCGGAGGATAAGGCCAGGGGCAGGCCACTGGCAAAGCCCAGCAGCAGGGTCATGAGCAGTAGGCCCTGCCTGGGTCTTGATGAGGGTGGTGGGCTGGGAACTGGGCTCATGGTGCTCGCCATCCTAACGCGAGTCATCAGTGAAAGGGGGGCGCTTCGGTGTCGATGGTGAAAGGGGTGTTAAAGGCAGCGGTGATGTTGGGACTTGCCCTGACGGGCACGGTCGGTGCACAGGCGCCTGCGGTCGATGTAGGAGAAGCCTCGCGCCTTCGAAAACTCGTTCCAGCGCAAGTGCTCGAGCAGACAGCACTGGACCAGTATCGGGCCTTGCTCGTACGCGCCCAAGAGGCCGGACGTCTGGTGCCACCTGAAGACCCCCGGGCACAGAGGCTGCGGTCTATTGCCTCCGCTCTTTTGCCCCATGTGGAGCAATGGAACCCAGACGCCCGCAGATGGCGGTGGGAGGTGTCGCTCATTGATCAGCCTGTGATCAACGCTTTTTGCATGCCGGGAGGCAAGATTGCCTTTTTCACCGGCATCATCGATCAGCTCAAGCTCACAGACGATGAAATTGCAGTGATCATGGGCCATGAGATGGCCCATGCGCTGCGGGAGCACGCCCGTGAGCGCGTCGCCAAGGAGCAGCTCACGGGCCTGGGCGCGAGCCTTGTGGCGGGCCTGCTGGGATTGGGTGACCTGGGTCGGACTGCGCTTGGCGCAGGGGCACAATTAATGACCTTGAAGTTTTCGCGAGACGACGAGGTGGAGGCCGACCGAGTGGGGCTTGAGATCTCCAGTCGTGCGGGCTATCACCCGAGGGCTGGTGTGAGCTTGTGGCGCAAAATGCAGACCGCTCAGAAGGGTGCCCCTCCTCAATGGCTCTCTACTCACCCGTCTGGGGACCGACGCATCCAAGAGATGCAGGCCTTGCAAGAGCAGCTGATGCCGCTCTATCGTCAGGCGCCCCAGCGATCTCGATAATCGGCGACTGCCTGAGCGTGTTGTTTGAGCTCTGGCGAAGCAGCGTGTTGCAGCAGGTCAAGCAGGTCTGTGAGGCCTGCAATCGCAATGACCGGGATGCCGAAGGCCTGTTCGGTCTCCTGAACGGCCGAATGGCGGGTGGGCGCATCGGCTGTACCACCCTTCTCCATGCGATCGAGGGCAATCAGAACGCCGCATGGACTCGCACCGAGATCACGGATCAAGGCAACGGATTCCCGAACGGAGGTGCCTGCTGAGATGACATCGTCAATGATGAGGACTCTCCCTTGCACCGGGGCACCCACCATGACGCCACCCTCTCCATGGTCTTTCGCTTCTTTGCGGTTGTAGGAAAACGGCAGGTCATGCCCTTTTGCAGCCATGGCCACGGCCGTGGCGCTGGCCAGGGTAATACCCTTGTAGGCCGGACCGAAGAGGAGATCGACTTCGAGTCCCTGATGGGCCTGGGCATTGAGAAGCGTCTGAGCATAGAAGCCGGCCAGGCGTCCAAGCAGGCCCCCAGAATAGAACAGACCAGCATTAAAGAAGTACGGGGAGATGCGTCCGGCCTTGGTTTTAAAGCTGCCAAATCGAAGAACGCCACTCTCAATGGCAAACTGAAGAAATGACTGTTGAGTGCTTTGCATATTTGGAGAATACACGGCATGCGAATCATTAGCCTGAACTTAAATGGCCTTCGCTCGGCCGCAGATAAAGGGGTGATGGACTGGCTTTCAGCCCAGTCTGCAGATGTCGTCTGCCTCCAGGAACTGAAGGCCCAGCCGTCGGATTTGTCCGAGAGGCATTTGAGCTTCCCAACAGATCGGGGGGCCGCTCAGTCGTGGCTGCACTGCGCACAAAAGCGGGGATACAGCGGCGTGGGTCTTTACTCCCCTCATCAGCCGGTCTGTGTGGAAAACGGTTTTGGAGCGCCAGAGTTCGATGATGAGGGTCGCCTGGTTCGTGCCGACTTTTCCGCGGGAACGCTGTGCGAGACGCCGCTGTCGGTGATGAGCCTTTACGCACCGTCGGGCAGTGCTTCAGAGGAACGCCAGGCTTCCAAGTTTCGATTCATGGAGGTTTTTCGCCCCTGCCTGGAGCAGTGGATGCAGGATCATCTCGACACCGGCCGCGAGTACGTGATTTGTGGCGATTGGAACATCGCCCATACGGAGAGGGACCTCAAGAACTGGAAGGGGAACCAGAAAAATTCAGGCTTTCTGCCAGAGGAACGGGCATGGATTTCGGACATCCTCGACCGCATGGGCTGGGTCGACGGATTTCGTCATCTTTATCCCGAGGAGCAGGAGCGAGGGTACACCTGGTGGAGCAACCGTGGCCAGGCCCGAGCCAAGAATGTGGGCTGGAGAATTGACTACGCCCTGATCACACCTGGGCTGGCCCCGAGATTACGTGCGGCCACGGTCTATAAGGAACAGCGCTTCTCGGATCACGCTCCGCTGGTGTTGGACTTTCTGGCGACCACGACCGGAACCGGGCTGAGCTGAACCATCTGGTTCGTCACGGACCCGATCAATAAGTCAGTCAGGCCTCCACGGCCTTTATGGCCCAGGACCAGCAGGTCGAGGCTCTCCTGGGTGATGGTGTTGAGCAGGGTCTCAACAATCGGCCCATGCGCCCGGATCACGCGATGTCTGAGCCCGCTCTGCTGAGCTTGCTCAGCGGCATGGGCCAGATCGCCTTGGGCAAGCTCGTCAAGGTAGGCAGCCACCTGATCGCGATCAATGCCACGTGCGATCGGCGAGGCCAGGCTGTCAATGCTGACATGGATCAGAATCAGCTCCGCTGGAACCTTCATCGAATGGCTCAGCGCAATCGCCGTTTTGAGAGCCTCCAGCGCATGATCAGATCCATCGATTGCAACGCCAATTCTCATGGTCAGCCTTTCCTTTAGGGGGATTTCACTCGACCGTGACGCTCTTGGCCAGGTTTCGGGGTTTATCGACATCATGCCCTCTTGCCAGCGCGACATGGTAGGCGAGCATCTGAAGCGGGATCACATGCAAGATGGGGGATAACAAGCCAGCGTGTGCACCGAGAGTGATGACCTCCACGCCCTCTGAGGGCTCGAATGCACTGCCTTGGTCCGCAATTACGAATAGTCGACCACCGCGAGCGCGAACCTCTTCAAGGTTGCTTCGGAGCTTCTCCAGCAGTTGATCATTCGGAGCAACAGCGACCACGGGCATGTTGTCATCGACCAGAGCAAGAGGCCCATGTTTGAGCTCCCCCGCTGCATAGGCCTCGGCGTGGATGTAGCTGATTTCTTTCAGCTTGAGCGCGCCCTCTAGGGCGATCGGGTAGTGAATGCCACGTCCCAGAAAGAGCGCGTGATCCTTGTTCACGAAGTGTCTGGCCCAGGCAGCAAAGGATGGCTCAGCCTCGAGGATGGAGCTGAGCGCAGCCGGAAGGTGCCTCAAGGCGTCCAGATGAGACTGAAGACTCGATGCATCGATGCTGCCGTGATGACGACCCAGCGTGAGTGTCAGCAGGTAGAGCGCAGCCAGTTGTGTCGTGAAGGCCTTGGTAGAGGCCACACCGATCTCAGGACCGGCTCGCGTGAGAAATCGCAGACGGCAGGCACGGATCAGGGAGGATTCCGGCACATTGCAAATGGCCAGGGTGTGACGAAGACCTTGACGATGGGCGTGCTCGATGGCGGCGAGCGTATCGGCGGTCTCTCCGGATTGTGAGATGGCGATGACGAGGGTGTCGGCTTCGCTCACACTCTGTCGGTAGCGGTACTCGCTCGCGATCTCGACCTGACAGGGGAGTCCGGCGACGGCCTCGATCCAATAGCGGGCCACCATACCCGCATGATGGCTCGTGCCGCAGGCGAGAATCAGGACCCGTCGCGTTTGAGTAAAGACCTCGGCCGCATCGGCCCCAAAGAGGCCATCCGAGATGTTGGAGGCCTGCATGACCATCTCTAGAGTGGCCGCGACGGCACCGGGCTGCTCGGCCATCTCCTTCTGCATGTAATGACGATAGGGGCCGAGCGCGACGTCATCATCACTCAGGGCACTGCGGACCATGGGCCGCTCGACGGCGAGACCCTGGAGATCGTGGATACGAATCTCGATGAGACCATCCGAGCCGGTGGTGAGGGACAGTTCATCGCCATCCTCGAGATAGACCATGTCTCGTGTGACCTGCAAGAGGGCGGATGCATCTGAGGCCAGGAACGCCTGTTGGGGATTCTCACTGACTCCTAGAATGAGGGGCGCACCGTGCCGGCTTGCGACCAGGGCGCCGGGGTCCCTGGAGCTGATGGCAGCAATGGCATAGGCGCCCGTGAGCTGCTTCAGGACGTTTGTAAAGGCGGTGGGAAGGTCGAGGCTTTGGAGACGCTCTCGATGCAGGAGGTGAGCAATGACCTCGGTGTCGGTTTGAGACTCGAAGCGATATCCCTGGGAGACGAGCTCCTCACGCAGGCTTTGGTGGTTCTCAATGATGCCGTTGTGAACCAGACAGACGCGCAGTCCTTCTCCCTCTGACCAGTGAGGGTGAGCGTTGTCTTTCGTCACGCCGCCGTGCGTGGCCCAACGCGTGTGGGCAATGCCCAGGGTGGAGCTGAGATTGGCTGAGGCTTTGGCCAGCTCCGAGACACGGCCGACGGCTCGGACTCGAGTCAGGTCTCCTGAGACCGCGCAGGCCAGACCTGCTGAGTCATAGCCCCGATACTCCAGTCTTCTTAGGCCCTCCAGTAGGACTGGAACGATGTTCTGGTTTGAGAGTGCTGCGACGATTCCACACATGAGTCAGTCTCCGATGCTTAATGAGAGGTCTTCTTCGGCCGCTTCCACCGGGCAATGCTCGTCTGTCGAGCTCGGGAGAGGGTCAGTTGGCCAGCCGGCGCGTCGGCGGTGAGGGTGGTGCCGGCACCGAGCGTGGCGCCCTCCCCCACGACCACCGGGGCCACCAGCTGAGTGTCGGAGCCAATGAATGCATCGTTGCCAATGATGGTGCGGTGCTTGTGAGCGCCGTCGTAGTTACAGGTGATGGTGCCAGCACCAATGTTGACTCGTTCACCGACCGTGGCATCTCCGATGTAGGAGAGATGGTTCGCCTTGGACATGGCGCCAATGCTGCTGTTTTTGATCTCAGTGAAATTGCCGACATGAGCCCCTTCGCCAAGCTGCGTGCCGGGACGAAGTCTGGCAAAGGGCCCTACGACGGCTCGGGCTCCGAGCTCACAGGATTCCAAATGAGACATGGCCTCAATCCTAGAGCCGGGTCCCACACGAACATCCTTGAGAACACAGTTTGGGCCGATCTGGACATCATCGGAGAGCACCACCGTTCCCTCAAAAACGCAGCCTGGATCTATACGCACGTCTTGCCCGCATTGGAGTGATCCACGAATATCGATGCGGCTCGGGTCTGCGAGGCTCACGCCGGCCTCCAGCAGCGCATTGGCCAGACGGCGCTGGAGGTGTCGCTCAAGCTGACTGCGGTCAGATTGTGAGTTAACCCCTTGAGTCTCTATGGGGTCAGGGCAGCAGTGGGTGGCCACCCGAAGACCAGCTTCTACGGCCATGGCCAGGACATCGGTCAGGTAATACTCCCCTTGGGCGTTCTCGTTTCTGAGGGCCTGGACCCAGGTCCGAAGCCGCGCCGTCGGGGCCACGAGGACCCCGGTGTTCACTTCTTGAATGAGGCGCTCTTCATCGCTGGCATCTTTTTCCTCGACGCAGCCTCTCAAGTGACCATCGGCGTCTCTCAGGATCCGTCCATAGCCAGTGGGGTTGATGAGTCTTGTGGTCAGGAGTCCAATCCCGTCGTGACTGAGGGCGAGATTGAGAAGGCTGCTGAGGGTCTCTCGAGTCAAGAGCGGCACGTCTCCATAGAGGACGACGGTATGACCCTCTTGTGGGAGAAAGGGCATGGCGCAGGCGACAGCATGCCCCGTGCCCTGAGGCGGGTCTTGTACGGCAAAGCTCAGTGAGGCGTGATTCGAAAATGCTTGCCGAACATAGGCTTCGACAGCCTCTGCTCCAAAGCCCACCACACAGACCATGTGAGAGGCCTGGAGCTCTTGTGCGGTTGAGAGGACCCGGCCCAGCATGGGCACCCCGCCGATGGGGTGCAAGACCTTTGGCAGCCCCGAGCGCATTCGACTCCCACGCCCTGCGGCGAGCACCACCACGGAGAGGAGATCAGTCTTGTTTGGTGTTTTCATCGGTTTTCAGCCCCTGGCGAGAGACCATGGAGGTGGGCGCGGTGTGGATTGGGCGAGACATAGGATCCGATGACCATGCCCATTAGGCTAAAGCACAGGCCAATCAGCTGGGGCTCGACCAGAAGCTCCGCGCCGCTGGCCTCGAGGAGCAGCCAGGTTCCAAGGCCAAAGAAAATGGAGAGGCTCGCGCCGAGGTTGCTGGCTTTTCGCCAGAACAGCCCGGCCGCGAGGGGTACGAACGCACCAGCCAAGGTGATCCGATAGGCGTTCTCCACCATGCCATGGATGCTCTCATCGGTGAGTAGGGCATAGGCGGTCACCATCACGGTAAAGACCGCCACGGTGATCCGGGTGGTGAGCAGCAGCTGACGGTCGGACATATGGGGCTGGCCGCCCTTCAGGACATTCTCAGCAAAGGTGACAGCAGGAGCCAATAGCGTTCCAGAGGCCGTACTCATGATGACGGAGAGCAGCGCGCCGAAGAAGATCACTTGCACCCAGAACGGCATGTATTGAAGGACCAGCGTGGGGAGCACGAGCTGAGAGTCCTGATCCATGAGTCTGGCCGTGAGGTCTGCATCGATCATGCTGGCGGAGTGCGCCAGAAAGAGGGGAACCGCAGCAAAGAAGAAGTACGCGACGCCGCCGAGCGTGGTGCCCCAGACGGCGACCGCCTCGCTCTTGGAGGAGTTGACGCGCTGAAACACGTCTTGTTGGGGGATGGAGCCCAGCGCCATGGTGAAGAGTGCCGCCATCCATCCCAACAGGTCGATGGGATCCAGCGTGGGCAGCCATTCAAACTTTCCTTCTGCCGCAGCCTTTGCAATGACGGGGCCAAAGCCGCCGGCCATGTCACCCGCCATCCACGCCACGATCAGCAGGCCCACCACAATCACAATCATCTGAATAAACGTGGTGGCTGCCACGCTCCACATCCCTCCGAAGAGGGTGTAAGTCAGCACCACCGCCGCACCGATCAGCATGCCCATGCTCATCGAAACCATGTCATTCGAGAGCACATTGAAAACAAGCCCGAGCGCGGTGATCTGAGCGGAGACCCAGCCCAGGTAGGACACGACGATGCAGAGTGAAATGATGAGCTCAGTCTGACGGTTGTAGCGTCGCTTAAAGAAGTCCCCAAGCGTGAGCAGCTTCATTCGGTAGAGCGGAAGCGCAAAGACCAGGCCAAAAAGAACCAGGCAGAGCGATGCGCCGAGCGGGTCAGAGATCAGGCCTCGAAACCCTTCTTCGAGGAAGGTCGCGGAGACACCGAGCACGGTTTCTGCCCCGAACCAGGTGGCAAAGACCATGGCCATGACCACCGGCATGGGCAAATGCCGGCCAGCGGTGATGTAGTCCTGTGCGGTGTGGACCTGCCGGGCCGCCACCAGCCCAATCAGGACAGAGATCAGAAGATAGAGAGAGACCAGGGCTAAAAGCATGTCGCGTCCTTCAAGAGAAAAATGCGGCAAACAACCACGGAGAGACCATCACAACGATCACCAACAACTGAAGCCAGCGCCGCGTGCGGCGGGTCTCATCAGCCAATCGACGAATCTGATGAGCCGTTTCATCCGCCCGAGGGTAGGCCGCCTGTGTCAATGCAGCATGGGCGAGCCGCGGCAGCTGCGGCAATAGTTTGGCCCAACGTTCGGCTTCGCGCATGCCTTGTGCGCGCAAGGCCTCAAAGCCCACCTGCTCCTTCATCCATCGCTCCAGAAACGGCTTGGCTGTCACCCAGAGATCCAGGTCCGGATCGAGCTGGCGACCGAGCCCTTCAATATTGAGCAGCGTTTTCTGCAGCAAGACGAGTTGAGGCTGAATCTCCACATTGAATCGACGAGAGGCTTGAAACAGACGCATGAGCACCTGACCGAGCGAGATCTCCTTGAGCGGGCGATCAAAAAAGGGCTCGCAAACCCCACGCACGGCTGCCTCCAGCGCGTCTATGCGGGTGTCTGCGGGCGCCCAGCCTGATTCAACATGAAGCTCTGCAACGCGTCGGTAATCGCGCCTGAAGAACGCCAGAAAGTTCTGCGCGAGATAGTTCTTATCGTATTCGGACAAGGTGCCGACAATGCCGAAGTCCAGTGCAATGTAATGTCCAAAATGTGGGCCTCGGTCAGAGACGAGAATATTTCCCGGGTGCATGTCAGCGTGGAAATACCCATCCCGAAAGACCTGGGTAAAGAAGATCTCCACCCCCTCTCGGGAGAGCTGCTGCAGATCCACGCCTGCCTCGCGCAGTCGGTCCATCCTCCCAATGGGAATGCCGTAGACCCGCTCCATCACAATGACATTGGGCTGACAGAGCTCCCAGATCATCTCTGGGATGAGCAGGAGCCCTGAATGCTCGAAGTTTCGCCGAAGCTGGGCCGCATTCGCCGCCTCACGCACCAGGTCAAGTTCATCATGGAGGTAATGATTGAATTCCTCCACGACCTCTCTGGGCTTGAGACGTCGGCCATCCGGAGAGAGGCGCTCGACCCATTGCGCCCCCAGCGCCAATAGGGCCAGGTCCTTGTCAATGATCTCCAGCATGCCGGGGCGCAGCACCTTGACTGCAACCTCCCGACCGTCATGGAGCTGAGCGAAATGGACCTGGGCGATGGAGGCACTGGCCACGGGGTTCGGGTCAAAGACCAAAAAGAGCTGCTCGATGGTCCGCCCAAAGGCCTTCTCGATGGCCGCAATCGCTTGGTCTGAAGGAAATGGGGGGACCTGATCTTGGAGCAGGGCGAGCTCGTTGGCGATGTCTTCCGGCAACAGATCGCGACGGGTGGAGAGCACCTGACCGAATTTGACGAAGATGGGGCCGAGGCTCTCGAGCGCCTCCCGAATACGCTGACCACGAGGCGCGTGAAAGCGCCGGCCCAGACGCAAGAGAAAGAGAGTGCCGGCCAGCACTCGCGAGTCCAGACCTCGCCGGGCCCCATCCACTGCGAGCTGGTCAAGCCCGTACTTCCAGACAACCCAGAGAATCGTGAGCAGTCGAAAAAATGCGTTCATTCGCAGGATCCTGGCGGGTCGAATGCAGTGTCGCCGTCCGCCTTTGGCGACCCGTCGGCCATGAGCGAGCGAAACGCAAATGCATTCTGGTCGAGCAGGTGGGATGGCTTGAGGTTGCTAAGCGCCTGAAAAATAGAATCGACTCGACCAGGATGTTGGCGATCCCAGGCGTGCAGCATGGCTTTGACCTGCTGTCTCTGGAGATTCTCCTGCGATCCGCAGAGGTCGCAGGGAATGATTGGAAAGGCCTTGTGCACAGACCAGGCTTGGAGGTCAGACTCCTCGACATAGGCCAGTGGCCGAATGACCACATGACGCCCATCGTCTGAGACCAGCTTGGGGGGCATCGCCTTGAGCGCCCCGCCGAAAAAGAGGTTTAGAAAGAAGGTCTGAAGAATGTCATCTCGGTGATGGCCAAGCGCAATCTTGGTGACACCGAGTTCACTGGCCACTCGGTAGAGGGTCCCTCTTCGCAGTCTTGAGCAGAGCGAGCACATCGTCTTGCCCTCTGGAATCACGCGCTTGACGATGGAGTATGTGTCTTGGGTCTCGATGTGGAATGGCACGCCAAGGGCACGCAGATGGTTGGGCAAAACCTCCTTGGGGAATCCCGGATGTCCTTGATCCAGATTCACTGCGATCAGTTCGAACTCAATCGGCGCTCTCGATCTCAGAGAGAGAAGCAGGTCGAGCAGGCTGTAGCTGTCCTTTCCCCCAGAGAGACAGACCATCACCCGATCGCCTGCCTCAATCATGTTGAAGTCGGCGATGGCCTGGCCGACGAGCCGATGAAGGCGCTTGGACAGCTTATTGACCTCTGTCGGATTGCGCAGCTCCCGCGGTGTCGGGTGGAGATGGACCAGACTCAGCTGCGCCATGCTTCGGTCTCGATCCCAACGGTCTTGCAATCTGGATAGACGTCCGGCTTTTGGGTGGACACCCGCGCGCCCGACACCTGGGGAAACTCGAGGCAGAGCGCCAAAATCTCATCGACCAAGGTCTCTTGCAGGTTGTAGTGACGGGCTGCGACCAGGGCTTGAATGCCAGCGCGCACGCGGTCATAGTCGAGCAGGTCTGCCACATCGTCACGGTGACTCTGGGCCTGTTCCAGGGGCACGAAAAGATCGACATTCACGAGAATCCGCTGGCGTGCAGCGCGCTCAAAGTCATGGAATCCAATGGAGGCCATAAGGCTGAGCTCGTTCAAGAAGACGCGTCGATGGCCGGCCGTTTGGGTCATGGGTCTCATCATGATCGAGTAGAGAACATCACGTCACGAGCGGAGGGAAGCAGATGCTGCCCACCATCGACGAGGAGGTGTGTGCCAGTGATGGCGGGAGACTGGGCCAGCCAGACAATGGCATTTGCCACATCTTCTGGCGTGCTGGAGGCCCCCAGGGGCGTCTGACCATGGGTCTGTCGGAACTCTTCCTCTGACTGGTCGGCGCTGGGAAGGGTAATGCCAGGCGAGACCGCGAGCACCCTGAGGGTTGGAGCGAGCGATTGGGCCATGAGCCGAGTGGCCCAGAGCAGACCTGCTTTGGAGAGTGTGTAGGAGAAGAAATCGGGATTGGGGTTGTCGAGCTTTTGGTCCAAGAGGCTAATGACCACACCCCGCGTACCACGGGCCTTGCACTGGCGATAGAGAGACTGGGTCAGCAAGACTGGAGCAATGAGGTTGGTCTCGTGGTGGCTCTTTAGGTCGTCTGCACTGGCAGAGTCGGGCAGGTCGAAGGAGAACCGCGACGCATTGTTCACGAGCAGAGTGACGGGCCCGAGACGATGCTCGATGTCGTTCAGAAACGTGTCGACTCTCTGAGTTGTGAGGTGCTCGTCGAGTGCCAGACAGCAATCGATGGCCTCAAGGCCATCAGCCTCTAGCGAGCGGACCAGGGCCTGGGCCTCTGCGGCAGACTGGTGGTAGTGAATCGCCACACTCCAGCCATGTGCTGAGAGGGTTTGCACGATCGACCGTCCGAGCCGTTTGGCCCCGCCGGTCACGAGGGCGACAGGGCGAATGGAGGCGGAAGGGGGCGAGGCAGCGCGCATATCGCAAGTGTAGCTTTGATACCCTCCATCGCATGGCGCTGACCCTTTCTCTTCAGGCTCGATTGCAACAGGAGGCCCTTGCCCAGGGAGGATGGCTTGCCTTTGACCGATTCATGCAGGCTGCCCTCCTTCATCCTGGCGAAGGCTATTACGCGAGAAGCGACCGGCCTCAAGGCCCCTTCGGGGCCTCAGGCGATTTTCAGACTGCGCCAGCAATGGGCCCCTGGATGGGAATGGCCATGGCCCAAGCCTTCGAGCGACTCTCGAGGGAACTGGGGCCTGGGCTCTCTATTCTGGAGGTGGGTCCTGGAACAGGGGCCCTGGCGGCCCAGGTTCTGATCTCGCTCGCGCAGAGCGAATGCCTTCCCGAGAGGTACTGGCTCGATGAGCCTAGCCCCCACCTTCGCGCGCTTCAACGAGAGACCATTGGATCGATTCTGCAGGGTCGACAGGACGGCTCGGACCTCTGGTCCCGGGTGGCTTGGGTGAACGAAGCCGTTTTTGAGCCCATTCGCGGACTGGTGATTGGGCACGAGGTGTTGGATGCCTTGCCGGTCAAGCGCCTGGAATGGAGGGGCTTGGACGAGGCGGTCCTTGAGTGGGGGTTGGTCTGGGAGGAACACCGAGAGGCCTGGATGTGGCGGGCTCAGGCGGCGGATCTTGAGCATACAGAGATCGTTCAGGGCCGAGCTCGGGCGGCGTGCGCCTGGGGTGGGTGGCGGAGCGGGCATTTCTGTGAGGTTGCCCCTGGGCTGAGCGCCTTCATTCAAACCCTCTGGAATCGAATGGCGTTCGGTGCCTTCGTCTTCGTGGATTACGGCTATGAGCAGCCAGAACTGGATCATCCGGACCGCCACCGCGGCACGCTCGCAGCGCACCTTCACCATCGTCGTCTGGATGACCCTGAGGAGTGGATCCGCATGCCCGGCTCTCGCGACCTCACCGCCCACGTGGATTTCACGCGGCTGGCTGGATTCTTAGAGGCGCTCGGTGCCAGTGAGCTGGTGTTGAAGTCCCAGACTGCCTGGCTTTTGGATCAGGGTCTTCTGACGCTTGCCCAGCCGATGCTGTTTCCCGCCCCTGCAGCGCTCGGCCGTCCTCCGGAGGACTCTGGGCGCCTTCGAGCCTTGTCTGATCTGCAGACGCTGCTCTCTGATGCGGCGATGGGCCAGGCGTTCTCAGTCTTGAGCGCGCGCAAGCTGCTCCATGAGCCAGGCGAGTCGATGTGATTGAACGGCGAGGGGAACCGACAAATGGTCTCGCGCAGCAGACTGGGCAGCGAGCCCAACCGGCAGTGAGATCAAACCCTGAATGAGGGTCAGCGCCGCCTGGTGCCTGGGGTCCGCCAGCACCAGCAGCGGTAAGGCGCGTTCAGGCCGTCGAAAAAGGTCCCCTTCCTCTGCCCAATGCAGAATCTCTCTGGCCGTCTGCTCAAGGGCGTCTGGAGGGCTTGGGTGCTGGAGTTGCTTGATCCAGCTGGGCTTGGCGAGTCCCGCTGAGAGGAGGCGTTGCCAGTCGAGAACCTGCTTGGGCAGCACAGCGGACAGCCTGCCTGCTGGCCATTTTGAAAAGAGCAGTCCTGCCAGCGTGCCGACAGGGACCCCCCTTCTCTTGGCCTCTGTCAGCTCTGCCATGGCGGCCCCTTGATCGAGCGAGACACCGTGCGTGCCGACGAGACTGGGCCATGCGCTCAGAGACTCGAGCAGGGCCATCATTCGGGCGGGTTCGGCTGACTGGAGCCCCTTTTCCAGTTCAGTCCAGACTCGCTCAGCCACAAGAACCTGGAGCTCTTGGTCCGCGACAACCTGCTGACAGAGGGCAAAAGTCTCGTCCGCAACCGCAAAATGGGGCCAACGCGCACAGAACCGTGCGAGCCTCAGGAGGCGAAGGGGGTCCTCTCGAAAGGCAGGGCTGATGTGGCGCAATATCCCACGCTTGAGGTCCTCATAGCCACCCAATGGGTCGTGCAAACGCCCCCCCGAGTCGACCGCCATCGCATTGATGCGCAGATCCCTTCGAAGGAGGTCCTCCTCCAGACTGACCTCCGGGCCGGTGTAAAACACGAAGCCTTTATAGCCTTGCCCAGACTTTCGTTCGGTTCTTGCCAGCGCGTATTCGGCCTGGGTGGTCGGATGAAGAAAGACCGGAAAATCTCTGCCCACTGGACGAAAACCGGCTCCTGCCATGTCATCTGGGCTGGCTCCTGTTACCAGGTAATCTCGATCGAGTGCGGGCTCTCCCAGCAGGCAGTCTCGAACCGCCCCGCCCACACAGTAAACCTCGACGCGCGCCGGCAGACGAGAGAGGAAGGGGTCGCTTCGCTCGGGTGCAAGCGCCGCCAATCCTTGATGGTCCATCGGCCCTAGGCTTTCCCAAGCATCTTCGGAACGGCGCTGTGAAAGCGAGTGAGGGGCCCGAGGTTCAGCAAGGGGCTCATCGGGCCAGAGGCCAGGCTTGGGATGGTTGCAGAGGCCAGGTTGTCACGAGAGACCAGCGTGGGACCAGGGAGGTGCTCCATGATGAGCGCCTGCAGCTGTGCAAGCCCGTCAGAGAGCGGCAGGATGATTCGGGGATGCCCGGAGTAGGTGGCCGCCCAGTGAACCACTTCATAGAGCGTCAGCACGTCCTCACCCGCAATCTCAAAAACCTGGCCAATTGCTCTCGGCTCTTGCAGACACTGGGTGATGGCTTGAACGAGATCTCCCACATAAATGGGCTGAAAGCGGGCATGCGGACTGGCCAGTGGAATGATGGGAAGCCATCGAGAGAGTTTGGCAAAGAGCCGAACAAACTGATCCTCCGGGCCAAAGACCACCGAAGGCCGCAGGATGGTGAGATCGATGGACTCTGCGCCTCTGAGAAGTGCTTCTCCGGCTGCCTTGCTGCGCAGGTACATCGATGGGGCGGACGAAGAGACGCCGAGCGCACTGATGTGGATCAGACGCCGAATCTGGTTTCGAGCCATGCTCCGGGCGAGCCTTGCGGGCAGACGGACATGGGCCTCATCAAAGTCTGGGCCCCATGGCTTTCCGGGTCGGCTGTGCAGCAGGCCCACCAGGTTCACCACCGCCTCACAGCCGTGAAGCCCCTCGGCGAGGCTCGCTTCATCCAGGTAATCGACCTCGAGCACCTGGAGCTTGGGAAGAATCCAGAGGGCACGTGCACGACCGCGACTTCGAGTGAGCACACGGATCTCTCGGGGGCCGGAGTCAAGCTGGGAGAGCCGATTACAGAGGGCACGCCCGATGAAGCCAGTGCCACCCAGGATAGCGACGCTGCGAGGGTAAGGGGTCATGGTTGAGATTCTAGGCTGGGTTTCTTCTGATCAATCGGGCGTAGCCAGGTGAGAAGGGTTTGTGGGGCACTGGGCGCGTGATACGCCGCGGTGTTGGCCAAGACATTCTTGACGTAGTCACGAGTCTCTGCAAAGGGTATCGACTCGGCAAAGGCAGCCCCAGGAATGGGCTGCACCAGCGTGCCCCGCCAGAGCCGACTGCGAGCAGGCCCTGCGTTGTAGGCTGCGGTGGCAAGCACCAGAGAGCCTTCAAACTGGTCATAGAGAGTGCGCAGATAGCGGGTACCGAGTCGCACATTGAGCTCTGGTTCGGTCACGGCGGAGGGCCTGAAGTTTCGGATGCCCTCTTCCTTTGCAAGCGACTTGGCGGTTCTTGGCATGATCTGCATGAGGCCCGCCGCACCAACGGGAGAGAAGACCCCCGAGAGAAAGCGAGATTCTTGGCGAATCAGCCCGTAGACCCAGCTGACCTCCAGGGCTCGAGAGGCGGAGTAATGATCGATGGTTTTTTGAAAGGGCTTGGGGTAACGAAGATCGAGGTCATGGGCGCTTTGGGTCCGAATCGCGGCATTGATGGCCCGGTCGTAGTGACCAGAGGCCAGCGCCAGCTCAGCCGCTGCCAGGATGACGGGGTCGGATTGTTGGTCAAGCAGCGATCTCCACTCGGTCGCAGACTCTGAGCGAAGCCCGAGCGTCGCCAAAGAGAGCGCGCGTTGCAGCGTGTCTTGTGTTTGAAGCTGTTCGCGTGCTCTGGCGACCTCGATGGCGAGGCTCGAATCGCGACGCGAGAGCGGAGCTGCGCGCACGAGTTCAGCAGATGCAAGCTGCTGATAAAAGCCCCAGCCGGCAGGAATGCTCTGCCAAAGGCTCCTCGCCATGGCGGAATCGCCACGTTGTTGGGCAAGCCACCCCCTCCAGTAACGCCAATGGTCCTCCGCCTGCACGGCCGGTGGGAGCGACTCAAGAACTCGGTGCAGGCTGGCCCAATCTCCGCGCCGAAGGCTCAGCCGAGCAAACGCCTCCAGGCTGGCCGTCGGCATGCGTTTGAGCAGCTGGGGATCGCCTCGAAGCGCATCTTGCAAAAAGGGCCAGGACTTCGGGTCTGAGCGCACGTAGAGCCGCCCTGCGAGAACACCTTTGGCAAAGGGCACTTGATCTTCGCGAAGACGAATCTTTCCTCGATCGAGCTGCTGAGCGACCTGCAGGCTATTGGATTGAGATCGAACCAGCATCTCCAGCAACGGCCGCTCCCGCGCAAATTGGGTGTCGCCTTGTTCGGTGAGCAGCCATATCCTGCGCGCAGCCGACAGATCGCCTGCCGCCGCTGCCCAACGGGCATGGGTCTGCAATGTCTCATGAGGCAGGGGGGATTGTCGGTGGACTGCCTCTAGCAAATAAAGACACCCCTCTCGGGACTCCTGCCCACGCGCCAGGCTGGCCACCTCCAGAGCCTGGGCCTGCCCTCGTTCCAGTCGGAGGCGAGCCTGACCACAGGCAATGCCAGGAGAGTCGAGGGTGGCTGGAAGGCGTTCCAAGACGGTGGCAACACGCTCCCAGGGGCCCTTACGAATGGCAGCGTGACCCCAATCCCTTTGTATGGCGGTGGCCAGTGGGTGGTTGCCCGCCGATTTGAGAAACTGCTCGAGGCTCTCGAGCGGGCCCGAGCCGAAGGGCTCCTGGGTGAGGGAGAGGCGCAGAACCCAGTAGTCTGCCCAGATGCGCAAGGGATCCTGACCCAGTTGACGTTGGGCTTGAACCAGCTTGGGCAGATTCGATGCCTCAAAGGCGGCCTTTGCGGCCAAGATGGGATGGTTGACTTGGGGCTTTGCCTGAGTGGCAGTTCCCAAGAAGGTCATCAGAATGATCGTCAGCGATGCACTGAGCAGAGGGTTGCGCATGAGCCTACGATACATCGGAGCCGTGGAACGAGAACAGGAGTCGCCTATGGAACGGATGCCCCCAGAGGGTCAGTCCAAGCAGGAGTGGCGCTCCTGGCTGCTTCAGGCTCGTCAGCATCTGAGCGCTGAGAACCGCCGCCGGGCGGAGCGGCTGATGGCCGATACCCTCTCTGCTCAGGCTGTTCTTCGGGAATGGAGCCGGGTTGCGGTCTTTCTGCCCTGGAAGGGCGAGCCCGACCTGGTGGTGGTCTGGCGCGCTTGGCACCAGAGAGGCATTTCGCTGGCGTTGCCCGTGGTGGCAGCGCCTGAGGAGCCCCTGCTGTTTCGTCGATGGGTTCCTGGGCAATCGCTTGTCAAAGACGCGCAGGGACTGCTCGCACCGGGAGGCACGGAGGATCCTGACTGCGAGGTCTGGATAGTCCCTTGCGTAGGAGTGGATTGTCACGGGGCGAGGCTCGGCGCAGGCAAGGGTTACTACGATCGGACCCTGGATGCTCGGCGGGCCAAGGGATTGCCCGACCCGTTCATGGTGGGCGTGGTTTTTGAGCACGCAGCGGTGGACTTTGCATTCGGAGAGCAGCACGATCTGCGGCTCCATGCCTGGGTCCATGAGGGCGGCTGGATTCAGCCCGACCCAGCCAAGCCAAGTCGTTGACAGATGGCAAGCGTTGGCTCAGCCCGGTTCATGGTGTAGAAGTGCAGGCCTGGCACACCGGCGGTGACGAGCTGATCGACCAGATCGGTCACCACATCGAGGCCAAAGGCCCTGATGGATTCCGCATCATCTCCAAACCCAGAGAGGCGTTGGCGTATCCAACGAGGGATTTCCGCGCCACAACTGTCTGAGAAGCGAGCCAGCTGGGTGAAGTTGGTGATGGGCATTATCCCAGGCGTGATGGGCGCCTCCACTCCCTTCGCGTAGGCTTCATCGACCAGCCGAAAGTAAGCGTCAGAGTTAAAGAAATACTGGGTGATGGCGCCATCAGCGCCGGCCTTCATCTTGGCCACAAAGTGATCGAGATCAGTCTGGGCGGAGCGGGCTTGCGGATGGACTTCCGGGTAGGCGGCCACCTCGATCGCAAAGTGACTGCCAAAGTGTTGGCGGACGAATCGAACGAGGTCAACCGCGTGAGCAAAGTCCCCACCCTGACCAAAGCCAGAGGGGAGGTCGCCGCGTAAGGCTACGATGCGATCGATGCCATCCCTCTGGTAGCCGCTCAGGAGTTCGAGGAGCTCGTCGGCGCTCGCCCCGATACAAGACACATGTGGGGCCACGGCGTGAAACTGCTTTCGCATCTGCGAAACCGTGGCCGCAGTCCCCTCTCTTGTCGAGCCGCCCGCCCCATACGTGACGGAGACATAGGCCGGGCGGAGGACCGAGAGGCTCTGCGCGACCCCACCCAGGGCCTCCGCTGCTGCTGGGGACTTGGGTGGGAAAAACTCCAGGCTGATTTGCATGGGATTAATAGCGGTAGGCCTCAGGCTTATAGGGGCCTTCCATCGGCACGCCAATGTATCGAGCTTGCTCGGGGGAGAGTTCGGTCAGCATGGCCCCGAGCTTCTGCAGCTGGAGACGCGCGACCTTCTCATCGAGGTGCTTTGGCAGCACATAGACCTTGCCCTTTTCGTAATAGTCCTGATGCGTAAAGAGCTCGATCTGGGCAATGACCTGATTGGCAAAGGAGGAGCTCATGACATAGCTGGGGTGACCGGTACCGCAACCCAGGTTCACGAGTCGACCCTGCGCCAGAAGAATGATCCGCTTGCCATCGGCAAAGATGACGTGGTCAACCTGAGGCTTAATCTCTTCCCAAGTGCACTGCGCCAAAGAGGCGACATCAATCTCATTGTCGAAGTGACCGATGTTGCAGACAATGGCCTGGTCCTTCATGCGCGACATGTGATCGAAGGTGATGACGTCTTTATTGCCAGTGGCTGTGACGAAGATGTCGGCCTTGTCGGCTGCGTAGTCCATGGTGACCACGCGATAGCCTTCCATCGCAGCTTGTAGAGCACAAATGGGATCGATTTCGGTAATCCAGACTTGGGCTGAAAGTGCCCGCAGCGCCTGTGCGGAGCCCTTGCCCACATCACCATAGCCCGCAACGACTGCAATCTTGCCGGCAATCATGACGTCGGTGGCGCGCTTGATGCCGTCGACCAGCGACTCGCGGCAGCCATAAAGGTTGTCGAATTTGCTCTTGGTGACCGAGTCATTCACGTTGATGGCGCGGAACGCCAGCGTGCCTTTGGCGCTCATCTCTTTGAGGCGATGAACGCCCGTGGTGGTCTCCTCAGTGACGCCGATGACTGCGTCGAGATTGCGCTGATAGAAACCGGGGTCTTTGGCGAGCTGAGTCTTGATGGAGGCAAACAGGCACCGCTCCTCTTCGCTGTGAGGGTGGTCAAGTACGCTGATGTCACGGGCTGCGTCTGCGCCGAGATGCAGCAACAGGGTGGCGTCACCGCCGTCATCAAGAATCATGTTGGTGGGCTTGCCATCGGCCCAGTCAAAAATGCGATGGGTGTAGTCCCAGTACTCCTCCAGGGTCTCACCTTTCTTTGCAAAGACGGGCACTCCGGCAGCGGCGATCGCGGCAGCGGCGTGGTCTTGAGTGGAGAAGATATTGCAGGATGCCCAGCGAACCTCAGCACCGAGGGCCGTGAGTGTCTCGATCAGGACCGCAGTCTGGATGGTCATGTGCAGGGAGCCTGTGATGCGGGCGCCCTTAAGAGGCTGGGCCTTGGCGAACTCTTCACGAATGGCCATGAGGCCAGGCATCTCAGTTTCTGCGATGCGGATTTCCTTGCGGCCCCAATCGGCCTGGCTCATATCCGCAATGACGTAATCTTGGGTGCGAACTTCTTTTAGAACAGCGCTCATCTCGCGCTCCTTTCTGTTGGGTTAGGAATACGCGAGCGCCGTTGCTGAAGGCGCCAGTGCGGCGCCTCGCTCGAGCCTGGGAGGGCGCACCCTCTCGCAACGCTCCTCGAGCAGAATCGGGAGTATGACGAGAAGGTGCGCTGAGGTCAATCCAGTTAGGTCAGGCAGTGATCCTTCAGGGCTTGGGCCTTGTCGGTGCGCTCCCAACTGAATTCGGGCTCTTCGCGGCCAAAATGGCCATAGGCTGCGGTCTTCTTGTAGATCGGACGAAGCAGGTCCAGCATCTGGACGATCCCACGGGGGCGTAGGTCGAACACAGCCTGCACTGCAGCGGCAATCTTCTCGTCTGGGACCACGCCAGTGCCCTGTGTGTCCACGAAAACAGAGGTGGGTTTGGCCACTCCAATGGCGTAGCTCACCTGAATGAGAGCCTTCTTTGCAAGGCCAGCCGCCACAATGTTTTTGGCCACATAGCGACCAGCGTAGGCAGCGGATCGGTCCACCTTCGAGGGATCCTTGCCTGAGAATGCCCCGCCTCCATGGGGAGCGGAGCCGCCATAGGTGTCGACCACAATCTTGCGCCCGGTGAGGCCGCAGTCACCCTGTGGTCCGCCAATCACAAACCGCCCTGTGGGGTTGACCAGGTATTTGATCTCGCCCTTCACAAGCTCTGCAGGCAGAACAGGTTTGATGATTTCCTCAATGACCGCTTCGCGCAGCTGTTCGAGCGTGATGTCGGGAGCATGCTGCGTCGAGAGCACGACGGTGTCGATCCGAAAGGGTTTCCCGTCCCGGTACTCAAGGGTGACCTGGGACTTGGCGTCAGGGCGCAGCCATGAGAGACGACCATCACGCCGAACGAGGGACTGGCGCTCCACCAGCCGGTGAGAAAGGTGAATGGCGGTGGGCATCAGGACAGTTGTCTCATCACAGGCATAGCCAAACATCAGGCCTTGATCACCCGCGCCTTGGTCAAGCCCGTCATCATGTGCCTTGTTCACGCCTTGGGCGATGTCCGGACTTTGTTTGTCATAGGCTACAAGCACCGCGCAGCCTTTGTAGTCGATCCCGTACTCGGTGTTGTCGTACCCGATGCCCTTGATGGTGTCGCGGGCCACCTGGATGTAATCCACGTTGGCGCGGGAGGTGATCTCTCCAGCCAGAACCACCAGGCCGGTGTTGCACAGGGTTTCAGCCGCAACACGTGAGGTGGGGTCTTGGGCGATGAGGGCGTCGAGAATGGCATCCGATATCTGGTCGGATACTTTGTCGGGATGGCCTTCAGAAACAGATTCAGAAGTGAAGAGGAAGTCTTGGCTCATGCGGGTCTCCAGTGATGACAACTGCGGACTGTGGCCTGAGCGATACGCTTCTGACTGCGAATTGCACACGCTTTAGCGGTATTTGAAAGACAATCGCCCCGCAAGTTGTCGATTAAATCGGCGATGGATTCACTATAGACCCTATGCAAACGCTTTTCAAATTCCTTGCTCATTGGCCGCTCTGGAGCCTGCGTGTCCTGGGTCACCTGCTCGGCCTGCTGGTCTGGTTGTCTTCGCCGCGCTATCGGAGTCAGCTCGATCGAAGCCTAATGGCGGCGCTGGGCTCTGAGTCTGCGGTTGAGGCTGGCCTCAGCCCCCATCAGATTGGTCGACTGCGGTGGGCGTCCATTGGCCATGCAGGCCTGCTGGTGTCCGAACTTCCAAAAATATGGTGTCACCCTGGGGCCATGGACCGCATGGAGGTGGTCGGACTGGAGGCTGCACAGCGAGCGGCGGCGGAGGGTCGGGGGGTGGTTTTCCTGACCCCACACTTGGGGGCGTTTGAACTGGCGCCTCGACGGCTTGCACGGGATGTCTGCCCCATGACCGTGCTTTATCGGCCGGCGCGCAAGCCTGCGATGGAGCGCCTCTTGCGGGCCCTTCGACCCACGCAGGGTGTGCGTGCGGTGCCGGCCAATGCATCCGGTGTTCGGCAGATGATCAAGGCCTTACGTGCCGGCGAGGGCATCGGCATGCTGCCCGATCAGGTTCCAACAGATGGGGATGGGATTTGGGCAACCGCCTGGGGCAGACCAGCCTACACCATGACCCTGCCACTGAGACTGGCCCAGGCCACGGGCGCTGCCGTCTTCTGGGTCGTGGTGAGGCGAGTGCCATCGGGCTGGCAGATGCGGCTCAGTCCATGGAGCCCGCAGAGCTCTGCGCTGTTGGATCAGGTCAACGAGATGAACCGCCGCTGTGAGCAGGAGATCTGGCAGGCTCCAAGCCAGTATCTCTGGGCCTACAACCGACATAAGACACCGGTCTATCGGGGCCAGTCGGGCCATCGTTCATGAGAGGCGCTTCGAAATGAGAGAGATGTTGGTGCGCTTCGGGCTTTTTTGGGCGCGAATGCTCGGCCGCCTCCCCTTTGAAACGCGCAGGCGCCTGGGGGGATTTCTGGGGAGCCTGCTCTATTTTCTGGCGGCCCCCCGACGCAGAATTGCACAGGCCAACCTGGGCTTGTGCTTTCCGGCTTGGTCGGCAGCTGAGGTCAATCGAGTCAGTCGCGCACATTTTCGTGCCTATGCCAGTGCGTTTCTGGATCGTTTCGAGCTCTTTGACTGCAGCAGTGAGAGGCTGCGAGCGCGGGTCTCACTGGTGGGTCTGGAGTGCCTGGAGCGCCTGGGAGAGGAGCGAATCATCATCCTTGCGCCCCATTTTCTTGGCTTGGATGCGGGAGGGGTTCGGATCCAGCTTGAACGTCAGATCGTCTCGCTCTATTCGGACCAGTCCAGCCCCCGACTCAACGCCTGGATTCTCCAGGGCCGCTCCCGCTTCAATGAGCCCATTCTGATCTCTCGTCGTGAGGGCATTGGGCGGCTCGCGCGCCTCGTCAAAAAAGGAAAGACGGCTTACTTTCTCCCGGATATGGATTTCGGGGAGCGTGACGCAGTCTTCGCGTCATTTTTTGGTCAGCCCGCTGCCACGGTGACCAGTGTGGTGCGCCTCGCACAGATGACCGGCGCCCATATTCTGCCCATGGTCACTCGCCTCACGGAGACGGGATATGAGTCGAGGTTCTATCCCGCATGGAGTCATGAACCCTCCGACAGCCTAGAAGAGGGTGTTCAGAAAATGAATGCATTTATCGAGGCCCGAGTGTTGGAGGACCCGGCGCAATACCTCTGGACTCACCGTCGCTTCAAGACGCGACCCCTTGGGCATGCGCCGGTCTACGATCGTCGATAATCTCGCTATGAAGATACCTTTCACCAAGATGCAGGGGGCTGGGAATGACTTCGTGGTGTTGGATGCACGAGAGGGCCTTCCGGCCGGGCTATTGACGCCTGAGCATCTTCGCCGCCTCGCAGATCGACGCTTTGGCGTGGGGGCAGACCAAATCTTGCTCGTGGAAAACGATTCCACTGGGGGCGCAGATTTTGTATATCGCATCTTTAATGCAGATGGCGGCGAGGTGGAGCAGTGTGGCAACGGTGCACGGTGCTTCGCCCGGTACGTGTATGACAAGGGGCTCACCACTGCGGCTCATTTTCGAGTCAAGACTCGTGCCGGGGTCATTGAGCCTCGCCTGCAGGCCGATGGTCGCGTGACGGTGGACATGGGGCCCCCTCGTCTGCGGCCGGAGGATCTGCCCTTTGATGCAGAGGGTCTCCGAACCATGCGATGTGCAGACCAACTCCTGTATGCCATGCGCACGCCCGCCGGCCCTGAGGTCTGGGTCGCCCTCGCTTCGATGGGCAATCCACACCTGGTTCAATGGGTGGGCGACCTCGAGCAAACGGACGTGTCCATCCTTGGCCCCTGGCTTGAGCGTCATGTGCGTTGCCCGCAGGGAGCCAACGCAGGCTTTGTGCAATTTCGGTCGCGGCATCAGATCGCCTTGCGAGTCTGGGAACGTGGGGTGGGTGAGACACTCGCCTGCGGGACTGGGGCTTGCGCTGCGGTGGTCTGTGGTGTGCTTCAGGGGGTTTTAGAGCCCCACGCTCCGATTCAGGTACAGACTCGCGGGGGGCTGCTCACCATTCAATGGTCTGGCCAAACCCAGGATGCTGTCCTGCTCACAGGTCCGGCTGAGACCACATTCGAAGGGGTGTACTGGTATGAGTCTTGACACAGAAAAGCTGCTGAATCCCGCCATAGTCTCTGCTTACCTTCGTGAGCATCCGAGGTTCCTCGAGGAGCACCCGGATGTGCTTTCTGATCTGGCCCTCACGCTCGGTGCAGGTGGGACCGTGAGTTCACTCTTGGAGCGACAGGTCCTGACCTTGCGTGAAAAGGTCAAGGCCATGGATCAGCGCCAGTCGCTCATGCTGCGTCATGCTCAGGAAAATGAGGCGATTCAGGACAAGCTCACACGGCTCGTACGTGAGCTGCTCATGGCAGCGGGTTCCGAGCAGAGGGCTATTGTCCTGATCGATCAGCTCAAGACGCTCTTTAGTCTGGATGTGGTGGAGTGGCTTCGTTGGAATGAGGATCACCAACAGGCGCAGGTTCTGAATGCGGTTGCGTCCATGCTCCGCCCGAGCTGCTGGTCTGTGCGCTCGGATCAAGGCGCAGCCATTCTGGGGAGCCTCACAGCGGCTCACGAGGACCTCGGAAGTCTGGCGTTTCTGCCGCTGGAGCCCGGCACCCCTGGCGCCACCTCCCAGGCCATCGTGCTGGGCGCCAACGACGCGAGTCGGTTTGAACCTGGGCAAGGCATGGTGTTTCTGGAGCGAATGGCGGAGCTTGCGAGTGCAGCACTCCACGTCCGATCAGGCTGAGCCCGTCGCTGAAGCCCTCACCGAGGGCTTTCTGCAGAGCCTGAGGCTGCGTAACCTTGCAGCGCTCACGATTGAGGCTTACTCGCGCGACTTGGCCGATCTCGCTCGACGTGCGCACAAACCGCTTTATGCCCTCGATGCCCAAGACCTCCAGCCCATGGTGGGTATGCTGACCAGAGAGGGGTCGTCACCTCGGAGCATTCGTCGTCGTCTTGCAGCCTGGAGGGCTTTTTTCGATTGGATCATGACCTCAGAGCCGAATGGCGTACCCCTGATCAAAGCCAATCCGGCAAAGGGTCTTCGGCTGCCAAAGCTCGCACGCATGCTCCCAAAGGCGCTCTCAGTGGATGCTGCCTGTGCCTTTGTGGAGGTCCAAACACCAAGCCTGTCAGGCTGGCGCTCCGTTCAGGACCGAGCCATTTTTGAGCTGGCCTACGGCTGTGGCCTCAGGCTCTCAGAGATCGTTGGCCTTGATGTGCAGCCGGGCACGGATCCCGACGCAGGGTGGATCGATCTGAAGAGCCGAGAGATACAGGTGCTGGGCAAAGGACGCAAGCGCCGCCTCCTGCCGCTCGGAACTCAGGCCCTAGAGGCGCTGCAGGCCTGGCTCGTCGCGCGTCAGGCGCTGAGGCCCCTGATCCCCGCACTCTTTCTTGGTGCCCGAGGAGGACGCATGAGTACGCGCAGCGTTCAGCGCAGCTTTGAGCGCCGCTCGCGAGAGGCTGGCCTGGGATTCGGCGTACACCCACACATGCTGAGACACTCCTTTGCCTCCCATCTTCTCCAGAGCAGTGGTGATCTTCGCGCGGTGCAAGAGCTTTTAGGGCATGCCCATATCGCGACCACCCAGGTCTATACCCATCTTGATCACCAGCACCTCGCAAAGGTGCTCGACCAGGCCCACCCGAGAGCCAAGCCCAAGTCGACTCAGGCAAAATAAGAGGATGATTCCAGTCACCATCCTCACAGGCTTTCTCGGCGCGGGTAAGACCACCCTACTCAAGCGCATTCTCAATGAACCTCACGGCCATCGCATCGCGGTCATTGAGAATGAATTTGGCGAGGAGAGCATCGACAACGAACTCTTGTTTGAAGACCAGCAAGAGCGCATCGTCGAAATGAATAACGGCTGCCTGTGCTGCACGGTTCGCGGTGACTTGGTTGACATGCTCAATCGCTTAGGCGAGAAACGCGATGCGGGCGTCCTGGAATTTGATCGGGTCATCATTGAGACCACGGGCCTTGCTGAACCGGGTCCGGTGGCCCAAACCTTCTTTGTGGATGACGCCGTGGCCGAGCGCTACCTGCTCGACGCGATCATCACGATCGTCGATGCAAGGCATGGCCCGAGTCAGCTCGATCAACATTCCGAAGCTCAGGCTCAGGTCGGGTTTGCGGATCGCATTCTTCTGTCGAAGGTCGACCTGGTCGATGAGGAGAGTGTGGACTCACTGAGGCGACGCTTGGTGCGCATGAACCCCCGAGCGCGTATTCAGGAAGTGCACTTTGGAGAGACCGAGCTGAGCGAGGTTCTCGATATTGAAGGGTTTCATCTGAATGCTGCCCTCGAGATTGATCCAAGCTTTTTGGACGTAGACCATCATCATCACCACGCCGAAGATGTGAGTTCATTTCTCTTCAAGGCCACGCGGCCTATGGATTCAGACCGCTTTGAGGGATTTATGTCCGCGGTTTCGCAGGCCTACGGCCCTCAGCTCTATCGCTACAAGGGCGTTCTTTGGCTCAAGGGAAGTGACCATCAGATGATCTTCCAGGGCGTTCACATGCTCATGGGCGGTGACAAGGGCCGCCTGTGGAAGTCAGGTGAGGCGCGTGAGACTCGTATTGTCTTTATCGGTAAAGGCCTGCCCAAGGATACAATCCTCAAAGGGCTCTCTCAGTGCCTTGTTTAGCCTCCGACACAGGTTGTTCAGATGGGAACCGAATTGAAGAAAACGATTGAATCCGAGGAGGAGCTCCTCGCCCAGCCCGAAGACGCGTACATGAACGCTGCGCAGCTCGATTTTTTCAGGCGCCGCCTTCAAGCGCTCGAGACAGAACTTCGAGCCAACGCGGGAGAGACCACCGAGCACCTCCGTGAGACTACCCTGGTTCCTGACCCAGCCGATCGGGCCACCATTGAGGAGGAGCACGCACTTGAGCTCCGAACCAGGGATCGAGAGCGCAAGCTCATCAAAAAGGTTCAACAATCCATTGCTCGAATCGACGCCGGCGATTATGGGTACTGCGAAGAGACGGGTGAGCCCATCGGCCTGCAGCGATTGTTGGCTCGTCCCACCGCCACGTTATCTGTCGAAGCCCAACAGAGACGTGAGCTTCGCCAGCGACAGTTCGGCGACTAACCTTTTCACGCGCTTTCGCCATGACCGATCTTGCAGCAGCCCGCCAGAAGGCGGCCATTCTGGCAGAGGCCCTGCCCTACATTCGTCGCTTCCACGGTAAGACGGTGGTGGTGAAGTATGGCGGGAACGCCATGACCGATGAGGCACTCAAGCGCGGCTTCGCCCACGATGTGGTGCTGCTGAAGCTGGTGGGCATCAATCTCGTGGTCGTCCATGGCGGAGGACCCCAGATTGAGGAACTGCTTGGAAAGGTCGGAAAGAAGGGCGAATTCGTTCAAGGCATGCGGGTCACAGATGCCGAAACCATGGACATTGTGGAGATGGTCCTGGCGGGTAAGGTGAACAAGGAAATTGTTGAACTGATCAACCACGCAGGTGGCAAGGCGGTGGGCCTCACCGGACAAGACGGTGGCCTCATCCGTGCCCGCAAGCTGATGCTTCCCTCCAGGGACCAGCCAGAGCAGTCCCTTGACATTGGCCAGGTGGGCGAGATTGAGTCGGTCGATCCAGAGATCATTCAGTCGCTGCTCAAGAGCGGCTTCATTCCAGTCGTTGCGCCCATTGGATCGGGTCAAGAGGGTGAGACGTACAACATCAACGCCGACCTGGTCGCAGGCAAGATGGCCGAGATTCTTCGGGCAGAAAAGCTGGTGCTCATGACCAACACCCCGGGGGTTTTGGACAAGTCGGGACAGCTGATTACGGGCCTTTCCGCCCGAGAGATCGATGCCTTGTTTGCGGACGGCACGCTCTCCGGAGGCATGCTGCCAAAAATCAGCTCTGCACTCGATGCGGCCCGTAGTGGCGTGCAATCGGTTCACATCATTGACGGACGTGTTCCCAATAGCCTCTTGCTGGAGATTCTCACCAGTGAGGGTGTGGGCACCATGATTCGTTCCCACTGAACGGTGCCCAGATCGCTCTGACGCGTACGTCCAGTCACGGGCTCTGGCTGCTGGACTTAGACAACACGTTGCATGACGCAAGCTGGTCGATGATGCCGGAAGTGAATCGGCTCATGACGGCTTGGATGGCACGGTCGCTCGGCTTAACCCACTCGGAGGCCACCGCTTTGCGCAAGCGATACTGGCATCGCTACGGGGCCACGTTACTCGGTCTGATGCGCCACCATGGTGTGAATGCTGAGGTTTTTCTGCGAGAGACGCATCCACTCGGTCACCTTGACCAGCATGTGCGGGTGGTGACTGGCCTGCGCGCTCGGATTCAGCGACTGAAGGGGCGTCGCTGGCTGCTCACGAATGCGCCCCGCGCTTATGCACAGGGGCTGATCGAGATCCTGGGCTTGAAGGGCTGCTTTGAGCGGGTGATCGCGATCGAGGACATGCGGGCCATGGGGCAGCTTCGGCCTAAGCCCTCGGCCTGGCTTTGGAGACACCTTGGTCGTCAAGCTGGGCTGCCTGCACACCGACTGCAGCTCGTCGATGACAGCACCGAGAATCTTCGCGCAGCTCATCGAGCCGGACTGCGCACGGCCAGGATTTGGTGTTCGGAGACTCAGCGGCGCCAGGCCTGGGCACAGGGTCGACCCTTAGGCGCAAGGCGTCCCAGTTTTGTGCGCCTTCAAGTAAACTCGCTGGCAGATTTGGCCTCGCGTGGCCGATCCAAGTAGGAGGTCGCATGTCTGAGCTGGTTGAGTCTGAGCTGGTTGAAGCGCCCGCGCGTAAACGTCCTCGCCCCGGTGAGCGTCGCATTCAGATCCTTCAGGCCATTGCGGCCATGCTCGAGGAGGGTCAGCCTGAACGCGTGACCACTGCTGCGCTCGCCGAGAAGATTGGCGTGTCCGAGGCCGCTCTCTATCGTCACTTTGCGAGCAAAGCCCAGATGTATGAGGGTCTCCTTGAGTTCATCGAGGACTCTCTTTTTGGTCTGATTAATCGCATTGAGGCAGGGCCAGAGACCCCCAATGAAAAGGCTCGAGCCGTGCTGCGCGTGCTGCTGGGCTTCTCTGACAAGAATCCAGGCATGACCCGTGTACTCATTGGGGAGGCCATCACGTTTGAGCATGCCCGCCTGCAATCCAGGGTCAACCAGTTGATGAGTCGCGTCGAGGCGTCGCTCCGCCAGAACCTCAAGCTGGCTCGACTCGAGTCGGGTGCCGCACAGGGTGATGCTGCGCCCGCCGCGCTAGCCGCAGTTTGCATCGGCTATGTCCAGGGACGCTGGCTTCGCTATGCCAAGTCAGGATTTAAAGACCACCCCACCTCTGATCTAGAGTTCGCGCTCACCCACCTGCTTCCGGAATGAGCCTCTCCGTGGCTCATGCGCCCTTGCACGCGGGGCAGTTCGGATCACGTCTGCGTTGAATCCGAATCAGTTCGAGCGAGGGCCCCTGAAGCATGAGCAGGTCTGGCTCTGGATGGAGCCCGAGCAGCAGCTTGAGTGCCTCTTGGGCTTGAAGCGTCGCCATGACCCCAGCCATGCTCGGAAAGACGCCAAAAGCCCCACAGGCTGCGTCGACGGCGCTGGAGCCTGAGGCGTCGTTTACCAGTGGAAAGGTACAGGCATAACAGCCCTGGGCTCGCAGGGATGGCCCACAAGCCAGAAGCTGGCCTTCCCACCGCACGACCGAGGCAATCACCAAAGGGATCTGGAGCCTCAAGCACACCTCGTTGATCGATTGACGGCTCACAAAGCGATCGGTGCAGTCAAGAACGAGGCTGGCGCTCTGGAGGGCAGACTCGAGCCAGTCTCGCTGGGCCATCTGGGTGTGGGCAGAGATCTGAGCGTTGGGGTTGAGGCTGCGCAGTCGTTCCGCAGCCACCTCAGCCTTCGGTCTGCCCAGATCGGCCTGGCCGTAGAGAATCTGCCTGGGGAGGTTGCTTGCATCTATCTGATCTCCATCGACCAGGTGTAAGCGTCCAACCCCGCTGCTGGCAAGGTAGAGACTGGCCGCCGTGCCAAGTCCCCCAAGTCCGATCACCCAGACCTCAGAGGTCTGTAGTCTCTCAATCTGATCGACCTCCAGCTCTGGCAGCAGCAGGGTCCTGCTGTGCTGAAGCTCGAGCTCAGGGGTCATGGCCTTGGGCGTTAGGGCTTTGCGGACCGAACCGCGACGGGCTTGCCCTGGAGGTGGGCCAGGGCTTGCTGAAGCTGGTAGTCCTCAGCCGATCCAAACGTGATGGGCTTGGCAGGAATCGTGGGGCGACCTTCACGCTCGGCTCGAGCCGATTCCGGCTTCTTCTCACCTCTCGGATCGCCCTTTTGATTGCCCAGGTGACCGCTGAGGTCAGCTTCGCGCAAACGGAATCGATCCACGACGTCACCCTCTGCAGTCTCCTCTACCCAGAAGTCCGGCTCGATGCCTTTGGCCTGAATCGAGCGACCTTTAGGAGTGTAGTAAAGGGCTGTCGTGAGCTTGATGGCCGAGTTGCGGGTGAGCGGCAGAATGGTCTGAACCGATCCCTTCCCGAAGGACTGTGTCCCCAGAAGCTTGGCTCTGCCGTGGTCTTGAAGGGCTCCAGCCACGATCTCCGAGGCGGACGCGGATCCAGCATTGATCAGGACGACGAGGGGGAGGGTTTTGACCAGGGGATTGAGCTTGGGCAGCGGGTCTTCAGAGGGCGTGCGCCGATAGTCGTCAGCGATGGCCAGGTATGACCGCTTGGCATCGTCTTGTCGGCCGTCAGTCTTCACCACCACGACCTCGCTTGGCAGGAATGCGGCAGAGACGCCGATGGCTGCATGCAAGAGCCCTCCCGGGTCATTTCGAAGGTCGAGCACCAAGCCCTTGATGGGCTTGGTAGGGTCCGTCTTGGCAGTGGCGAGGAGCGCGTTGACTTTCTCGACGAGGGACTCGAGGGTGTGCTCCTGGAATTGCGTGATTCGCACAAAGCCATAGCCTGGTGCAACCCACTGGGTGCGAACGCTCTGTACGCGAATGATGTCTCGCTCGATGGTGACGACGATGGGCTGGTTGACCCCCTTGCGCGAGAGTGTGAGCGTGATCTTCGTCTTGGGCGCTCCTCGCATCAGCTTGACGGCGTCGTTGATGCCGAGGCCCTTGGTCGCTTTGTCATCAATCTTAATGATCAGGTCGCCGGCCTGAATGCCTGCACGGGCCGCGGGAGTGTCCTCGATGGGTGAGACCACCCGAATAAAGCCATCTTCGACGCCCACTTCAATGCCCAGCCCTCCAAATTCACCCTGTGTTCCCACCTGGAGTTCTTTGAAGGCCTCTGCATCGAGGTAGGAGGAGTGCGGATCAAGGCCGCTCAGCATGCCGCTGATGGCTTCATGAATCAGCTTTTTGTCTTCAACTGGCTCGACGTAGTGCGCTTTGACCGCCCCATAGACTTCAGCGAACTGTCTGAGTTCGTCGAGCGGGAGGACAGACTTACCTTCCCTCTGCGCCAGCGCAGTCAGGCCGGTGCTCAGTGCGATGCCGGCAATGATTCCGGTAGTCACCCACCCCACCACTCTGAGCTTGGCGCGTGTCATGAGGTTTTGGCCTTTCCTTGGTTTGCTACGGCGGCCATGGCCGCCTCAATCTCGCTCGGGTCGGCGAGGTAATGGCGCTCACGCAACCGCATCTGGTCGTCAAACTCGAGCACCAGAGGCTGCGCAGTGGGAATGTTGAGCTCGAGGACGGCTGCTTCAGAGAGGCCCTCGAGGATCTTGAGGAGGGCCCGCAGAGAGTTCCCGTGTGCGGAGATCAGAATACGCTTGCCGCTGGCAAGTTCGGGCAATACCCGCTCACGCCAGAAAGATTCCACACGAACCACCGTGTCGGCGAGGCATTCGGTCAGAGGAATCTGTTCGGGTGGCAGGTGTGAATAACGCCGATCATGGCCCGCCCATGCTGGATCCTCGCGCGTGATCGCGTTGGGACGGATGTGATAGGCCCTTCGCCACAGCAGGACCTGATCCTCCCCGTACTTCTGTGCTGTCTCGGTCTTATTGAGACCAGCAAGGGCGCCGTAATGCCGCTCGTTGAGCCGCCAGTCATGCTCAATCGGGATCCACATCTCATCGAGCGTATCGAGTGTGATCCAACAGGTGCGAATGGCACGTTTGAGCACGCTGGTGAAGGCCAGATCAAACGAGAAGCCGCGGTCACGCAGCAGCAGGCCCGCTCGACGAGCCTCTTCAACACCCGCAGCGGAGAGGTCTACATCAACCCATCCTGTGAAACGGTTTTCAAGGTTCCATTGGCTCTGGCCATGTCGAAGAATGACCAAGGGAGCGGGGTTCGGCATAGCAAGGACTCTTTTTAGAAGGCATTTAACGCTCCCATTCTATAATCCGTCGCATGGTTTCAGCCGCCCAGCCACAATTGGCGCCAGATTCTCTTCTCAAAGGACCCCCGTGGATTTCTTAGTCGACAACATCGTGTTGGTCATGGCCGCTTTGGTGAGTGGAGGCATGTTGCTCTGGCCTGTGCTCAATCGAGGCTCCTCTGTTGGAGCACTCAACACCCTTGGCGCAACGCAGATGCTCAACAGCAAAAACGCCATCCTGATCGATGTACGCGAGGCTCCTGAGTTGTCCCGAGGCGCTGTTCCCCAGGCCCGGCACATGCCCATGTCTACCTTTGCCCAAGCGCAGGATGCGCTCGTGAAAGAGGCCCAGGGGCCCAAACAGCCCAAGCCTGTGATTGTGATGTGCGCAAGCGGGATGCGCAGTCAACGCATTGCCAAGAAGCTACGCGAGGCGGGACTGACGGAGGTCTACAACCTCGAGGGTGGGTTTGACGCATGGCGTCAGGCTGGACTCCCGATTAAGTCGCAGGTGAAATCGTGAACGCCGTTCGGATGTATACCTCAGCCTTCTGCCCATTTTGTTCGCGCGCCGAGTCCCTCCTGCGCGAGCGCGGCGTGACAGACATCGAGAAAATCTGCGTTGACCTTCAGCCAGAGCTCAAGCAGCAGATGATCCAAGAAACCGGACGTCGCACGGTCCCCCAAATTTTTATTGGTCACACACATGTGGGAGGGTGCGACGACCTACATGCGCTCGATCACGCCGGACAACTTGTTCCCCTTCTCGCGTCTGAGCGAGGGGCCTCTGAACCCACCACTTGAAAGTTTGTTATGACTGAAGCCACTGCAGCGACGACCCAGACCGAGACCTCTCAGACTGTTTTTAGCCTTCAACGGGTCTACCTAAAGGATTGCTCCCTTGAGCTGCCCAATGCGCCGGGGATTTTCCTGGACGCGAACGAGCCCAAGCTTGAGTTTGAGATTGAGACGGCAGAATCGGAGCTTGGAAACAACCTGGTTGAGGTGGTGGTCCGCTGTACCGTGACCTGTCGGTTTGCGGACAAGGTGGGGTTCCTCATTGAGGCCTCCCAGGCGGGCATATTTGAGATTCGCGGTGTGACCGACGAGCAGCGCCTGCTGCTCAAGGGGATCTCATGCCCGAACATCGTCTATCCCTACCTCCGGGCAAATATGGCCGATGTGGTTCAGCGTTCCAGCTTCCCACCGGTCCATCTTGCAGAGATCAACTGGGAGGCCTTCTTCCAACAGCGCATGGCGCAGTTGGCGGCGCAGCAGGCCACTCAGGAGCCAGGGTCAGAAGGCTCCGGCATTATCCTGCCCCAGTAATCGGTATGCAGGCGGGCTCCCCGCTCCCCCCTTTGCTGGTGCTGGGCGCGGGCGCGTGGGGCACTGCTCTGGCAGTGCATTTCGCGGCGCTCTCCCAGCGAATGGGGGGGGGGCCGATTGGGCTTTGGGCGAGGCGGCCTGACCACGCGCTGGACCTCCATCAGCGTCGCGAGAATCAACGGTATCTCCCCGGCATCCCATTTCCCTCCCCTTTGGTGGTCGAGCAAGACTTCACGCAGGCGCTTGAACGCTGGCGTGATGCCGGATTGCGGAGCGCGCATGGCCCGGGAGTTTTGGTGTTCGCGGGCCCACTGTCCTCGCTAGAGGAGATGGCGGATCGAGTCGCACAGATTCTGGGTCCTGCTGCTGCGCCAGGAGAGGGTCTCATCTGGCTTGCAAAAGGGGTTCTCATCCATCCCCTGAGTCAACGAGTCTGTTTCGCCTCCGATCTTCTGACCCGACTGGCCTCCTGGCCTCAGGCAGCACTGTCGGGGCCCAGCTTTGCCCAGGAAGTGGCCAAGGGGCTTCCGTCCGCTCTGGCTCTGGCTTCCACAGATCTCCTCTGGGCACAGTCCTGCGCGCAACGGCTGCATGGGGGTTCGATGCGCCTTTATCCCACCAATGATCTGGTGGGCGTGCAGCTGGGTGGGGCCATGAAGAATGTACTTGCGATTGCCGCAGGCATCTCGGATGGCCTGTCCTTGGGGGGAAATGCTCGTGCGGCGCTCCTGACCCGAGGGCTTGCAGAGGCGGCTCGGCTTGGACAGGCGATGGGGGCTCGCCCTGAGACCTTTCTCGGGCTGGGAGCCTTGGGCGATCTGGTGCTGACCGCCACGGGCGATCTCTCTCGGAATCGACGCGTTGGTCTTGCCCTCGCGCAGGGCCAGGTGTTGGACGCGGTCCTCAAGGACCTAGGGCATGTGGCAGAAGGGGTGGGTGCTGCACCGGCTCTGGCGCAACTGGCCCACGACTATGGCGTTGACTGCCCGATCGTTCAGGCCGTGAATGATCTGCTTGCCGGAAGGGCTGAGGTTCAAGCCGTTTGTGAGCGCCTGATGGCACGCGCCATGACCTACGAGAGGCCGTAGAGCTGTTGCCTCCATGCCTCGAAGACGCAGACCGCAACGGCGTTGCTCAGGTTGAGACTTCTGCTCTCGGGCTGCATGGGTAGGCGCAGGATCTGATCCGGACCGAACGTCAGGCGGTGAGACTCCGACAGCCCTCGCGTCTCAGACCCAAAAAAGAACCACGCATCTTTGGGGATGGCCTGATCGAAGACGGACTTTTGCCCCCGGGTGGAGAGCGCAAAGCACTGGATAGGATTTGGCGACTCGGCACGCCAAAATGACTCCCAGTTTTCATAAACCTGAAGGCGGCAATATTCGTGGTAATCGAGCCCCGCGCGCTTCATTTTTGCACTGTCCAGTGGAAAGCCCAATGGCCCAATGAGGTGCAAAATCGCGCCCGTATTGGCACAGAGTCGGATCACATTTCCCGTGTTCGGCGGAATTTCAGGCTCGACCAGAACGACATGAAGGCTGACGGGTTGGGGAGCGTGCATGGCGCCATCATAGTTCGGCTGCGCTCAGCCGCTCGTTGGTGTGCAAGCACCACAGCCCCAACGGGATGGGCGCCGACTGCGCGCAGCGCTCCGAAGGCCACCTCGAGGGTGAGTCCGCTGGTGAGGACGTCGTCGATGAGCACCACTGGGCATCCCTGAAGCCGCTGGTTCGCCTCAAAGTGGGGCCGCGCTCGCAAGGGGGCAGAGGGTTCAGCGCGATGTTGGGCGAGGCTGTCGGAGGTCTGGTGCTTAAGAAGCCCCAATCGATCGAGGGGGAGGCCACGATTCCGGCTGAGGCTCTGAGCGAGCAGCGCAGGCAGGTGAAGACCTCGACGACCGAGTCGTTTGGGATCCGCAGGGATGGGCACCAGGGTGGGATGAAGGGTCCAGACCCCGCTGTGGTGCACCCTTTTCATGTGGCATCTGAGGGTTTGCACGCTGACCCAGTCTTGCCCGTATTTGGCTCGGCGAATGGCCTCTCCGAGATCTCCCGAGTAGGGGCCAGCTGCCCAGACCCAGGCGCATTCGCCTGTGGGCAAGGCGGCCGCGCGCCAGCCCGCCTCTTGAGTGCGGGCCAAATGCCTGGGGGAGACCATCGCTCTGACTATACTCAGCCACATGTCAAGGAGCCCACTCCCTATGGATGAGACGGCGCATGGGTCGAACGGCTCAGTCATGGAGGCTTTGGAAGCCGGACAGCACGACCGCTTGGAATGGATGCGGCTTGCAGCAGGGGACCAGCTCTCGCTTCCTATGAAGGCCTTTCAGGCCGGCCCTCAGCTCAGCCCCCAGGTCAACCATCAGGCAGCCCATGCCCCGCTCTCCTTGGTGAGGGTCGTCGGTCTGCCCTTGCCCAGGCTCGAACATCTTGCCGAGTCTATCCGCCTGTGGGTCCCGGCGCTCGGACCTGGCGGGGTTCTCATGGTTTCCAGCCTCGGACCTGGCACCCTGATCGAGTGGCGAACTGCCCTCGGGTTGGATTTGCAAGCTGAGCCGCGGGGGCTAGACCTGCATGACTTGGGGGACGCATTGAGCCAAGCAGGACTCTCGGCCCCAGTCACCGAGTCGGAGCGGGTGGTGTGGACCTATCGCAGCTTTCTGACGGCGTGGAACGATCTTCGCGGCTTGTGGCCTGCGACCTCTGGTCGGGGCTTGCAGCCGAGGTCCCGGTTTGCAGCGGCACAGGACGCTTTCGATCGGCTCAGAGGAAGCGATGGCCGGGTCAGCCTGTCGTTTGAGTGGGTGCACGCACATGCCTGGCGAGGGGAGGCCCGAAGAAACGCAGGTGATGGAGGGGAGAAGCCCTTGACCTTTCAGCCACTGGGGCGATTCGGATAGCACACCCGTTTCTTGGCATCTATTCACCGATCGACATATAATCCGTTGACCTATGTCAACTACGCCAGGTCAGCTTGATGATTTGAGTCCCGGTGCTGAGTGGGTGCTCAAGCGTAATTGCGCGCTGACGCCGTGCCAGCTCCTGATGATTTTCGGCTCTTTGGCGTTGGTTTCACTGGGTTTGGCCGCCTTCTGGGCCTACCAGGGGGCGTGGCTGGTTGTGCCGTTTGCGCTGATTGAAGTGATGGCTTTGGGCCTTGCGTTTGCAGTGTACTCAAGGCACGCCGCAGACTGTGAGCGGGTTCGGTTGAGTGCTGAGGTCGTGGTGGTGGAACGGGTGGTTGGCACTCGGCATACGGTGTGTCACCTGCCACGGGCTTGGCTTCGAGTGAAGATGAGCGAGCTGCCCGGGGGCTTGGTCGAACTCTCATCGGGTCGGTCGGTGGAGTCAGTCGGGCGGTTTGTAGATCAGCAGGGGCGTCGCAGGTTTGTTTTGGGCCTGCGGGAGGCCCTTCAGGGTTAGTCGTAGAGCGCGGTGTGCTGCAATTTTTAGGGAAGAATCTCATGAAAAATCGATTGAATCAGTGGTCCTCTCGCGCCCTCGCGGCCTCGGTTGGGCTGTTTGCCAGCGCGACCGTTCTGGCCAATGACATGACCACGAAGTACAACCTGCGCACGCCTGCCTCCGACATGGCGGAAAGCCTCTACACGCTCCACAACTTTTTGTTGATCGTTTGCCTGCTTATTTTCGTTGCGGTCTTCGGGGTGATGTTTTATTCCATTTATGCCCACCGCAAATCAAAAGGCCACAAGCCCGCTGACTTCCACGAGAGTACGGCGGTCGAAATCGCCTGGACTGTGGTGCCTTTCCTCATCGTGGTGGTGATTGGCGTCTATGCCACCCCAATCGTGATGGCGCAGAAGGACACCACCAACGCCGACATCACCATTAAAGCCACGGGTTACCAGTGGAAGTGGGGCTACGACTACCTCAAAGGCGAGGGCCAAGGCATTGCCTTCTTCTCCACGCTGACGACTCCCTACGAGCAGCGCATCAACGCCCAGGAAAAGACCCTCAATTACTTATCGGAAGTGGACAATCCCGTGGTTGTTCCGGTTGGAAAGAAGATCCGGGTGGTCACCACTGCAAACGACGTCATTCATGCATGGATGGTCCCAGCATTTGGCGTGAAGCAGGATGCGATTCCAGGATTTGTTCGAGATACTTGGTTCAAGGCCGAGCGCGTGGGCACTTACAATGGTCACTGCGCTGAACTCTGCGGTAAGGACCACGCCTTCATGCCCATCGTCGTCAAGGTGGTGACCGCTGAGGAGTACACCGCCTGGGTGGCGCAACAGAAGCAAAAGCAAGGCGTGGCCGGAAACCCAGTATCCGCGACCCTTCAGGTTGCTCAGGCCAGGTAACACCGAACAGTACATTCACGCCCAACCAATCAAACAGATTATTCAGCAGTAGAACCAGAGGAGCAGACCCATGAGTGCCGTTCTCGAACCGTCCGGTCACAGCCACGACCACGATCACGCCCACGACCATCCTCACGGCTGGCGGCGTTGGCTCTACGCGACCAACCACAAGGACATTGGAACGCTGTACCTTTGGTTCAGCTTCACCATGCTGATGGTCGGTGGCCTACTGGCGCTTGGCATTCGTGCAGAGCTCTTTCAGCCTGGCCTCCAGCTCATCCAGCCCGAACTCTTCAATCAGCTCACCACCATGCACGGGCTCATCATGGTGTTCGGCGCGATCATGCCGGCCTTTGTGGGCTTTGCAAACTGGATGATTCCGCTGCAGATCGGCGCCTCAGACATGGCGTTTGCGCGCATGAACAACTTCAGTTTTTGGCTGATGGTTCCTGCAGCCATGCTTCTGGTGGGCAGCTTTTTTGTGCCCGGCGGTGCGACGGCTGCGGGCTGGACGCTCTATGCGCCCCTCACCAGCCAGATGGGCATTGGAATGGACATGGCCATCTTTGCCATGCACATCCTCGGAGCCTCCTCCATCATGGGCTCGATCAACATCATCACCACCATTCTGAACATGCGGGCCCCGGGCATGACCCTCATGAAAATGCCCATGTTCGTCTGGACCTGGCTGATCACGGCCTATCTGCTGATCGCAGTCATGCCCGTGCTGGCTGGCGCCATCACCATGACCCTGACTGACCGTCACTTTGGCACTAATTTCTTCAATGCGGCTGCAGGCGGTGACCCGGTGATGTACCAGCACATCTTCTGGTTCTTCGGGCACCCAGAGGTCTACATCATGATTCTGCCGGCCTTTGGCATCGTGTCGGAGATCATTCCCACCTTTTCCCGCAAGCGTCTCTTTGGCTATAGCTCGATGGTCTATGCCACAGCCTCCATTGCCATTCTGTCGTTTGTCGTCTGGGCGCACCACATGTTCACCACGGGCATGCCGCTCACGGGCCAGCTCTTCTTCATGTACGCGACCATGTTGATCGCCGTGCCCACGGGCGTGAAGATCTTCAACTGGCTTGCCACCATGTGGCGTGGTTCCATGACCTTCGAAACCCCGATGCTGTTTGCGATCGGCTTTATTGTGGTGTTCACCATCGGTGGACTTACCGGCATCATCCTGTCCGTCGCGCCACTGGATATCCAGCTGCATGACACCTACTATGTGGTCGCCCACTTCCACTATGTGTTGGTGGCCGGGTCGCTCTTTGCCCTCTTTGCTGGCCTCTATTACTGGCTCCCCAAGTGGACGGGTCACATGTATGACGAGACCCTGGGTAAGGCTCACTTCTGGCTGTCCATGATCTTCTTCAACATCACCTTCTTCCCCATGCACTTCCTGGGCCTCGCAGGTATGCCCCGTCGCTATGCCGACTACCCCATGCAGTTTGCAGACTTCAATGCCTTGGCCTCGATTGGCGCCTTCGGCTTTGGCCTCTCGCAGCTTCTGATGCTTTATGTGGTGATCAAATGCATCAAGGGTGGGCCCAAAGCAGCCGATAACCCCTGGGAAGCAGATGGCGGTTTGGAGTGGAGCGTGCCCTCGCCCGCGCCCTTCCACACCTTCGAAACCCCCCCGGTGGTGAAGTAAGGGATACGGTGCAGGACAACCGTCAGAAGCCAAATCTACGGCTCGCCTTGGTGCTGTTCTCCGTGGCGGCCGTATTTTTTGGCGGCGTGATTCTGAAGTACGTGCTGTTTCCTGTCGCCTAAGAGGACAGAAGCCATGACTGCCCGTAGCGACAATCAAAGGATGTTTGGCAAGCTTCTGATGGTGGCCATTCTCATGTTTGGCTTCGGCTTTGCTCTGGTGCCTTTCTACGAAAAAATCTGCGAGATCACCGGGATTAACGTCCTGAGCACCAAAGAAAAGCTGGACTATGACGAAGCCCGCCGCTTCGCCAAAAACACGCAGGTCGATCGCTCACGTAAGGTCTCGGTGGAGTTTGATGCGAATGCATACGGGGGCCCCTGGACCTTCAAGCCGAAGAGCAACGTGCTGGAGGGACATCCCGGCGAGCTCATGACCGTCGTTTACGAGATCAAGAACAACCTGCCACGTGACGTTCAGGGACAGGCCATTCCGAGCTATGCGCCGAAGCAGTCTGCCTCTTACTTCAAAAAGCTGGAGTGCTTCTGCTTTGAACAACAGACGCTCAAGGCTGGAGAAGTCCGCGAGTTTCCGGTGGTCTTCGTCATTGATCCAGAACTCCCCGATGGCATTCGGAACATCACGCTGAGCTACACCTTCTTTGAGGTGGGCCTGAGCGCAGCGCAGGCCCAGCCGTGAGCGATTCCATCCGCGAGCTACAGGCTGCAAAGGCTCGTCGAGGGAGTCTGATGCAGACGATCGGTGCCGTGATGTGGTCGTTCTTCGGCGTTCGTAAGGGTGCATCTCACGATGCGGACATGGCCAAGCTCAACCCAGTCCATGTGGTGATTGTGGGTGTCCTCATGGGCATCGCGTTTGTGGTTGGGCTGGTGAGTCTGGTGGGCCTGATCACCAGTTAGTACGTATAAGAAGATTCAATTTTGATGATGGAAGGGAGTCATTAGTCATGTCTGCAACGAGTCATTCAGCCGCGCCGTATTACTACGTGCCGTCACCCAGCAAGTGGCCCATGGTGGGAGCCATTTCAATGTTCTTTTTCATGGTGGGCATGTCTGGCACCGTGAACGAGGCTGCATATGGGCCCTACAGCCTGATCCTCAGTCTGGCGATCCTGGTCTACATGTTCTTTGGCTGGTTTGGAGCAGTGATTGCTGAGTCGGAAGGAGGCCAATACAACGAGCGCGTCGACGCCAGTTTCCGTTGGAGCATGGGATGGTTCATCTTCAGCGAAGTCATGTTCTTTGCGGCCTTCTTTGGTGCCCTGTTCTACGCCCGCGTGATTTCTATGCCTTGGCTGGGCGACCTCGATCACAAAGCCATCCTATGGCCTGACTTCAGCGCTCAATGGCCCAATCTGGGGCCTGCGAATCTGATTGAGCCCTTTCAGACCATGGGCCCCTTCTGGATTCCCACGATCAATACTGCTTTGCTGCTGACTTCTGGCGTCACCCTCACCATTTCGCACCACGCCTTGCGTGAGAATCACCGCGACAAGGCCGTGCTCTGGCTCGGTCTTACCGTCCTGCTCGGCTTCATTTTCTTGGGATTCCAAGCCTACGAGTACATGCATGCCTACAAAGACCTGAACCTCAAGCTCAGCTCAGGCATCTTTGGCTCAACCTTCTACATGCTGACGGGGTTCCACGGTTTCCATGTGTGCGTGGGCGCGATCATGCTGATGGTGGTCTGGTTCCGCCTGCGCAGCGGCCACTTTAAGCCCGATCATCACTTTGCCTTTGAAGGGGCAGCCTGGTATTGGCACTTCGTGGACGTGGTTTGGCTTGGCCTCTACGTCGTGGTCTACTGGCTCTAAGCCGCCCACTGCCCTCGAGACTAGTAGCGCACGCCCGTCGACTCGATCCAACCGAGTTGATGGGCCAACAGGATAGACAGAAACAGCACGATTGAAAGCCCGACCCGAAAGGCAAGGGCTTTCACCGTTTTATTGCTGCGCCCCTTGTCACGCATCAAGTAAAAAAACGCGGACCCGAGGCTCGCCAAGATCCCCATGAAGGCCACAGCAATGAAAAGCTTCGACACAGTTCAACCCCTAAAAGTCATCTGGTTGTCATGGTAAGCCGAAAGCTCGGTCCCGCAAGCATTGTGGCGATCTGCATCGCGGCCCTCACACTCGCGCTCTCCGGCTGGCAGTGGCAACGGGCAGCTGAGAAGCGTGAGTTGATACAGACCATTGAGGGGGGGCGGTCGGCTGGATTGATTCAGCTGAGCGGGCGCCCACCCGAGGCTCAATCCTCAACCCTGGCCTCTTTCGATCAGGCACGCGTGCGGCTGAGTGGGCGCTGGCTTCCCAGCACCACCCTTTACCTCGATAACCGGTTGTATGACGGCAGGCCAGGCGTGCAAGTCCTGACAGCCTTAGCGCTCGAGAGCGGCGGGTTGGCATGGGTTCATCGCGGCTGGGCGCCAAAATCGCCCGGCGATCAGGGACCCGACGCCGACCCCTATCGTCAGGGCCTCATGCATCTGCCCCCGGAACCAGGCATGGTCACCCTGGAGGCTGTCGCCTATCTGGATCTCATGAAAAGGCTGGCTCTGGCCGACGACCCAGACCCAAGAAGCGCACTATGGACCAATCTTGACTGGTCTCGTCTGGATGCCTGGTATCGATCCCGCAGCCCAGAGATGCCACGGGACGACGTCCGGGTATGGCCCCTCGTCTTCTGGCAGACTTCCGGTTCCATGGATGGACTCATTCGACACCTCCCCCAGCCGCCCACTGACGCAGTGGACAAGCATGTTGGCTATGCATTGCAGTGGCTGTTGTTCTGCGCAGTCGCGCTGTTCTTTGCATGGCGACTGGCTCGACCAGAAAGCCAGGATGAAGGCCCAAGATGACCACAACCACCACGCCTCCCTCTGTCCGACAGTCCAAGAGCCGCCTGGCCCTCCTGATGGTCATTGCGGTCTGCCTTGCACCCGTGCTGGCCTCCTACTATTTTTATTACTTGGCCCCGCCAGAGGGACGCACCAACAGTGGCAGCTTGATTCTTCCGCCGGAGGAGGTTCAGGCCACCTCCGTGAGGGTCGACCTCAGGCCCACGCAGGAGTCTGGCTTTCTGGATGTCCTGGCCCAGCGAGCCCGTCAATCGGCTGATGCGGGGACGACGCGAGCGAGCCTCGCTCAGGGCGAGGCTGCAAGGCTGGGGGACTTCGGTGGCCGTTGGCTGCTGGTCTGGGTCGGCTCCTCGCCGTGTGGTGAGGACTGCCTTCAAACCCTCCTTCAAATGCGTCAGATTCGACTGACCACGGGCCGTGACCGAGACCGCGTCGAGCGGGTCTGGCTACAGGTGGCCTTGCCCTCAGCGGAGTCTCAGGAAGAGGCACTGCCGGCGGGACTAGAGGGCACCTGGGTGCTGAGCACGCGCGTGGATCCGAGGGAGGCCTGGGCGAATCGACTGCCCGCTGATCTTCGTCCAGAAGCCTCTCGTGGCATATGGCTGATCGATCCTCAGGGTCACCTCATGATGCACTTCCCGCCCGGCACAGACCCAGCGAAGATCAAGAAGGATCTGATCCGACTGCTGAAAGCCTCGCGCATTGGCTAGGAACACACGGTGACCACCCTCAGCCCTGTCCGGCAGTACCTCTCTCTCACCAAGCCTCGCGTGAACCTGCTGATCGTGTTCTGCGCGGTGATTGGCATGTTGCTCTCGGTGGATGGACTGGTCCCCTGGCAGCCCCTTCTGCTGGGCACCATTGGCATCGCGCTGGTCTCTGGTGCCGCCGCTGCAATGAACTGTCTGGTGGAGTCACACATCGATGCCAAGATGGCCCGCACTGCGTGGCGCCCTCTTCCCTCGGGGCAGCTCACCGTCTCTCAGACGGTCTTCTTCTCCCTCCTGATTGGGGGGCTGGGCATGGCCGTCCTCTACTGGGGGGTCAATGCTCTGACAGCCTGGCTGACCCTAGCCACCTTTGTCGGCTATGCGGTGGTCTACACGCTCATTCTCAAGCCACTCACGCCACAAAACATTGTGATTGGCGGGGCCTCAGGCGCCATGCCACCCGTGTTGGGCTGGGCAGCGGTCACCAACAGCATGCCGGCAGAGCCCTGGGTGCTCTTTTTGATTATTTTTGTTTGGACACCACCACACTTTTGGGCCCTGGCGCTCTATCGAGTGGACGACTATGCGCGTTCTGGCCTTCCGATGCTGCCTGTCACCCATGGCTCCGAGTTCACTCGACTGCACATCCTGCTCTACAGTCTCTTACTCTTGGCGGTGAGCACGCTGCCGACGGCCATCGGGATGACGGGGTGGCTCTATCTGGTGATCGCCGTGGGGCTTGGGCTCAGGTTCTGTCAGCTTGCCTGGAAGCTCCATCGGGCCTACAGCGAGCCGCTTGCACGCCAGACCTTTAAATTCTCGATCTGGTATCTGACCTGGATCTTTGCCGCGCTGCTGGCCGATCATTACCTCACGGTTTCTGGCCTGATTTAAGTCGGTCCGATTTGGCTTGGAGTGCCTCGGTCGTCTCGGGGTGATCGGGATCAAGGCTGATGCACCCCTCTACGGGGCAAACGACCTGGCACTGGGGTTCATCGAAATGCCCCACACACTCTGTACAGAGGTCTGGGTGGATCACGTAGTAATCAGGCCCCATCGAAATGGCCTGATTGGGACAGGCGGGCTCACAGACGTCGCAGTTGATGCATTCAGCAGAGATGATGAGGGACATGAATGCTTAGGCGGTGGGCCCTTTGCCTTGCTGTTCAAGCTTGCGGCTGAGCCACTCCTCGACCGATGGGAATACGAACTTACTCACATCGCCACCCAGCTGTGCGATTTCCCTCACGATGGATCCGGAAATAAACTGATATTGGTCAGAGGGTGTCAGGAACATGGTCTCGACATCGGGCATCAGATATCGGTTCATGCCGGCCATCTGGAATTCATATTCGAAGTCGGACACGGCCCGAAGCCCTCGAATGATCACTTTCGCATCCTGGCTGCGAACGAAATCCTTCAAGAGTCCGTGAAAGCCATGAATCTCCACATTCGGGTAATGCCCGAGGATCTCCCGAGCAATCTCGACACGCTCTGTGAGGGTGAAGAAGGGCCGTTTGGATTGGCTGTCCGCTACCCCAACCACCAGGCGGTCAAAGAGCTTAGCGGCTCGACGGACGAGATCTTCATGACCTCGGGTCATCGGGTCAAAGGTGCCAGGGTAAATGGCGGTCGTGGTCATGGCTACTCCCTGTCTCCGCTGCCAGCGGATGTCTGTTTTCCTGAGCATAACAAGCCCGCCATCACCTGTCCCGCCTTGAGGCTGCGAACGGGAACGAGGGCCTTGACTGGAGAACCCATGGGGGCAGCTTCCACCCAATGCTCAAGGGTGGCCTCCGATTCAACATAAATCAGGCCCGTTGGGCGAATGGCTCGGGCTGCGAGTGTCAGGGCGCGCTCCATGAGGCCCTGCCGGAAGGGTGGGTCAAGAAAAATCAGATCGAGGCTTGATTCTGCTGCACGCTCCAACTGGGTGAACCCATCGGCCTGAATAACCCGAACCCTGAGTGGGTCCGCCCGAAGCTCCTGAGCCAGTCTCTGCATCGACAAACAGGCGTGACGGTCTTGATCCACTACGGTCACCAATCGAGCGCCCCGTGACGCAGCCTCAAAGCCCAGCACACCGGTGCCGCCAAAAACATCCATGGCGTTCACTTCAGACCAGTCTCGTTCCAGCAGGTGGTCTAGCCAATTAAAGAGTGTCTCGCGCACGCGGTCTGGCGTCGGCCTCAGCCCAGGCCTTTCCGGCACGACGATCGCTCTGCGCCGCCATTGTCCTGCGATGATGCGAACCTGACCCAAGACCTACCCCCTCTACAATGTTTGCAGTCGTACCTTAACCGAGCTGAGCACAAGAAGGATTCTAGGCATGCTGGGCATCAAGACCGTTTTGAGCATGAACGCATTGAAGTCTGGCCTCTCCAAGACGCGAGATCGCCTGGCCCGTCTCCTGGGCCGGCCCGTGCTGGACGAGGCCTGGTTTGAGGAGGTCGAGTCCGCACTGATCCTCGCCGACGTCGGCGGCCGCGTGGCGCAAGAGATCGTTGCGGAGCTGAGAGCCTCCCTCAAGAAGGATCCGATCCCTGAGGCGGACGCGGAGAGACTCTCAGAGCGTCTTTCGAGCCTGTTGGCCACTCGACTCAGCGGGCTCAAAGCAGATACCAATCTCTTGCAGCCTCATCCCAGCGGAATGCCGAGAGTGATCATGATGGTGGGGGTGAATGGAGCGGGCAAAACCACCACCATTGGCAAGCTCGCCAACCAATTTCAGGCTGAGGGGCAGAAGGTCTTGTTGGCTGCAGGCGACACCTTTCGCGCGGCGGCGAGAGAGCAGCTTCTGGCCTGGGGTGAGCGAAGCCTCGTCGAAGTCGTCTCTCAGCAGGGTGCAGACCCCTCTGCAGTCGCTTTTGATGCAATCAAGGCGGGCCAGGCGCGAGGCGCTTCAGTGGTCCTAGTGGACACAGCTGGTCGTCTACCCACTCAGCTCCATCTGATGGAGGAGCTCAAGAAGGTCAAGCGGGTGATGGCCAAGGCTCAGGAAGGGGCGCCCCACGAGGTCTGGCTGGTGGTGGATGGGGGCAATGGCCAGAATGCGCTCTCGCAGGTGAAGGCTTTTCATGAGGCGCTTGGGCTCACCGGATTGGTGGTCACCAAGCTGGACGGTACCGCGAAGGGAGGGATGCTGTTGGCGCTGGCCCATCAGCAGCCCATCGCAGTTCCCTTCATTGGGGTGGGCGAGCAGGTTGGAGACCTCCAGCCCTTTGACCCAACCAGCTTTGCCCAGGCACTGGTGAGCGCTTAGGGCTGCTCGCTGCCCACGCAGTCCACGAAATACTCCAGTCCGGACTCGCCCTCTTGAACCACGAGGCCGTGAATGTCGGCCTCAAAGCCCGGGAATCGAGCGTTAAAGTCGCGCGCAAACTGCAGGTAGCCCACGATGGTTTTATTGAAGCGCTCGCCCGGAATCAGAAGCGGAATCCCTGGGGGATAGGGCGTGAGAAGGCTGGTGGTGATGCGTCCTTCAAGCTCATCGATCGCAACGCGCTCGGTCATGCGATGCGCCACACAGGAAAAGGCTTTGGCTGGCTTCATCGCGGGCTCCATATTGGAGGTGTACATCTCAGTGGTGAGCCGAGCGATGTCGTGTGCCTTGTAGGACTCATGCAGCTGCTGGCAGAGGTCACGTAGGCCCACCCGCTCGTACTGAGGAAACTTGGCGCAGAACTCAGGAATGACTCGCCACATGGGCTGGTTCTTATCGTAGTCGTCCTTAAACTGCTGGAGCGCGGTCAACATGGTGTTCCAGCGGCCCTTCGTGATGCCGATGGTGAACATGATGAAGAAGGAGTAAAGACCGGTCTTTTCAATGATGACGCCGTGTTCAGCCAGATACTTCGCCACAACAGAGGCGGGAATCCCCCTTTCCGCAAACTCGCCGTGGATATTGAGTCCAGGCGTGACGACCGTCGATTTGATGGGGTCGAGCATATTGAAGCCAGGCTCAAGCGGCCCAAAGCCGTGCCACTCGTCATTGGGCTTGAGCTCCCACTGCTCGCGCTGAGCCATTCCATCACTGTCAGCTTGAAATTCCTCGGGGCCCCAGACCTTAAACCACCAGTCTTGGTCACCGAACTCGGCCTCGACCTTTCGCATGGCACGACGGAAGTCGAGGGCCTCCACAATGCTCTCTTCGACCAAGGCAGTTCCCCCAGGTGGCTCCATCATGGCCGCAGCGACATCGAGTGACGCGATGATGGCGTACTGGGGGCTGGTGGAGGTGTGCATGAGGTAGGCCTCATTGAAGAGGTCTCGGTCGAGCTTTCGTGTCTCCGACTCTTGCACCAGAATCTGAGAGGCCTGAGAGAGGCCCGCCAGCAGCTTGTGGGTGGATTGAGTGGAGAAGATGATGGGGTCATGCGGCCTTGGGCGGTCACGGCCAATCGCGTGCATGTTCTGATAGAAGTCATGGAAGGCGGCGTGCGGCAACCAGGCCTCATCAAAATGAAGCGTGTCAATGGTGTCACCCAGAACATCCTTGATCATCTCTACGTTGTAGAGCACACCGTCGTATGTGCTCTGCGTGATGGTGAGAATTCTGGGCTTGGCCACTCCTTTGGCTTTGGCCTTCTCCCATGATTCCCGAGCGAACGGGTTGGCCATGATCTTGGCCTCTATCGCCTCGGGCTGGAATTCACTCAAGGGAATGGGCCCAATGATGCCGAGATGATTGCGGGTGGGCATGAGGAAAACTGGAATGGCGCCTGTCATGGTGATGGCGTGCAGAACGCTCTTATGGCAGTTACGGTCCACCACCACAATGTCGCCTGGTGCCACCGAGGCATGCCAGACCACCTTATTGGAGGTCGAGGTGCCATTGGTCACGAAAAAGCAGTGATCGGCATTGCAGATGCGCGCTGCATTGCGTTCTGAGGCCGCGACTGGGCCAGTGTGGTCCAAAAGCTGCCCCAGTTCGTCTACCGCGTTGCAGACGTCTGCTCGCAGCATGTTTTCGCCAAAGAACTGGTGAAACATCTGCCCGACCGGTGACTTCAAGAAGGCGACACCGCCCGAGTGGCCGGGGCAATGCCAAGAATATGAGCCGTCTTGAGCGTAGTGGAGCAGGGCCCGAAAAAATGGCGGGGCGAGAGAGTCGAGATAGGACTTGGCCTCTCGAATGATGTGGCGCGCCACGAACTCGGGGGTGTCTTCAAACATATGAATGAAGCCGTGAAGCTCGCGCAGCACGTCATTCGGGATGTGGCGAGAGGTTCGCGTCTCTCCGTAGAGGTAGATGGGGATTTCAGCATTTCTGAAGCGAATCTCGGTCACAAAGGCCCTCAGGTTCTTCAGCGCGTGAGTGACTTCGTCCGGTGAACCGGCCCCAAACTCCTCGTCGTCGATCGACAGCACAAAGGCCGACGCCCGTGATTGTTGTTGAGCGAATTGGGCCAGATCACCATAGCTGGTGACACCGAGCACCTCCATACCCTCTTTCTCAAGGGCCTCGGCCAGGGCACGCACCCCAAGTCCAGAGGTGTTCTCGGAGCGAAAGTCTTCGTCAATGATGACAATGGGAAAGCGAAACTTCATGGAGGCGCCTTTCAGAATGAAGGGCTGATGGTAGGGCAAATTTGAGGCACTTTTTGTGTTTTAGCACTCTAATCGTGTGAGTGCTAAAATATTGTCAAGGAGACGCACATGACCGCCGCATCCCATGCCCTGATTCTCAGCCAGCTCTCGCCAGGTGCCAATCTGGACGGCTATCTGCGCCTGGTGCATCAGATGCCTCTGCTGAGCGCTGAGCGTGAACAGACGTTGGCCCTTCGATACCGCACCCAGGATGACCTTGAGGCCGCCAAGGAGCTGGTGCTCTCGCACCTGCGACTCGTGGTGGCCGTCTCGAGACAGTATCTCGGATATGGCCTGCCCCAGGCTGACCTCATTCAAGAGGGCAATGTCGGCCTCATGAAGGCTGTTAAGCGATTTGATCCGACCCAGGGCGTGCGGCTGGTGTCTTATGCCCTGCACTGGATTAAGGCCGAGATTCACGACTACATCCTCAAGAACTGGCAGATGGTCAAGGTTGCCACCACGAAGTCTCAGCGCAAGCTTTTCTTTAATCTGAAGTCCCTCAAGCGGGCCTTGGGTGCAGAGCGAGGCGTGACGCTGGATCAGGCGAGATCGATCGCCCAGACCCTCTCGGTCAGCACCGACGAGGTTCTGGAAATGGACCGTCGCTTGGCAGGTGGAGACACCCCGCTTGAGACACGTCCTGATGATTCGGACGAGGCGATGGGCCCCATCGCAACCCTCGCTGCGGAGCATGCCGACCCATCCGAGCTGGTTGAGGCCGCCCAAGAAACCGCTCTGGCCCAGAGCTCGGTCCGTCGTGCGCTCTCGGAACTCGATGACCGCAGCCGAGCCATCGTGATGGCCCGCTGGATGCGTGATGACGAGGAGAGAGGGCCAACCCTTCATGACCTCGCGGATGAGTTTGGGGTTTCGGCTGAACGGATCCGCCAGATCGAGGCGGCGGCATTGAAGAAGATTCGGGCGAGTCTCAGCTAGGCTCGGTTGCCCATCTCGACCTTACCCCTAAACGTTGAAGCGAAAGTGCATCACATCGCCATCTTTGACGATGTATTCCTTGCCCTCCAGCCGCATTTTTCCTGATTCCTTTGCTCCCTGCTCCCCTTTGCAGGTGATGTAGTCTTCATAGCCGATCACCTCGGCTCGGATGAATCCGCGCTCAAAGTCCGTATGAATGACACCCGCAGCTTGCGGCGCAGTCGCACCGATTCGGACCGTCCATGCCCTCACCTCTTTCACGCCTGCGGTGAAATAGGTCTGCAGGCCGAGCAGACCAAAAGCCGCTCGAATGAGCCGATTCAGCCCTGGCTCTTGCATGCCCATGTCGGCAAGGAAGACGGCCTTGTCATCGTCGGGCATATCAGCAATTTCTGCTTCGATGGCCGCGCAGATGGCCACGACAGGAGCCCCTTGGCTGGCTGCAAATGCAGTAAGGCGGTCGAGGTGGGGGTTATTGGTAAAGCCGCTCTCAGAGACGTTTGCAACATACATCGCGGGCTTGGCCGTGATGAAAAAGAAGGGTCGGATCAGGGCGCGTTCCTCGGTGTCGAGATCGAGGGCGCGGATGGGGAGCGCCTGATCGAGCTGAGCCTGGCATCGCTCCAACACCGTGAGCAGCTTGGCAGCTTCCTTGTCGCCTGAGCGCGCGAGCTTCTGCACCTTCACCACCTGCTTTTCGACGCCGGCCAGATCGGCGAGTGCGAGTTCGGTCTGAATGGTCTCAATGTCTGCGAGCGGGTCGACCCGCCCGTTGACGTGGACCACGTTTTCATCCTCGAAGCACCTCACCACATTGACGATGGCATCCGTCTCGCGGATGTTGGCCAAGAACTGATTCCCCAATCCCTCGCCCTTGCTTGCTCCGGCCACGAGGCCTGCAATGTCGACGAACTCCACGGTCGCCGGAAGGATCCGTTCGGGCTTGACGATGGCCGCAAGCTGATTCAAGCGAGGGTCCGGCAGCTCCACGATGCCAGTGTTGGGCTCAATGGTGCAGAAAGGATAGTTCTCCGCGGCAATGCCGGCCTTGGTCAGCGCGTTAAAGAGGGTGCTCTTGCCCACGTTGGGCAGTCCGACAATTCCACACTGGAGTGACATGAGTCTGGTCCTTAAAGATGAGGCTGAGGGGAGGCTAAGGGGAGGTGGGGCCGTGCAGACGACGTTGGGCGATGTCAAATCTGCCCTGAATGAGGTCGGGCAGTGATTCACAGCACCGATCGAGCGCAGCCTCAATCGCGATCAGTTCCTCGGCTTTCGGCCTGTGGAGCACAAAGTCGGCGACGTCTTGCGAGAGTCCGAGCGTACGGGGGTGCCCAATCCCAATTCTCAGTCGCCAGAAGGACGGGCTGCCAAGCGCACTAGAGATGTCTCGAACGCCATTGTGCCCGCCGTGGCCCCCACCCTGCTTGAGCCGGATCGCCCCAGGAGGAAGGTCAAGCTCATCGTGAACGACCAGAATCTGTTCTGGGGGAATTTGATAGAACCGAGCAGCGGCACTGACCGCTCGACCGGAGTGGTTCATAAAGGTCTGGGGCTCAAGCAGCCAGCATCCCGCGGCTGGACCTGTGCTGGCCTTGCAGGCTGTGGCCGAGAGCTTGGGCTGAGCGGTGAGGGACTGAGCAGCCGAACGAGCGAGACGATCGATGAGCCAGAACCCGACGTTATGGCGGGTTGACTCATAGTCTCGGCCCGGATTGCCCAGGCCTGCGATGAGCGAGAGGGCCATCGCAGGCTTTGGGATTTAGGCTGCGGGCTTGTCTTCTGCTGCGCCGGCTGACCCACCTGCCTTGGATGCTGTTGCAACCACGGGGTTGTCTTGGCCATGCAGAATGAGGGTGACACCAGCCGGGATCTTGACGTCCTTGATGTGGACCGAATGACCCACGCTCAGCTTGGAGAGGTCGACTTCGATGAACTCGGGGAGGTCTTTGGGCAGGCAGCTCACTTCCACTTCGTTCAGGATGTGGCTCACGAGCGCGCCTTCCAGCTTGACAGCTGGGCTTAGCTCCTGGCCCACGAAGTGCAGGGGCACCTTGGTGTGAAGGGCCGCATTGGCATCCACGCGTTGAAAGTCGATGTGCAAAACCTGCTGCTTGTAAGCGTGCATTTGAAAGTCGCGCAGGAGGACCTGTTCGCTCTTTCCGTCAAGCTCAAGCTCCAGAATGGACGAATGAAAGGATTCGACCTTCAGGGCAAGCAGAACGGGGTTGTGATCCATTTCGATGGACACAGAGGGGCCTGTGCCTCCGTATACGATGCCAGGCAGTTTGCCATTGCGACGGAGGCGGCGGCTCGCACTCGACCCCTCAATCGAACGGCGGGTGGCGACCACTTTGGTGGTTGAAAACTTCATAGCGCGCTCCGCATAAAAGATTGATGAAAGCTTCTCCCGCTTGCCGCGACCAGCAAGCGTGGAAAAGCCTTCTAGTATAACCGACTGGTCCTATTCCAGGAATAGAGAGCTCACCGAGTCCGACTTTGCGATGCGAATGATGGTCTCAGCCATTAACCCAGCGCAGCTGATCGCCCGAATTCGGCCACAGGCCTGAGCCTCAGCGCTCAGTGGAATGGTGTCCGTCACCACGAGTTCATCGAGTGCGCTATCGACGACTCTGTGGACCGCCCCACCAGACAGCACGGGGTGGGTGCAATAGGCAATGACGCTCGTAGCCCCATTGGCCTTCAGGGCGGCAGCAGCCTTGGTGAGCGTGCCCGCCGTATCCACCATGTCGTCCATGATCAGGCAGGTTCGGCCAGAGACGTCTCCGATGATGTTCATGACCTCAGACACGTTGGCCTTGGGGCGACGCTTGTCAATGATAGCCATCTCGGTGTCAAGCTCTTTTGCGAAGGCTCGCGCACGCACGACACCGCCCACGTCCGGCGAGACCACCATGGGATTGGGATAATCGTGTTTCCAGACGTCGGCCAGCAGGATAGGAGCCGAATAGATGTTGTCGACCGGGATGTCGAAGAACCCCTGGATCTGGTCGGAGTGCAGGTCCATGGTGAGTACTCGGTCCACTCCGACGGACTGAAGCATATTGGCTACCACTTTCGCACTGATCGGCACGCGGGCTGAGCGGACTCGACGGTCTTGTCTGGCATAGCCAAAATAGGGAATGGCTGCCGTGATGCGAGCGGCCGAGGCTCGACGCAGGGCGTCAGCCATCAGCATGACCTCCATCAGGTTGTCATTGGCTGGAGCGCTGGTGGGCTGAAGGATAAAGACGTCTCGGCCCCGGACATGCTCAAGAATCTCGACGGTTGCTTCTCCGTCTGAGAATCGAGCAACCTTTGCACGTCCGAGTGGGACGGACAGGTGACGTGAGACTTCGGATGCGAGCCGGGGGTTGGCGTTCCCCGTGAACAGCATGATGGAATCAACTCCGCCATTACCGACGGGCAAGCGTTCAGCCATAGAGAAAACCCAAGTCAGCTAGAGGGGGCTGGGGAGGAAGGACTCGAACCCTCGCATGCCGGAATCAAAATCCGGTGCCTTAACCAACTTGGCGACTCCCCAACGGCACGACTGCAGGGCGTTATTGTAGCAATGCTCGAGCAGGATGTTTCGAAAGTCGGCGGCAAACACGCATTTGAGTGCCTTCCTGCACCTTTTTTTCCAGGGTAGACGCGAGGGCCACAGCCTGTGATTGGCTCTGACAGCTGCAGAAGACCGCGCCGCCAGAGCCCGACATGCGAGTGGCCGCTCGGGGTAATCCGGCCAACTGGGCAGCTTTGGACAGGTCGGAAATGAGGTGTCTCACTGCATCAAATTCAGCGGTTGCGACAGGCTCAAGGGTATTGGAGCCCAGGGTCCAAATGGTGGCAGCCTGCGCCTGGTCCAGCTCAGACTTGGAGCAAGGCTGAGCGCTTCTCTCGAGGTGCGGGCTCTGAAAGATGGCCGCCGTTGGAACATGAACGGGCGGCACGGCAACCAGAAACCAGTCGGCAGAAATCTCCTGCGAAGTGAGCGTCTCTCCGACCCCCTCGGCCAGGGCCGTCTCGCCGAAGAGAAAGAACGGGACATCAGCACCGAGTCTGAGCCCGATGGCCTTGAGCTCTGGGTCTGAAATGGGTAGAGACCACAGCCGACGCAGCCCCATGAGACAGCTGGCCGCATCGGATGAGCCTCCCCCGAGCCCCGCTCCGGCCGGGATGGCCTTTTTCATGCGGATGTTGCAGCCAAGCGCGGCGGCGTTTGGCAGGTTTGCCTGCAAGGCCCAGTGTCTGAGGGCCTCGGCTGCGCGCACGGTCAGGTCACTCGACGCAGGCCAGTCAAACGAATCCTGCCGTTCCATGCGCCCGTCCGTGCGAAGTTCGAGCTGGAGCTCGTCCTGCCAATCAATGAGACAGAAAAGACTTTGCAGCAGGTGATAGCCATCTGCTCGACGTCCGGTGACATGCAGAAAGAGGTTGAGCTTGGCAGGCGCAGGGAGTTTGACCATGAAGTCAGGTGAATCTTAGCGGCGATCAGGCAAGGCTCGAAGACGAAGCTCGCCTTTTTGTCCTTGGACTCGAATGTCCTGCCCCATGGATGGACCCTGCCTCGATGTTGGCAGGAACCCCTCAGCGAGTTCGGCCAATTGCCTGGCAGCATGCTCGGAAGTGAGCCCGAGCGTCTCAGATAGCCAGGCGTGTAGGCGCTCGGTGGGAATGGGTCGACCCCGTTCGTCCCGGGGCTGCCACCCTTGAATCTGTGCGTCTGAGGGCTCTAGCGGTCGCACCAAGGCGCCGAGTGCGCCACCCCACGGGTCCGTTAGCAGAACCCATTCTTGACGCGCATCACGGCCCCATTCGTAGCGCCCGCTCAGCGGCTGTTCGAGGGCACCGCCGGTCAGCTGAAAACGGCCGCTCTCAGAGGCATGCGCGCGTGACTCGATCGCTGTGGAGTCGATCAGCGGCATGGGGGTTGAGCAGCCCTGAACCAGCAGGGCGAGCGTCACAATCAAGGCATCACGGCGGTGTGACGGCATTGGCCAGTATCTTGACGGGCGACCTAGCGAGCGCCAGGCGCTGTGACGCCAGCTCCCATGCGCTGGAGGGTCTCAAGGAGGACTCGGTTCTGAGGCGAGCGTTGGTGGGCTTCAGCCCAGACTCGGCGTGCATCCTCAGGCTGACCCTGTGTCCAGAGGACTTCTCCCAAATGGGCTGCAATCTCAGCATCCGGAAGCCGGCGATAGGCCTCCCGAAGCCAGCGCGCGGCCTGGTCAGGCTTTTGGAGTTTGAAGTAGGCCCAGCCAAGGCTGTCCATGATGTGTGGATCTTGAGGCAGGAGCTCGTGCGCCTTACGAATGAGGACATAGGCCTCCTGAATCGACTGGTTTCGGTCGATTAGGCTGTAGCCCAATGCGTTGAGCGCATGGGCGTGGTTTGGCTCTTGGACCAGCAGGCTTCGGAGCAGCGCTTCCATCTCAGAGACCAGACCCCGGCGCTCCTGAAGCATGGCTTTGGAGTAGAGGGCTGCGCTTGGAAGCACCCGTTGACCATAGACTTGGTCAATGAGCCGGATGCCTTGTTCGGGATTGGGTCCTCGCAGGGCAAGCTGGCCGAGGGTTTCGTGAAAGCCGGACTGTGCCTCAGGTGTCTTTGCAGATTTCAGCCGCAACTGAAGGGATGTGATGAGCCTGTTGTCTTGTCCGAGCAACAGCTGCAGCAGGTCAACGGATTGCTGTGCCGAAGCGTTTTGGGGGTCTTGACGCAACCAGATTTCAGCAGTCTCTAGCGCCTCTTTGGGGGAGCGCACCGCCAGCGCGAGCTGAGTCGCCCGCTCAGCGACACCCGCATCTTGGGTCTGGCGGGCAAGCCCCAGATAGGCGCCCGCTGCGAGGAGAGGGTCACCTGCTTGGAGGGCAAATTCTGCAGCGAGGATCTGAAAAACAGCCCGAGCAGACTCTCGCGCGGTGTCGCGCACCGAGTCGTTGGGGGCTGCAGCTGCGACCCATGGCAGCCATGCACAGCTCAGCGCAGCGAGTCCCTTCGAGAGGGAGAGAAGCTTGGACTGTCGGAAGGCGTTTCGGGGCATGATGGCAACCTTGTTTATCACAGTGTAGTCAAGAACGAAGGTCAACATGCCTGAACTGCCAGAGGTTGAAGTGGTTCGCCTTGGACTGGCCCCAGAGTTGACGGGGCAGAGGCTCATGGGGGTCTGGACGAGCGGCAAGCGTCTGCGCTCTTTCCTCGGGCAGTCCGAAGGCTTGGCGTGTCTGAAAGGTCAGCCACTTCTCGCGCTAGAGCGACGCTCGAAGATTCTGCTGTTTCAGTTCGAGTCGCACACCCTGCGCCTGCACTTGGGCATGTCTGGGGTGTTGACTCTGGAGGCCAGCGTCACGAGTCTGCGTCCCGCGCAAGACCCACACGAACATGTGGCACTTCAGTTTGAAAAGCAGGCACTCTGGCTGCGAGATCCACGTCGGTTTGGAGATCTGCAGCTTTGTGAGCCAAACGCGCCTTGGCCGCCCAGCGCTCAGGGCGTTGAGCCACTCTCCTGCGCCTTTGATGTCCAGCGGATGGTGCAAGCCTCGGCTGGCGTTCGTCAGGCGGTGAAGCCTTGGCTGATGGCAGGCCATGCAGTGGTCGGTGTGGGCAATATTTATGCCTCAGAGGCACTTTATCGAGCAGGCATTCGGCCCACTTGGGCGGCTGGACGCATTTCTGCGTGTCGATGGGCCCGATTGGTGGAGGAGATCCAGGCTGTGCTCAGAGAGGCGATCGAAAAAGGCGGAAGCACGCTCAGAGACTTCAGAGGACATGAAGGTAGACCCGGTGAGTATCGTGAGGCACACCAGGTCTATGGCCGAGAGGGCCTTCCCTGCCTGAGCTGTCAGCAGCCCATTCGTCGGATGGTGCAGGCACAGCGTTCCACGTTTTATTGCAGTGGTTGTCAACGCTGAGGGCTCAGAGGGAATGAAGGACTTTGCACAACCCTTACTGGCCTGGGCAAGGCTGCATGGCCGAAAGGGCTTGCCATGGCAGCCAAGCGAATCCGAGGCTGCGGATCCTTACAGAATTTGGGTCTCCGAGGTGATGCTTCAGCAGACTCAGGTCAAGACCATGCGCCCGTATTTCGAGCGCTTCCTAGATCGGTTCCCAACGGTGGAGGCTTTGGCATTGGCGAGCCTCGATGAGGTGCTCGCTCATTGGAGTGGACTCGGTTACTACGCCCGTGCGCGAAACCTGCATCGAGCTGCTCAGAAGGTGCAGGCGCTTGGACGTTGGCCCGAGACAAGAATCGAGTGGGAGGCTCTACCTGGTGTCGGCCGATCGACTGCCGCGGCGGTGGTCTCCATGGCTTGGGGGCATCGGGAGGCGATCTTGGATGGAAACGTGCGTCGCGTGCTGGCCCGACAGGTTCGTGCACCCGAGGCTTGGGCGAGTGCGGCGCTGACCGCTCGACTCTGGCCTGAGGCTCAAGCGCGACTGCCCGAGGCAGAGAGAGACATGCCCCTCTATACGCAGGCTTTGATGGATCTGGGGGCGTTGATTTGTCTTCCTCGACAGCCCCGTTGTGACGACTGTCCCGTCCACCAGACCTGCCAGGCGCGCCAGTCGGGGGAGGTCTTCGCTTACCCGGTGCCGGCCAAACGAAAGGCACGGCCCACGCGCACAGAGCACTGGGCGCTGGTGAGGAGGGATGGCCTGCTGTTCATGGAAGAGCGACCGCCGAGTGGCATCTGGGGGGGACTCTGGGCCTTGCCGTCGCTAGAGAACCCTCCAGATCACGGCGAACTCTGGGGCCACCTCAACCACGCCTTTACTCACTTTGAGCTCTTTGCTCAGATCTGGTCTGTGGACCCCGCTGCGGTGCAGAGCACGGGTTTCTGGATCGAACCCCAACGGGCTCTGGACGGGCCACTTCCCACGCCCATCCGCCGCGTCATTGAGGACCTTTAGGACGCCTTTAGTCGAGACCCCTGCGCAAGAGACTGCGGTGTCGAACTCGAATCGTGCCTTGGTGCGAGAGCCGCTGGGCGAGCGATTCCACACAGTGGACGGATCGGTGCTGACCTCCCGTACAGCCGATCGCCACGGTGAGGTAGCTTCGCTGCTCAAGTGTGTAGGCGGGGAGCCATCGCTCGATGAACCCCTGGATATCAGAGATCATGGATTCCACGCTGGGCTCTTGCTCCAGAAAGGCTTGTACCTCGGGGTCTTTACCCGTCAGCCCTCTGAGCAAGGGGTCATAGTGAGGGTTTGGAAGACAGCGGACATCAAAGACGAGGTCGGCATCAAGGGGAACTCCATCTTTGAAGGCAAAGGACTGCAGCAGAAGCGTCAGGTTCCCGGTGCCCAAGGCGATGATCTCTCGCACCCAGGTTCGAAGTGCGCTGGCCTTGAGCTGGCTGGTGTCCAGTGGAATCCCAAGATGGGCAATGTTGGAGAGCAGTTCACGCTCTCTCTCAATGCTCTCGTGCAGTGGACGATCCTGCTCCTCCTCCTCCCGGACTTCATTGCGCAGGCTGAAGGGGTGCCTGCGGCGGGTCTCGGAATAGCGTTGAACCAGTGCCTCTGTGTTGGCGGTTAGAAAGAGCACGCAAGGCTGGAAACCCTCTCCTTTGAGGGTGTGAAGCGCAGGCTCTAGCCGCTCCACCTGATGCTGGGTTCGGGTATCCGTTGCAACGGCAATCTTGTGGTGACCTTGGCTCTGGAGCAGGCGTACCAGCATCACCAGTAAATCCACTGGTAGGTTGTCGACGATTGAAAAGCCGCTGTCCTCAAGGAGGTTGAGCACGACCGACTTCCCGGAGCCTGAGAGCCCTGTGACCAGAACCAGCTTGCATTGTGCCGCCGTGCTCACGAGCCCCCCCCCGACATGGCACGCTGCTGCCTCTCCATAAACTCTCGCATGGTGTCCACGCCTCGGAGCTGAAGCACGGTATTGCGAACCGCCGCCTCCGCCAGCACAGCCAGGTTTCGGCCAGCCGCCACTGGAATCACCACCTTGCGAATCGGAAGGCCAAGCAGATTCTGGGTCAGTGCTTCGAGCGGCAGGCGCTCATATTCGTCAATGGCGGAGCGACGCACCAGCTGGATGATCAGTCGCAGCCGCATCTTGCGGCGGACACTGGTCTCGCCAAAGATGGCACGAATATCGAGCAGCCCGAGCCCCCTGACCTCGAGCAGGTTTTGCAGGAGAGGGGGGCACCTTCCCTCAATGGCGTCGGGGGCAATACGAGCGAATTCAACCACATCGTCTGCAACCAGTCCGTGCCCTCGGGTAATGAGTTCAAGGGCCAGCTCGCTCTTGCCAAGCCCCGACTCTCCTGAAATCAAGACGCCCAGGCCCAGAACGTCCATAAAGACACCATGCGCGGTCTCCTTGGGAGCGAGTCGCTTGCTGAGCTGTATGCGCAGAAGCTCAATCACGTGAGCGGCTGTCAGACTCGACCTGAGCAGCGGAAGCTCGTCTCGGTCGCAGGCCTCAAAAAGGCTTGAGGGAGGCACGAGCCCATCTGCGATGAGAATCGCTGGAGGCTTACCGGCAAGGAGTTCAGCGGTCAGGTAGCGTCGTCTCTGAGGATCAAGGCGATTGAAATACTCCACCTCAGCGACACCCATCACTTGGATTCGATTGAGGTGAATGAGGTTGAAATGGCCGACTAGGTCTGCACTCTCGAATGAGGATCCCGAGACATGTCGGTCTCCTCCTTTGAGTCCGGTGACCCAGGTCAGTTTTAACAGCTCCCGGTAGGACGAAAAGAGCTGTTCGACGTTCAGCATTTGACTGCCTAGGCGCTCGCAGGCTGCCAGGTGGCGATGACCTGGTGCAGGCTTGCTGGATCTTGCACCGTGAAAAGTGCCTCTCGCAGCTGCGTGTCGGAGAGCATTTCCGCCACCTCAGACAGCAGTTCCAGGTGATGCTGAGTCGCCTGCTCTGGAACCAGAAGGAAAATCAGCACAGAGACAGGCTTGCCGTCAGGGGCATCAAAGGAGACTGGTTCTGCCAGGCGCACCACACCTGCAACCGCTTCTTCAAGGCCCTTGATTCGCCCGTGCGGGATGGCGATCCCATCCCCGAGGCCAGTAGACCCCAGGCGCTCACGTGCGAAGAGCGAGTCGAACACTTTCGCCCGAGCAATCCCACGCTGCTCTTCAAACATCAGTCCTGCGTGCTCGAAGACGCGCTTCTTGCTTGACGCATCAACGCCCAGCAAGATACTCCTCGGTTCGAGCAACTCAGAAATTCGATTCATCAAGCCCACTCCTGCGGCTGTTTTTGACAAGCCGGTGACACGATGGATCGCATTATAGGGGGCTTAAGCCCCCTTGTGCACCGCAAAATTTTTCACTTATTCCGTGATCATTGGAATGGATTTTCCGTCATGGACAGACGCCTGGTGCTGCTCCTTGTATCGCACCACTTGGCGGTCAATTTTGTCGGCCAACAAGTCGATGGCGGCATAGAGGTCTTCATGTTTGGCCTCAGCATGAAGGTCTTTTCCTTGAAAGTGAACAGTCACTTCTGCACGCTGCTCATGCTTCTCGACGCTCAACATGACCTGGGCCTCTAAGCCCTGGGCAAAATGGCGCCATGCTCGGCTGAGCTTCTGCTCGACGTAGTCGCGAATGGCGTCCGTGACGGGCAGATGATGTCCAGTAATGCTCACTTTCATGGTTGCTCCTCCTTTAGGTTTGTTTTCTAAGGCTAGCACTTGGAATCCGGAGGCTCTCGCGATACTTGGCCACGGTCCGACGAGCGACGACGATCCCCGACTCGGCAAAACGGTCAGCGATGGCCTGGTCCGACAGCGGCTTGTTGGTGTTTTCTTGTCGGATCCACTCGCCAATCTGCGCCTTGAGCGCTGTGGCCGAGGCTGCGCCACCATCATCTGTCCCCACGTGGCTTGAGAAAAAGAACTTCAGTTCAAAGCAGCCCAGCGGTGTGAGCATGAATTTCTGAGTGGTCACTCGAGAGACAGTCGATTCGTGTAGCTCACAGGACTCTGCGATGTCTTTGAGAATCATCGGCTTCATCGCTTTCGGCCCGAGGTGGAAAAAGGGCTGCTGTGCAGCCACGATCGCCTGCGAAACTCTGAGGATGGTGTCGCTGCGCTGCTCAATGTTTTTGACCATCCAGCGAGCCTCTTGAAGCTTCTGGGCCAGGCTACTGTCGCCTGAATGGTCTCGAATCAGGCGCGCATAAAGTGGATTGATTTGGAGCTTCGGAAGGGCCTGACTAGAGAGCCTTGCGACCCACCGACCACTGCGATCTTTCTGGACCGTGACGTCCGGAATAACGGTTGCGACCTCCTTTCGATCAAAGACCGCCGCCGGCTTGGGCCGAAGCTGCCGAATGAGCGTGAGGGCCTCCTGGATGAGTCCGCGGTCAAGGCCACAGGACTTGGCGAGACTCGCAACAGGCTGCTGCCCGAGGGCGTCGAGGTGGAACTCAACGAGTCGCTTTGCTGCCTCTAGGACCTCACGGTCGGCGACTTGAAGGGTGGGGCTGCGGAGCTGGAGTAAGAGGCATTCTTGAAGGGTCGAGGCCCCAACCCCGACAGGATCGAAGGATTGAAGCAGACGAAGCCCCAGACGCATCTCATCCTCATCCAATGGCTCGTCAAAGTGAAGTTCAAAAAGGTCTTGGAAGGGCTCAACGATCTCCTCGAGAGGGTCTCGAAGGTACCCGTCCTCATCCAGTGCGTTGATGAGAATTTCGAGCCACGCCCGATCGCGGGCAGACAAGGTCAGTCCCAGTGCCTGGCTGCGAAGGTGATCACCGAGGTTGTCATCCACAGCCTCTTGACTCTCAGGGGCATCGTCATCTGCGCCAAGCCCACTGGTCTTCCAGTCAGCCAGTGAGTCGGGGTCTTCCCATTCCGGTGGCCCATCCACCTCGGCCGCCTGCTCGGGTGAAAACTCCTCGCGCTGCAGCTCTGCAAGTTCAAGTCGATCTTCGCGGGCTGGCTCCGTCAGGTCCTCTTCCCAATCCACGTCCGCGCTTCGCTCAGGCTCGGTGGGTGTCGGTTCTACGGTGGCCTCGCCCTCGTCCTCGTAGTCCTCGAGTTCAAGTAAAGGGTTCTCTTCGATGAAGTTCTGCAACTCTTGCCGCAGCTCCAGATTCGAGAGTGCCAAGAGCCGAATGGCCTGCTGGAGCTGAGGCGTCAGTGCGAGCTGTTGGCTGGTCCGAGTGGAGAGCGTGATCTTCATGGCTAAAGGGTGAAGTGCGCTCCAAGGTAGACCTCACGAACACGATCATCTTGGACAATCTCCGGTGGCTTGCCTTCGGCCAATACCCCTCCGTTGTGAATGATCGTGGCGTGATCGCAGATGCCGAGGGTTTCACGGACGTTGTGATCTGTGATCAGCACCCCAATGCCCTTGTCTCTGAGGAATCGAATGATGCGCTGAATTTCAATGACGGCGATGGGGTCGACGCCTGCGAATGGCTCATCGAGCAGGATGAAGCGGGGGCTGTTTGCGAGCGCGCGCGCGATCTCGACTCTTCGCCTCTCCCCACCAGACAGTGACTGACCCAGTCGCTCCGCGATCTCGGTGATCTGGAGCTCATTGAGCAGCTGCTCAAGCCGATCGGACCTCTGCTGTCGGCTGAGCGGCTGCCCATCGGGGTCTCGCTGAAGTTCAAGAACCGCCCGTATGTTGTCTGAGACTGAGAGGCGTCGAAAGACAGAGGCCTCTTGCGGCAGGTAGGACAGGCCCTTGCGCGCACGGCGATGAATGGGCTGCTGGCTGATGTCTTCCTCGTCCAGCCAGATCCTTCCCGCATCTGGGGGAATCAGACCTACCAGCATATAAAAACAGGTGGTTTTTCCCGCGCCATTAGGGCCGAGAAGTCCGGCGACCTCCCCTGCGGCAAGCTGCATGGAGACATCCCGGATGACCGGTCGCCCTTGGTAAGCCTTCTGCAGCCCTTCCGCCCGAAGCAGGGCCGGGCGAGCCTCCGCGGCTGCAGCGCGCGCCGTCATTAAGGCCTTGCCTCTCGGGGCATGAGGGTCATCTGGGCGCGGCCTTGGCCCTTTGCGGTTTGAACCTCATAGGTCTCTGTGGGGGTGCTGTAGGCCACTCGATCCCCCACCACCTCATCGAGCAGTCGTTCCTTCTGACTTCTGCGAAGCTGGGCGCTGCCCATGAGGACCACCACCTCGGTCTTGGAGTCATACTCGAGGCGAGTAGACGATCCTTGAATGCGATCAGCCGAGCCTAATCTCTGCTGGATAAACTGGGCGGGGCGTCCATCTAGAACGGCGAGGCTCGAGCCATCTGCGCGTTGGGTAAGCTCGAGGCGATCGCCCTTGAGCACCAGCCCATCTCGGGTGAGGCTGACATTCCCCGAGAAGACGGTGACTTGCCGCTGATCATCGTGTTGAAGCTGATCAGATTGAATTCGAGTGGCGGGCTTCATCGGTTGAGCGGGGGTCGCCGCGAGGGCGACAACAGCGGAGCTCTGCAACAGCAGGGCCGAAAAAAGCGGAATTCCGAAAGGCTTCACGGTTTGATCTCCACTCTGGCTTGAGAGAGGACTCGGTATTGGCCGGTCTTGAGATCGAGTTCTAGTCCTTTTCCAGTCAACACCCGCCCCCCTTGTTGGATGCGAACGTCCTTCGTGCTGCTGGCGCGCTCCTCTTGCGTGAGGACCAGAAGCTCTGAAGTCTCTAGCTCCAGCCGATCTTGACGTGAGCCGTCCGTGATTTGAGTGGCCTTCACCCCCTCAGAGAGTCGCACGAGTTCTTGATTCGGCGAGAGCTCCCCCTTCCCGGATCTCATCTCGGTGGTGTTCGCGTCATGGAGTGTGCGCTTGAGTGCGGGCTGCCTGAGGGTGATACGGCCATCTTGAACCTGCTCACCGGATTCCGCGTCGATCGTGTAGAGCGAAGCGCCCGAGGCGTCTGACTGGGTAAAGCGAACCGAGCGCAGGGTGGCTTTGGGCGTATCCGGTGCGCTGATGGAGGAGGCGGTCGTACGCGTGGCTGACAACTCTGCCAGCATCCAGGCCACCGCGGTGAGGACTGTGAGCAGAAGGATGGAGAGGCCTCCACCCAGCCGGTCTGCCATGAGGCGGTTCATTGACGGGCCTCTAGGATGAGGTCGGCCACCTCGCGCACCGCGCCATTTCCGCCGGTCCGAGCGGTGACCCAGTCAGCCTCTGCCAGGACCTGTGAGACTGCCCCTGGAACAGAGAACGACATTCCGACTGCCTGCATCAGGGGGAGGTCTGGCAGGTCGTCGCCCATGTGCGCACAATCCTTGGCCGTCAGCGTTGAATCTGCACACCAGGATTCAAAGGCCTCAAGCTTGTCCTCTCGACCGACGATCACCGGAGACATGCCCAGTTCTTGCGCACGCGCGAGAATGGCGGGATGACTTCTGCCTGAGATGATGCCAACGCCTATTCCTGCCTTGAGAAGTCGTTTGATGCCCGCCCCGTCTAAAACGTGGAAGCGCTTGAGACACTCGCCACGTTCATCGTAGTAGAGGCCTCCGTCCGTCATGACACCGTCCACGTCCAGAAAGAGGTGGCGAATGGATTGAAGTCGACGACGGATCTCGATCTGTTGAGGGTTCTGGTTCCTCATATCACCTTCGCCTCAAGCAGGTCATGCAGTCCAATGGCCCCGATAACCTCATGATCAGGGGTGACCACGGCAAGGTGATTGAGGCGATGAGCCTCCATGACGTATGCGGCTTCACTGGCCAGAACCTCTGCTGAAATGGTTCGAGGGTTGGGCGTCATGACCGTTTCCACAGGAATCTGTTCGTGAAGCCCACCACGCTGAAGTGCGCGCCTCAGATCTCCATCCGTAAAAATGCCAACGAGCCGTTGGCCCTGGGCCACCAGGGTCATTCCCATGCGCTTTTGGCTCATCTCAAGCAAGGCTTGCCCAAGGCTTGCGCTGGCTTGCACGAGCGGGAGAGCGGTCTCACAGCGCATGATGTCTCGGACATGAATGAGAAGTCTGCGACCCAGAGCGCCTCCCGGGTGAGAGCGCGCGAAGTCATCCGGCCCAAAGCCGCGCCGCTCGAGTGTCGCGATGGCAAGGGCATCCCCCATGGCCAGTGTGGCAGTGGTGCTGGCAGTCGGGGCAAGGTTGTGGGGACAAGCCTCCTCAGGGACGGCAACGCAGAGATGAAGGTCTGCGAGTCGCGCCAGACTCGATTGCGGTTTTCCCGTTAACGCGATCAGACGCGCACCGATTCGTTTCACGTGGGGTGCGATGGCGCAAAGCTCGTCTGTTTCGCCCGAGTAGGAAATGGCCATGACCACGTCCTGCGGTTGGATCATTCCAAGATCCCCGTGTTGAGCCTCTGCCGGGTGAACAAAATAAGCGGGAGTGCCGGTGGAGGCGAAAGTGGCGGCAAGTTTGCGCGCGATGTGCCCGCTCTTGCCCATGCCACTGACGACAAGTCGCCCGGTCATTTCGAGAATCCATTCCACTGCCTCAGTGCATTCCGGCCCAATCAATGACTGCAGGTTCAGGATGGCGTTAGCCTCAATCTGCAAGACCCGATGGATGCGGTCGGGCACCTGTAAAACGGGAGAGGACGGTTGCGGCTGCGTCATTCTGGCTGGGCTCGAGAAGGTATAAGCAAATGTGAGACCAGTTTAAAGGAAGACCAGCGCTTTCACGCCGAAGCGATACACTCTTTTCATGCAGAACGCCCGCCCTCCACTTCTCCAGGTGGATCACCTGAGCTTTGCTTATGGAGCACGCCCCATCCTGAAAGACTTGAGCTTTTGCTTGAGTCGAGGAGAGGTTTTGGCCGTGATGGGTGGGTCTGGCGTGGGCAAGACCACCATTCTTCGGCTGCTCGCTGGCCTGCTCAAACCGGGGTCAGGGTCTGTCACTCTGTTGGGGCAAGACCTCTCGACAGCGGATCAGCGCGAACTTTATGCAGTGCGACGTCGAATGGGCTTGCTGTTTCAGTTTGGCGCCCTGCTCACAGACCTCACCTGTTTCGAGAATGTAGCCTTTCCCTTGAGAGAGCATGCGCGCCTTCCTGAGCCCATGCTGAGGGACCTGGTCTTGCTCAAGCTGGAGGCTGTGGGTCTGCGAGGGGCTGCAGATCTCTTTCCCAGTGAAATCTCTGGAGGCATGGCCCGAAGAGTTGCTTTGGCCCGAGCCATCGCGTTGGACCCCGAAGTGATTCTCTATGACGAGCCTTTTGCCGGGCTTGATCCCATCTCACTCGGAGTGACTGCAAGGCTCATTCGTGCGCTGAATGATGCCCTCGGCGCAGGTTCGATTGTGGTCACCCATGACGTGGCAGAGAGCTTTGCCATTGCGGATCATGTGGCGGTCCTCGCCCCTTCCGCGCAGGGTGCAGAGTTGGTGGCCTTCGGGACGCCCGATGCTCTGCGTGTGTCTGAAGACCCCTTCGTGCGCCAATTCCTCAGCGGGCACGAGAGCGGACCGGTTGCATTCCATATGGCTGCAGCTCCCCTTGAGGAGGCGTTTCGATGATCCTCCACGGAGTAGCGCGCCTCGGCGCTCGAACGCTTTCGCTCCTGGAGGCACTCGGCCAGTTCAAGTGGTTGGGCGCGAAGCTCTTCGCCCGGCTTCCAGGCGTCGTCCTCCGGCCCTCTTTGGTGATCCGCCAGATTCATTTTCTCGGGAACCACTCACTTGCGATTATCGTGGTTTCAGGGCTCTTTGTGGGTCTGGTCCTGGGGCTGCAGGGCTACTACACGCTGCGTCGTTACGGCTCCGAAGAGGCCATCGGGCTCCTGGTCGCGCTCGCTCTGGTGCGTGAGCTAGGTCCGGTGGTGGCCGCACTGCTCTTTGCTGGGCGGGCGGGAACGGCCTTGGCAGCGGAGATTGGTCTGATGAAATCGGGGGAACAACTGGCAGCCCTCGAGGCGATGGCCGTCGATCCGTTGCAGCGCATTGTGGCTCCGCGCTTCTTTGCCGGCCTTTTCGTGATGCCGCTGCTGGCAGCCCTCTTCTCGGCTGTCGGGGTCATGGGAGGCTGGCTGGTTGCCGTGGGACTGATTGGAGTGGATGACGGAGCCTTCTGGTCGCAGATCAGCTCCGGAGTCGACTTCTGGGAGGATCTGATGAACGGTGTCTGGAAGAGCTGTGTCTTTGGCTGGGCCGTCACCCAAATTGCATTGTTTATGGGCCTTGAATCGAAGCCAACTCCGGAGGGCGTGGCGCGGGCCACGACTCAGACCGTGGTCGTCGGCTCTTTGGTTGTTTTGGGCTTGGATTTTGTTCTCACGGCCCTCATGTTCGGGTAAGGAAACCACTATGCAGCGAAACCTCAATCTTCTTGTTGGCCTCTTTGTTCTGCTCGGTGCCATTGCGTTGATCTTTCTGTCATTGCGTGTGAGTAACCTTTCGGGCGGTGGGGATTCAGGCCCCAGCTATTCGGTCACAGCAGCTTTTGACAACATCGGGGGCTTAAAGCCTCGCGCGGCAGTGAAGAGTGCTGGAGTCGTGGTGGGGCGGGTGCGTGACATTCGGCTCGATCCGCAGACGTATCAAGCATTGGTGGTGATGGATCTCACTCAAGGCGTCCCGTTCCCCAAGGACAGTTCAGCGAAGATCCTGACCTCCGGTCTACTCGGCGAGCAGTACATTGGCCTCACGCCAGGAGCCGAGGAGAAGATGCTGGTCGCCAACGATCGGATTCAGATGACGCAGTCGGCTGTGGTGCTGGAGAATCTGATTTCACAGTTCCTCTACAACCGCAATGACAATGCTCCTGCGGAACCTAGCCCCGGAAAGGGCCTCTGAGACATATGAACCTCCTCAACACACAAAAAAAATTTAGATGGCTCGGCTGGGGGCGATGGCTGCTTCCAAGTCTGGGCCTGTTCCTCTCTGGCTGTTCCACCCTCCCGGTGGGGCATCAACCGGACCCACGTGACCCATTTGAATCTCTCAATCGAGGGTTCTTTGAGTTCAACCTAAAAGCCGACGAGCATGTGATTCGTCCTGCCGCAAAGGCTTATCGAACGATCACCCCTGAGCCGGTGCGACAGGGCGTCACCAACGTGCTGTCTAATCTTCGAGACACCACGACCACGGTCCATCACCTCCTTCAGGGAGAAGTGGATTCCGCATCCGAGTCTGCAGGCAGGGTCTTTCTCAACAGCACGGTAGGCGTGTTGGGAATCGTGGACGTAGCCAGTCGGCTCGGCCTGCGCCGTTCTAAGGAAGATGCAGGCCTCACCCTGGCGTATTGGGGGCTGCCGAATGGCCCATTCCTCATGCTTCCCTTGATGGGACCCAGCACTGCTCGTGACCTCGTCGGGGACGTGTTGGACGGACAAATCGACCCTATGGACTGGGCGCTCAGTGCAGATCGAGCCACCCGAAACGCAACCCTGGGGCTGACGATTCTCGACAAGCGAGTGAGCCTCATGGAGGCCGAGTCCACCTTCGGCATGATGTCCTTTGACCCCTATTTGTCCGTGCGCGATGCCTACCTCGCTCGAAGGGCTCAACGCGCCCAACATGAAAGGCCATCAGTCTCCCCTGAGCTTGGCTTGGGGGTTCCGCGATGAAACGTCTCGCTCACGAACGCCGTCAAGTCCTCGCGACAGGCGCTGCTCTGGCCCTGCTTCCCTCATGGCCGTTGCGCGCCCAGGTTCTTGTTGCAACACCAGACGGGCTGATCAGAGGCATGAGTGAAGATCTTCTGCGGCTGATCAAGGCAGACCGGCGGCTTGTCGAGGGCGACCTCGATCGCCTGAACGCAGTGGTCGATGAGCGGGTGATGCCTTCCGTCGACTTCTCGCGCATGACGGCCCTCACAGTTGGTATTCACTGGCGGCGGGCCACGCCCGAGCAGCAGCAGAAACTGATGGCGGCCTTTCGCGAATTGCTCCTGCTGACGTATGCCGACGCTTTGCGAAATGTTCAGAACGCTGCGGTCGATGTGAAGCCCGGAAGATATCCTCCCGAAGCCGAGGAGGTCATTGTGCGAACCCAGGTCTTGCGCACAGGCAAGGAGCCGATCCAGCTCGACTACCGCCTCAGTAAGACCGGCCAAGGCTGGAAGATTTATGACTTCAATGTCCTTGGGCTCTGGATGGTGGATCACTACCGAAACCAGTTCGGTCAGCTGGTCACTGCGCGTGGTCTCGATGGCCTTATTGCCGCCCTGGAGCAAAAGAACAAGGCGCTTCGGTCCAATATGGCCATTAAGCGGTGATGGGGACTTTGGTGAACGAAGCCGAACCAGTCATTGATCTTCACTGGGAGACTGCGCTCACCTTGGGCCACTGTGTTTCGGCACTAGAGACGTTCAAACCCCTCCTTGCGCGCGCCCTCTCCCCTGGTGTGGTTGTTCACTGCAGCCTGGCCAGCTGGAAGCAAGTCGATACGAGCGCACTCACGGTCTTGCTCGCACTTCGACGCCAGGCGAACGCCTCCCAGGCTTCCATTCGATTTCTCAATAGCCCCCCGACCCTTCAGTCCCTCGCGCGGATGAGCCAGGTCGATACCCTGCTTGCTCTCGGATGACCCCCGCACTCTCGTTTCGCGAAGTCAGTAAACGCTATGTTGGCCGCTCGGGACGTTCTGTGGATGCCCTTGAGTCGGTGAGCTTTGATGTGCAGCAGGGCGACTTCTTCGCGCTCCTCGGCCCCAATGGGGCGGGCAAGACCACACTCATCCAGTGCATGGCGGGTCTGGTTCGTCCCACCTCCGGACGTGTTCATGTGATGGGGCACGATGTGGCGCGTGAGCCTTACCTCACCCGCAGACTCCTGGGTGTCGTGCCGCAAGAGCTGGTCTTTGATCCGTTCTTCACGGTGCGTGAGACGCTTCGGATGCAGTCAGGCTTTTTTGGCCTCGGTCGAAATGACGACTGGATTGACGAGTGCCTGAGCGCCTTGGGCTTGCTGGATAAGGCTGATGCCAATATGCGAGCACTGTCGGGCGGAATGAAGCGCAGGGTGTTGGTCGCCCAGGCCATCGTGCATCGCCCCGCGGTGATGGTGCTCGATGAGCCGACCGCAGGTGTCGATATTGAATTGCGGGAGAGCCTCTGGGCCTTTATGTCCCGGCTGAATGAGGCTGGACACACGATTGTGCTCACGACCCATTACCTAGAGGAAGCCGAGAATCTCTGCCGCCATGTCGCCTTTCTGAAGGGTGGACGGCTGGTCGCCCACAGCGACACCCAGACCCTTTTGGCCGGTCGTCGCATGGAAGACACCTTCAAACGGATCCTCGCTGAGTCAGCCGTAGAATAGCGTCATGACCCCAGAATTGATTCAAGAACTCATCGCGGCCGGACTCGATTGCGATCAGCTGAATGTGACCGGTGACGGTCACCACTTCGAAGCCCTCATTGTCTGCTCTGCATTCGAGGGCAAGCGTCTGATTGCGCGTCACCAAATGGTTTACGGTGTGCTTGGAGATCGCATGAAGCAGGAGATTCATGCCCTCTCCATGAAGACGCTCACCCCCCAGGAGTGGGCCGCGCGCGGCGCCTGACGATGGATCGTTTCCAGATCGAGGGGGGTGTCCGCCTCCAGGGCGAGGTTCGAGTCTCTGGCGCCAAGAATGCGGCATTGCCCATGATGTCCGCCTGTCTGCTCACGGATGAGCCCCTGATCCTTCACAACGTTCCGCCACTCAAGGACGTCGGAACCTTGATCAAGCTGCTCAAGGGAATGGGCGTTCAGGTTGAGCATCGTGCCTCAGAGGAATGCCTGGTCCTGCACGCCAAGCACCTCGATCGTCCCGAAGCTCCCTATGATTTGGTCAAGACGATGCGCGCGTCTATCCTGGTGCTGGGTCCGCTTTTGGCACGGGTCGGTCAGGCGCGAGTCAGTCTGCCAGGCGGATGCGCCATTGGGCAGCGCCCCGTCGATCAACACATCAAGGGCCTGCAAGCCATGGGCGCCACGATTGAGATCGCCCATGGCTACATTGAGGCCAGCGCTTCAAGGCTCACAGGTGCGCGGCTGGCGACCGATATGGTGACCGTGACAGGCACTGAGAACCTCATGATGGCGGCCTGTCTTGGGGCGGGCACGACCATCATTGAAAATGCGGCTCGAGAGCCAGAGGTGGTGAATCTCGCGCAGTGCCTTCTGGCCATGGGTGCACGAATCTCCGGAGCAGGCACCGATCGAATCGTGATCGAGGGTGTGGATCGCCTTCATGGTGCAGAGATTTCGGTCATGCCCGATCGAATTGAGGCGGGCACTTTCTTGTGTGCAGTCGCTGCCACGCAGGGCACGATCTTCCTGCGCGGCGCAGAGGCTGATCACATGACGGCCACACTGGAGAAGCTCAGGCAGGCGGGGCTGCAGTGGGAGGTCCGAGAGGATGGCATCGCGGCGTGGTCACAGCAGCGCCCTCGTGCCTTTGATCTGCGCACCGCACCTTACCCGGGATTGGCGACCGATATGCAGGCTCAGTGCATGGCCGTGAACCTCGTGGCAGAAGGCACGAGCCGTGTGATTGAAACGATTTTTGAGAACCGCTTCATGCATGTTCAGGAGATGCAGCGCCTCGGTGCTCACATCAGCATCGAAGGCCATACAGCAATCATTCAAGGCGTTGAACATCTCACGGGCGCAGCCGTCATGGCCACCGACCTTCGCGCCTCTGCGGGCCTGGTCATTGCTGGCTTGGTCGCCGAGGGGGTGACAGAGATCGATCGGATCTATCACCTCGATCGAGGCTACGATCGCATGGAGGAGAAACTTCTGGGGCTCGGAGCCCGAGTCCGCAGAGTGAAGGAGCCCACATGATCACGCTCGCGTTGTCCAAGGGCCGCATCTTTAACGAGACGCTCCCTCTGCTTCAGGCCGTCGGGATCGAGCCGCTTGAGCGACCTGATGAGTCCCGAAAGCTGGTGCTCCCCACCAGCCTAGAGCACGTCCGTTTATTGGTGGTTCGGGCCAGTGATGTGCCGACCTATGTGCAATACGGCGCCGCTGACCTCGGGGTTGCTGGGTCTGATGTGCTTGTCGAGCACGGGGGAGAGGGCTTGTATCAGCCTGTGGACCTCAAGATTGGCAGATGTCGCATGTGCCTCGCTGCACCCCAGGGCTTCGACCTCCAAGCACAACTTCGTCGGGGAAGTCGCCTCAGTGTGGCCACGAAGTATGTGGAAACCACCCGTCGTTACTTTGCTGAGCGTGGCATGCATGCAGACCTCATTAAGCTCTATGGCTCCATGGAGTTGGCCCCTTTGGTGGGTTTGGCGGATGTCATCGTAGATCTGGTTTCGACTGGTGCAACGCTCAAGGCAAACGGGCTGCAGGCCTTCGAGACCATCTCGGAGGTGTCTTCTCGTCTGGTGGTGAACCAAGCGGCGCTCAAACTCCGGTTCGCCGAGCTCGATCCGCTCATTCGGGCTTTTGCAAAGGCCGCGACATGACGTCTTTCAGGCCCTGCCCAGTGCTCAGGCTTGACAGCAGACAGCCTGATTTTTCCAAAGCGCTTCACGATCGCCTTGCCTATGAGCAGGGCCAGGATGAGGCCATTGCCCAGACGGTGAAGCAGATCCTGGCGGATGTCAGGCTTCGTGGCGACGCCGCCGTACTCGACTTCACCGAGCGCTTTGATCGCCTCAAGGCTCAGACCATGGGTGATCTGGAGCTCCCGCCCCAAGCCCTGAAGGCGGCCTTTGAGCGACTGGGTCATGACCAGCGATCAGCGCTGGCTGCAGCCGCAGATCGCGTGCGTGTGTTCCATGAGGCACAGCGTCAGACTTCATGGTCTATTGTGGACGCGCACGGATCCCGATTGGGTCAACGCATCAGTCCCTTGGACCGAGCCGGCCTCTATGTCCCCGGTGGCAAGGCGGCTTATCCCTCTTCGGTCCTCATGAATGCCATTCCAGCAAAAGTCGCCGGCGTGCCCGAGCTGGTGATGGTGGTCCCAACGCCGGGCGGTGAGCGCAACGACTTGGTCCTTGCCGCTGCCCACCTTGCAGGAGTGGATCGGGCCTTCACCATTGGAGGGGCTCAGGCCGTTGCAGCCTTAGCCTTTGGAACCCAGTCCATTCCAGCGGTTGATAAGATCGTGGGCCCAGGCAATGCCTATGTTGCTGAAGCCAAGCGCCAGGTCTTTGGTCGCGTTGGAATCGACATGATTGCTGGGCCCTCCGAGATTCTGATCATCTGCGATGGCAAGACGCCCGTTGACTGGGTGGTCATGGACTTGTTCTCGCAGGCCGAGCACGACGAACTGGCGCAGAGCATTCTGCTCTGCCCGGATGCGGGCTACCTTGATGAGGTTCAATCAGCCATTGATCGTTTGTTGCCCAGCATGCCCAGGGCAGACATCATTCGCGTCTCACTCGAGCATCGTGGGCTCTTGGTTCAGGTGCAAAGCCTCGAGGAGGCTTGTGCGGTTGCCAGTGAGATTGCCCCCGAGCACCTGGAGATCTCGACCGATGACCCTGAGCACTGGGCGCAGCAGATTCGCCATGCGGGAGCCATGTTCCTTGGGCGATACACCTCCGAGTCTCTCGGAGACTACTGCGCTGGCCCCAATCACGTGCTGCCCACCATGCGAACCGCCCGCTTCTCATCACCCCTTGGGGTCTATGACTTTCAAAAGCGCACCAGCATGGTTGAAGTCAGTGAGGAGGGTGCCCAGGTTCTTGGGCCGATCGCATCCACCCTGGCCTGGGGAGAGTCCTTGGCTGCACATGCCCGTGCAGCAGAGCTGAGGCTCAAGCCTCAGCTCTGAGCGCCTGAACCAGCGCTTGGCACTCGAGATCGGTGCCAATCGTGATTCTCAGCCAGTCCTCAATACGAGGCTTCGCGAAATGCCTCACAAGAATGTTCTTGCCACGAAGGCTCAGTGCAATGTCGGCCGCCCGTCTGTTGGGGTGGTGCACAAACAGAAAATTTGCCGCCGAGGGAAGCACCTGAAAGCCGAGTGCTTGGAGGGCGCCTGTGAGCCACTCTCGGCTCTTGATGACAGAAGCCCTGTTTCCGCTCAGCCACTCCTCGTCTTCCAGCGCGGCCTGCCCAGCTGCCTGAGCCAGGCGATCGAGCGGGTAGGAATTGAAACTGTCTTTGATTCGAATCAGCGCCTCGAGCAGCCCGGGCTGTCCAAATGCAAGGCCAATCCGCAAACCAGCGAGGCTTCTGGACTTTGAGAGGGACTGGGTCACGAGGAGATTGGCGAATCGACTGACCAGGGGTGCGCAGCTCTGTGCGCCGAAATCCACATAGGCTTCGTCGACCACCACCAAGGTGTGAGGCCGAGCAGTCAGGAAGGCCTCAATCACGCCTCGGTCGAGTGCCCTGCCAGTCGGCGCATTGGGGTTCGGGAAAATCACTGCAGTCCGTTCGACGGGAATTGAGGCCAGATCGATCTCGAACGCATCCGTGAGCAGGAGCGGGTCGAATCCAATCCCGAACAACCGGCAGTAACTCGGATAGAAGCTGTAGCTGATGTCTGGAAAGACAAGAGGTTGAGCGTGTTGAAGCAGGCCCTGAAAGACAAAGGCCAAGATCTCATCCGATCCATTTCCAGCAAACACATGGTCTGCTGTCAGTCCGATCCTTTGAGCGGCAGCCGTCCGAAGCGCGAGGCTGTCGGGGTCTGGGTAGAGTCTCAAGGCCTGACCGTCGGTTCCAAGGGTGTCTCGTATCGCTTGAACCACCCGCTCGGAAGGGGGGTAGGGATTCTCGTTGGTGTTGAGCTTGATCAGCCCAGGAATCTTGGGCTGCTCGCCCGGGATGTAGGGCGAAAGCTTCTCAACAATGGGGCTCCAGAACGCATTCATCGCGCGACTGTATCATTGCAAGCATGAGACAAGCACAGGTGTCGCGTCACACGGCCGAGACGCAGATTGAGGTGTCCATTGGGTTGGATGGGACTGGAGCGCGCGAGCTCTCCACGGGGCTGCCTTTTCTGGACCATATGCTCGATCAGATCGCCCGGCATGGCCTCATCGACCTCAAGGTTCACGCCAAGGGGGATCTCCATATTGACGGCCACCACACGGTCGAAGACATCGGCATTACCCTCGGACAGGCGTTTGCAAAGGCGATTTCAGACAAGCGCGCCGTCCGCCGTTACGGCCATGCGTATGTGCCTCTCGACGAGGCCCTCTCTCGCGTGGTCGTAGACCTCTCGGGCCGGCCAGGGCTCTTTTTCCGCTGTGAGTGGTCGCGCTCTATGGTGGGCCAGTTCGATCTGGACCTTGTGCATGAGTTTTTCCAAGGTTTTGTGAACCACGCCCAGGTCACGGTCCACATCGATAACCTCGAGGGCGATAACGCACACCATCAGTGCGAAACCATCTTCAAGGCCTTTGGCCGTGCCCTGCGGATGGCCTGCGAGCTCGATCCCCGTCTCGACCCAGAGACGATCCCTTCGACCAAAGGCTGCCTCTAGGCCGATCTGTAGAGCGCCCGATGACCATTGCAGTGGTGGATTACGGAACGGGCAATCTGAGAAGCGTCGTCCGTGCAACGCAGGCTGCCGCACAGAGGCTCGGGATCGACCCCGATCACGTCGTGCGTGCCACCTTACCTGAGCAGGTTTTGGCTGCCCATCGCGTGATCTTTCCTGGCCAAGGTGCGATGCCCGACTGCATGTCTGGTCTTGACCGCTCTGGACTGAGAATGGCCCTGCAGGAGTCTCTGCGGACCAAGCCATTTCTTGGGGTCTGCGTCGGAGAACAGATGCTGCTGGATCGCAGTGAGGAGGGCGACACCCCCGGCCTCGGACTCATCCCTGGACAGGTGGTTCGGTTTCCCGCTCATCTGGGCCTCAAGATTCCGCATATGGGCTGGAATCAAGTTCGTTGGACAAGGCCCCATCCGGTGATGAGTGGCCTTCAGGCCCCCTCCGATCGGTGGTTCTACTTTGTGCACAGCTATTACCCTCAGCCCGCCAACCCAGCTGACGTGCTTGCTGAGAGCGACTATGGCCTGAGCTTTACCTGTGCGCTAGCCCGGGATAACATCGTTGCGACCCAGTTCCACCCTGAGAAGAGCGCCTCTTCGGGTCTCACGCTGATCGAAAACTTTCTCTCTTGGATGCCTTAAGACCCGAATGTCCCTGCTCCTCATTCCTGCCATCGATTTGAAAGACGGAGACTGCGTTCGTCTCCGACAAGGCGACCTGGCCGATGCCACGGTTTTTTCGAAAGACCCTGGGGAAATGGCTGCCCAGTGGGTGAAGCAGGGAGCCCAGCGCATTCATGTGGTCGACCTCAATGGGGCCATTGCGGGCCGCCCCAAAAACGAGTCGGCCATACGCGCGATCGTGAAAGCCGTGGGGGATGAGGTGCCCGTGCAGATTGGTGGCGGCATCCGCGACCTTGACACCATCGAGAGGCTGCTCGACGACGGAGCGAGCTACGTGGTCATCGGAACCGCTGCGGTCAAGAATCCGGGCCTTCTTAAAGATGCCTGTGCTGCATTCCCTGGCCAAGTCATCGTCTCCATCGACGCAAAGGATGGCAAGGTCGCAACGGACGGTTGGAGCAAGCTCTCGGGCCACGAGGTCGTCGATCTCGCTAAGAAGTTCGAGGATGACGGGGTCGATGCTGTGCTCTACACCGACATCGGCCGTGACGGAATGTTGTCTGGCGTCAACGTGGAGGCGACTTTACGACTGGCTCAGGCCGTGTCCATGCCGGTGATCGCCTCGGGTGGCATTGCGGGGCTTCAAGACATTCGACTGCTTACCCCTTTGGTCTCGGAGGGGATCATGGGCGCCATTCTCGGCAGGGCCCTCTATGAGGGGCAGCTCGATCTCGCTCAGGCGCAGGCCCTGGTCGACGAGCTCTCTACCTAAGCCGTGCTTGCGAAGCGCATCATCCCCTGTCTCGATGTGAACGCGGGGCGTGTGGTCAAAGGCACCAATTTTGTGGATCTTCGTGATGCGGGGGATCCTGTCGAGGTGGCCAAGCGCTACGACCTTCAAGGCGCTGATGAGATCACGTTCTTGGACATCACGGCGTCGTCCGACCAGCGCGATCTCATCCTTCCCATGATTGAGGCGGTTGCCAATCAAGTCTTCATTCCACTCACCGTTGGCGGTGGTGTTCGGCGGGTCGACGATATCTCACGCCTGCTCAATGCTGGCGCAGATAAAGCCAGCATGAACACGGCAGCCATCACCGACCCCAATCTGATCTCCCAGGCTTCGGGGAAGTTCGGGAGTCAGTGCATCGTTGTGGCGATCGATGCCAAGCGCCGTCCCCACGGAGAGGGTTGGGAGGTGTTCACACATGGCGGAAGAACCGCGACTGGCCGAGATGCCATCGAGTGGGCGCGTGAGGTGGCCGATCGGGGCGCAGGAGAGATTCTGCTCACCAGCATGGATCGAGATGGCACGGGCAAAGGATTTGACCTTGAGCTGACCGCCGCGATTTCGGATGCCGTTGCCCTCCCAGTGATTGCGTCAGGCGGGGTGGGTAGCCTTGAGCACCTTCGTGAAGGGGTGGTTGAAGGGCGTGCGGATGCGGTTCTGGCTGCGAGCATTTTTCATTTCGGTCAGCACACGGTGGGCGAGGCGAAGGCCTATTTGAAGGCAAGGGGGGTCTGTGTCCGATTGGATTAATCAGGTGCGCTTCGATTCCAAAGGTCTCGTCACGGCCGTGGCCCAAGACCACCTGTCTGGCCGAGTCCTCATGGTCGCCTTCATGAATTCAGAGGCATTGACGGAGACGGTTGAGTCGGGTCGTGCCGTGTATTTTTCGCGCTCCCGCAATCAACTCTGGCGTAAGGGTGAGTCTTCAGGGCACGTGCAGTTGGTCAAGGAGATTCGGCTCGACTGTGATGGCGATGTTGTTTTATTGCAAGTCGAGCAGGGTGGCGGTATGGCTTGTCACACTGGACGTGCATCCTGTTTCTATTCCGTCTTGCAAGGCGGACAGTGGGTGGCTGTTGATCCCGTTCTCAAGGACCCTGAACTGATCTATGGAAAATAACTCGGACGCGATCCTTGCTCGACTGGCCGATGTGGTCGCAGCCCGACGCGCGGCTGATCCTGAGACGAGTTATGTGGCTCGCCTTCTTTCTCGGGCTCCCGATGCAGTGCTCAAGAAAATCGGTGAGGAGGCTACCGAGCTGGTGATGGCTGCAAAAGACCATTCGCCTGATCGAGTGGTCTCTGAGATGGCTGATCTCTGGTTCCATTGTTTGGTGGCATTGGAGCAGTACGGACTTCGACCCGAGGCGGTTTTGGCTGAGCTCGAGCGCCGGGAGGGGCTCTCCGGGCTCGATGAAAAGGCCGCCCGACGCGCAAAGGAGAGGGGAGCATGAACTGCATTTTCTGCAAGATCGCCGCTGGAGAGATTCCTGCGAGCCGTGTCTACGAAGACGAGGAGATCCTTGTGTTCAAGGATATTCATCCCAAGGCTCCGCTTCACCTGCTGATGATTCCCCGAGTGCACATCTCATCCATGGCCGAACTCCAACCTGAGCACGCGCCTGTGATGGGAAAAATGATGGTCTTGGCCCAGGCGTTGGCAAAAGATCATGGGTCTCCCGATGGATTTCGGGTGGTTATCAACACGGGGCGGGTGGGGCGTCAGGAGGTGTATCATCTTCATGCTCACCTGCTGGGCGGCCCAGAGCCGCTCGGGTCAGCTGCGTCGTTTTAGCGGCAAGAGCCTCTCTTTCTCTTCACCCCTTTCAGCGGAGCATCGGCATGGGTTCGTTCAGCATTTGGCACTGGTTGGTCGTTCTGGTCATCATCCTCTTGGTGTTTGGCACCAAGAAGCTGCGTAATCTGGGCTCTGACCTCGGCGGCGCCGTTAAAGGTTTTAAAGACGGCATGAAGGAGGCGTCGGCCGACGATAAGTCTGCCGCCACAGAGACCACCCCTCCCAAAGTCGAGAGCCAGACCATCGACGTTCAGGCCAGGGACAAGACTCACCAAGACTCCAGCCGTTAGCACTGCGGCTGGCTTCGAGCCTAATCGGGGCGTGTCCTGATGCTAGATATTGGGTTTTCCGAACTGCTTCTGATCGCTGCAGTGGCCCTCGTGGTGGTCGGGCCCCAGCGCTTGCCAGTGCTCACGCGAACGGTGGGCGCTCTCCTAGGCCGTGCTCAGCGCTATGTCAGCGACGTGAAGTCCGACATTCAACGCCAGATGGACCTCGAAGAGCTTCGTAAGATGAAACAGGGCGTGGAGGATCTCGGGCAGAACCTCCAGACCTCGATGGACGAAGCGCAGCGAGAAATGGATGGAATTGCCTCCGAGCTTGAGAGCGGCATGTCGAGCGACAACAGCGACCCTTTCGATACCGGCCTGGGTCGGAGGTTTGGGCAGTTTATCCAGGCGCCAGAGCGGACCTGGACCCAAGAGCGAGAAGACGAGCGCATTGCCGACAAAGTCCGCAGCCGCATGCGCAAGCGCTATTTGAAAAAGAAGCCCCGCTATGAGTGACACCAAACCTGAGAACCAGGGAGCTGCCGAAGAAGGCTTCATGTCCCATCTCGTCGAGCTGCGCGACCGTCTGGTTCGTGCTGTTGGGGCGGTTTTGTTGGTCTTTGTGGTCTTGGTTTATTGGGCTCCAGACATCTACTCCATCTTTGCAGACCCCCTCATTAAGGCTTTGCCCAAGGGGTCCAGCATGATTGCGACCGATGTCACGGCTCCCTTTTTTGTGCCGATGAAGATCACCATGTTGGTTGCATTCGTGGTGGCGCTCCCTTATGTGCTCTACCAGGCCTGGGCTTTTGTGGCCCCTGGGCTCTATCAACATGAAAAGCGTTTGGCCTTTCCCATTGTCGCCTCCAGTTTCGTGCTGTTTCTGGTGGGAATGGCTTTTGCCTACTTCTTTGTTTTTCCAGCGGTATTCGGATTTGTGGCGGCCTACACACCAGAGGGCGTTCAGATGGCCACCGACATTGACAAATACCTCAGCTTTGCACTCAGTCTTTTCTTGGTGTTTGGGCTCTCGTTTGAGACGCCCGTGGTGCAAATGGTGCTGGTGCGGCTTGGAGTGGTCTCGCTTCAGAAAATGAAGGATTTTCGTTCGTACTTTATTGTGATCGCTTTCGTGGTTGCCGCCATTGTGACGCCGCCGGATGTCATCTCACAGCTCATGCTGGCCATTCCCCTCTGCCTGCTCTATCAGCTGGGCATCTATCTGGCAGGCTGGATCACTCCCGAGAAGCGGGCTGACGAGGCTGAGGCCGCTGACGGATCGACAGGCTGACACGCTGCTGCTTCCCCTCTCGGAAGTAGGTCAAAGTGGCCTGTTGGCCAGGCTCGAGCGCTGCGATCCGCTGAATTAATTCACTTGAATTACGCACGGGCTTGTCGTTGACAGCCACCAGGACGTCGCCGACCCGGATGCCTGCTCGATCGGCCGCACCTCCGCGTTCGAGCCCTGTCACGATGCTGCCCTCCGCTTTGGGGAGTTTGAGCCCTTCAGCAATGGCCTCATTCACATCCTGGGGCTCAACCCCGATAAAGCCGCGCGACACCTTACCTGCTTTGACGATGTCTTGGAGCACCTTTCGTGCAAGATCGGCAGAGATTGCAAACCCAATGCCCATGTTGCCGCCATCTCGAGAATAGATCGCGGTATTGATACCCACGAGTCGGCCCTCGGTGTCGACCAGTGCACCCCCCGAGTTGCCTGGGTTGATGGCCGCATCTGTCTGAATGAAGTCCTCAAAGAGTGTGAGGTTCAGCTGGTCGCGGCCCAATGCGCTCACAATCCCCTGGGTGACGGTGAGGCCAACACCAAACGGGTTGCCAATCGCGAGCACTGCATCCCCCACACGCAGGCTGGAGGGGGTCCCGAATTCTGCTGCTGGCAGACCATCGAGCTTGACCCTCAGCACAGCCAGATCGCTCTCCGGATCTGTACCGATAATCCGGGCAGATGCTCTTCGACCATCCGCCAGGGCCACTTCAATCTGGTCGGCGCCCTCGATGACATGATGATTGGTCAAAATCAGGCCATCCGAACTGACGATCACCCCAGAGCCAAGTCCGGTCTGCTCTGGCCCCTGGCGACGAGGGGGGAAGGCATCCCCAAAAAACCGGCGAAACAAGGGGTCATCTAGGAAGGGATGGGCAGCACCTTTTCGAGTCTGGGCTGCGAAGATATAGACCACTGAGGGCATGGCCTTGGCAGCGGCCTCCCGATATCCGGCTGCATTCTGAGCAGAGCTTCCGCCCTCCAGCAGCCCGAGAGGGTCACTCGGCAACAAGACCCCGCTTGGGGCCTGCCGGCCTGAGAGCTCCTGGAGCCAATGTGGCTTGAGTGTGCTCAGCACAAACAACACGGCCAGAGAAACGGTGGTCGCCTGGGCGAATAAGAGCCAAATTCGACGAATCATGAGGGGATTATCGCTGGAATGGCCCATTTGAGTGGGCTACAATCTACAGGCTAAAAAGCCAAAATCCTCCTACTGCGAAGCAACAACGACGGAGCACTGCATGTCTACCGTACAACCCAATGGCCCCCTTCTTGGGCTGAAGTCTGAAATCACTGAGGGCGAATCTTTCTCTATGCCCACGGGAACTGAGCCCTCCCGCCGGACCTGGATGATCACCTGTGGCGCAGCCGGGGGTGTTGCAGCCGCCGCGGTGGCCGTCCCCTTTGTCGCCTCCATGGCACCGTCCGAGAAGGCGCGGTCCGCCGGCGCTCCCGTCGAAGTTGAAATCGGAGACCTCGCGCCTGGAGGGGTCAAGATTGTGGAATGGCGCGGAAAGCCCGTTTGGATTGTGCGTCGTACGTCTGAAATGCTCGAGAGCCTCAAGGGCGTGGAGGCTCAGCTTGCTGACCCGGGCTCGGACCGCAAGGACTACCCCATCCCCGATTACGCCAAAAACCAGCATCGCTCCATCAAGCCTGAATATTTGGTGACCGTGGGCATCTGTACCCACCTGGGCTGCTCGCCTGTGAGCAAGTTCGCCTCAGGCGCCTCAGATGGCATGACGGCAGATTGGACCGGCGGCTTCTTCTGCCCTTGCCACGGATCCACCTTCGATATGGCTGGTCGCGTCTTTGCAAACAAGCCCGCGCCCGACAACCTCGAAGTGCCCCGTCATATGTACCTCTCCGACACGAAGCTTGTGATCGGCCGCGATGAGAAGGGCGAGGCTTAAGGCCCGCCCCAAAAACCCCGACATTCGAGGAGCATCAACATGGCAGCAGAGAAAGTGGTTCAGGCCTCCGGCATCGTGGGCTGGGTTGACCGCAGGTTCCCCCTGATTTCCCTCTACAAGGGACATCTGTCCGAGTACTACGCCCCGAAGAACTTCAACTTCTTCTATTTTTTTGGAAGCCTGGCCATGTTGGTGCTGGTGCTCCAGATTGTCACCGGCATTTTTCTGGTGATGCATTACAAGCCAGATGCATCGCTCAATGCCGCAGGCATTCCAGTGGCCTTTGCCAGTGTTGAATACATCATGCGGGAGGTCCCCTTCGGCTGGGTGATCCGCTACATGCACTCAACGGGCGCATCGGCATTCTTTGTGGTGGTTTTCCTTCACATGTTCCGTGGCCTCATCTATGGCTCCTATCGTGAGCCGCGCGAGCTGATCTGGATTTTTGGGTGCCTCATTTTCCTGTGCCTGATGGCAGAGGCTTTCTTTGGCTACCTGCTTCCCTGGGGACAGATGTCCTTCTGGGGTGCACAGGTCATTGTGAATCTCTTTGCGGCAGTCCCTTTGATCGGGCCTGATCTCGCAGTGTGGATCCGAGGCGACTTTGTGGTGGGCGACGCCACGCTCAATCGTTTCTTCGCCTTCCACGTCATTGCCATTCCGCTGGTTCTTCTGGGCCTTGTGGCCGCGCACATCATTGCGCTGCATGAAGTCGGCTCGAACAACCCCGACGGTGTGGAGATCAAAGCCAAGAAAGATGCCAATGGCATTCCCCTCGATGGCATTCCTTTCCACCCCTACTACACCGTGCACGACGTGGTGGGCATTGCTGGCTTCGCCCTCATTTTCTTTGCGGTGGTCTTTTTCATGCCTGAGGGCGGCGGCTACTTCCTCGAGTTCAACAACTTTGTGCCCGCAGATCCATTGGTCACTCCCTCGCACATTGCCCCGGTCTGGTATTTCACGCCTTACTACTCCATGCTGCGTGCCACCACCGACGTCTTCACTTGGGTGATGGTGGCATCCGCCGCATTGGCGGCTGGCTACTTCTGGGTCAAGCAGCAGGGCCTGCTGAAAGTGGGGGGCGCGGTAGCGATGATCGTGCTCGCCGTGGCCTTCCGCGTGTTCGATGCGAAGTTCTGGGGTGTGGTCGTCATGGGTGGTGCGGTCATCATCATGTTCTTCCTGCCTTGGTTCGACAAATCTCCTGTCAAGTCCATTCGGCAGCGACCAGGCTGGCAAAAGTGGCTCTACGGCATCTTCGTTGTGAACTTCTTCATTCTGGGCTACCTGGGCGTGATGCCCCCCACCACGGCCGGGACGATCGTGTCCCAAGTGGGAACGGTCTTCTATTTCGGTTTCTTCTTGCTGATGCCGGTCTGGACTCGAATGGGTGAGTACAAGCCAGTGCCTGAGCGCGTGAGCTTTCAAGCCCACTGACAACCCCTATGACTGAGAGAGAACCCATGACATCCTCCATCTCCACACTTTCCATTGGGGCCCTGATTCGCAATGGTTCACGAGCATTAGCCGCCGCGGGGTTTACCCTTCTGGGGTCCTTCGCACTGGCCGCGGGCGGCGCAGTCAAGCTCGACACCTTCCCCACAGGCAAGCTGACCGACCAGGCCGCCCTTCAGAATGGCGCCAAGCTCTTCGTCAATTACTGCCTTGGCTGTCACGGCCTCTCACAGGTCCGCTACAACAAGCTGCGTGAGCTGGGGCTGAATGAGGAGCAGATCAAATCCAATCTCATTCTGACGTCCGCTAAGTTTGGTGATCCCATCATGACCACCCTAAACCTGAAGGATGCAGCAGAGTGGTTCGGAAAGGCCCCCCCTGATCTGTCGCTCACGGCGCGCTCGCGGTCCAGTCACTCGGGTTCGGGGGCTGACTGGATCTACACCTATCTTCGTAGCTACTACCTCGACCCCTCCAGACCCACAGGCTGGAATAATCTGACCTATCCCGCTGTGGGCATGCCTCATGTCTTGTGGGAGCTGCAGGGCCAGAACGAGGCCGTGTTCAAGACCGTGAAGGATCATGGCCAAGACGTTCAAGTCTTCGATAAGTTTGTGCAGACCAGCAAGGGAAGTCTCTCCACCGCTGAGTACGACAACACGGTTGCAGACCTCACGGCTTTCTTGGCTTGGGCTGCCGAGCCTGCGGCCATGACGCGCAAACAAATTGGGGTCTGGGTACTGCTCTTTTTGGCAGTCTTCTTTGTCTTTGCGTGGCGCCTGAACGCGTCATTCTGGAAAGACATCAAGTAGCACGTTCAGGCATTCGTGAGTTCAGTCACATCGTGGGGCGGGCCTTGAGCCTGCCCTGCGCTTTTTGGGAGTGTGTTAAATATGATGGTTCTTTACTCGGGCACCACTTGCCCTTTTAGCCAGCGTTGCCGCTTTGTGCTCTTTGAAAAGGGCATGGACTTCGAGATTCGCGATGTGGATCTCTTCAATAAGCCCGAAGACATCTCGGTGATGAACCCCTACGGTCAGGTTCCCATTCTGGTCGAGCGAGATCTCATTCTCTATGAGTCCAACATCATCAACGAGTACATTGATGAGCGATTTCCCCACCCACAGCTCATGCCTGCAGATCCTGTTCAACGAGCTCGCGCAAGACTGCTGCTCTTGAATTTCGAGCGAGAAGTTTTCATCCACCTCGATGCCATTGAGAAGCAGGATGCAAAACGAATCGACCGCGCCCGCGCCATCATTCGTGACCGCCTGTCTCAACTTGCACCGGTGGTGACGAAATCGAAGTTCATGATGGGCGAAGACTTCACCATGATTGACGTGGCACTTGCCCCGTTGCTCTGGCGACTGGACCACTATGGGATTGAACTGCCCAAGACCGCTGCTCCTGTCCTGAAGTACGCAGAGCGTATTTTCGCGAGGCCAGCGTTCTTCGAAGCGCTCACCCCCTCAGAGAAGGTCATGCGCCGTTGAATGAGCCCGCGTCGACCAAACCGTATCTTGTGCGGGCCATCTACGAGTGGTGCACGGACAACGGCTACACGCCCTATGTGGCGGTGGTGGTCGACGAGCACACGAGGGTTCCGATGGCCCATGTCAGGAGTGGTGAGATCGTTTTGAACATCAGCGCGCTGGCCACACATCGACTCCAAATGACCAACTCCGAGCTGACGTTCACAGCTCGATTTTCTGGGGTGGCAGAAGATCTCTGGGTGCCCATGACCCAAATTGCTGCCATCTACGCCAAAGAGACCGGTCATGGAATGGCGTTTGAGGTTCCCAAACCCCCAGCGGTTCAGGAGGTCGTGGATGACCCTCCAGAGGATTCCCCTCCCCCTTCTGACCCCGGTCCGGCTCCTAAGGGTCGTCCCGCGCTCAGGCGAGTGAAATAAGCGACAATAGGAAGATGAGCATGCCGGCTTAGCTCAGTTGGTAGAGCAACCGCCTTGTAAGCGGTAGGTCATCTGTTCGAGTCAGATAGTCGGCACCAACCCCCCTTGGCACATTCCTCCCACTCCCGCCCCAAGCGTTGGGCGCTTGCAGCCGCCACCGGTGCTTGGGCAGTCGCTGGAGGTGCTCTCTTTCACTGGCTAGAAACTCCGCTGCCTTGGCTACTGGGAAGCCTCGCGGCCGTTTCTCTACTCTCGTTGTTGGGTAGGGTGTCCAGACTCCCTTCGTGGGGCTTGACCTTAGGGCAGATCTCGATTGGAGCAGCCTTAGGGCTTTACTTTACTCCGGTCGTGATCGCGGCCCTCGGTGCACTGCTGGGCTGGATGATCCTCACTGGACTCGCGACCTGCCTGCTGAGCATGCTGGGGGCCGTCTTCCTGCAGCGGCTCACCGGGCTTGATGGCCGGAGTTGCTTCTTCGCAGCAGCCATCGGCGCAGCCAGTGATATGGCGGTTCAGGCGGCAAGAGATGGTGCGCGCGCTGACCTGGTGGCCATGTCACACACGGTCCGCGTGGCCTTGGTCGTCACCCTCGTCCCGCTTGTGGCGACTTGGCTGGCCACTCAGCCCGCGAGCGCGCCGCTCGAGGCCACTGGGGCTGACGCCGTTCGGCTTCTGCCTTGGTTGGATATGCTCTGGGTCTGTGCTCTGGCTGCTTCAGCCGGATACCTCGGCCTCAAGCTGCGCCTTCCCAACCCCTGGGTAATGGGGCCCCTCGCCCTCACCATTGGTGTGGCGGCGCTCATCCCAGAAGCTCGCCTGCAGCCTAGCGTGGTGGCGGGTGCCCAGGTTCTGATTGGCTGGGCGCTGGGCCAAAGATTTAACCGTGAGATGTTTCGTGACTCTCCACGGTTTCTGGCTGCTGCAGCCAGCCTGACGGCACTTCTGCTTCTCGCGGGCGCAGCCCTGGCTATACTCGTGCACTGGGGCGCTGGCCTTCCCTACGCCAGCGCATTTGTCGCCACTGCACCTGGAGGCATCGCCGAAATGGCCATTACCGCCAAGGTGCTCGCACTCGACCCCCCCACCGTGACCGCATTCCAAGCCGTTCGGCTGGTCTTTATTGTGCTGGGAGTGAGAATCCTGTTGAGTCTTACGCTGCGCCTGGGCTGGATCCGAGAAGCTGCTGAAGCTCGCCAGACTCATACATCTCGCCCATGATGTCCGACCCGCCAATGAACTCGCCATTGACATAGAGCTGAGGAATGGTGGGCCAGTTTGAAAAGTCTTTGACTGCCTGGCGAACGCCGTCATCTTCCAACACATTCACGGTGGCGACCTGCTGAACTCCGCAGGCTTTCAGCAGCTGGATGGCTCGACTGGAAAACCCGCACTGGGGGAACTGGGGTGACCCCTTCATAAACAAAACAACAGGGTTGTCGGTGACGGTTTGCTGAACAAACGCTTTTGCGTCCATGGTGTCCTCTTCAGTGTTGAATGCCGTGATCATAAATGAGCGAGTACTGCCCGGGGGCGTCCAGCCAAGTCCGTCAGGCGCTCAGCTGAGGTGAACCCTGTCGAGCGAATCAGGTCCGCGACGGCGGCCTGTTGTGTCCACCCGTGTTCGACCAGCAGGGCACCGCTTGGTTCTAGCCTGGATCGTGCCTGCGGAACGATCGCCCGATAGGCCTGAAGACCATCTGAATCCTGATCAACGCCCACCAAGGCCAGCATGGGCTCGAACTGCAGACTCTTGTCGGCCAGATGCGGGTCAGAGCCACTCAAATACGGCGGGTTCGAGAGGATCAGATCGAATTGCCCACTGTCAGAGGGGAGGGCCTCAGTCCAAGATCCCTTCAGGAAGATGACCGAGGCACCCAGCCAGACTGCGTTGCTTTTGGCCATCCGAAGCGCATCGGCGCTGAGGTCGGTTGCAGTGATCTCGACAGGGATCCCTTGTGTCTGGGCCTCCAGTGCGAGCGTGATGGCCAGGCACCCACTGCCGGTTCCAAGGTCCAGGATCCGCAGGGCTCGACGGGCGATAGTCCATTGCTGTTGAATCACCCCGAGCGCTGCATGAATCAGGCATTCGGAGTCCGACCGTGGAATGAGCACCGCTTGATTCACCCAGAACCTTCGACCGAAGAACTGGGTGTGCCCAACCACCTGAGCCAGGGGCTGTTCGTCCCAAACCGCTCGAGCCATTCGCCTCGCCAAGGCCGCAGCGCCCTCGCCTTCACAGGACTTGAGCGCCTCGAGGGTGCAGAGATCTCTCGCCATCAGCCACGGTACGCTACGCCCCGTGGCAGCTGCACAAATCTCCCAACGGTCTGAACGCGCGATGGTCCGGAGGGGGTCCGATGGTTCCTCAGGCATCCTCGCCGATCGCTGAGAGAAGCTCTGCTTGGTGCTCGGCCATCAGGCTCTGGGTCAGTTCGTGAAGGTCACCGTCCATGATCTGATCGATCTTGTAGAGCGTCAGGTTGATTCGATGGTCGGTGATCCTGCCCTGTGGAAAGTTATAGGTGCGAATCCTCTCGGAGCGGTCACCAGACCCGATCATGAGCTTGCGTGCCGACGCTTCCTTCTGCTGCTGTGCCATGACCTCTCGGTCGCGCACACGGGCGGCCAAGACTTTGAGGGCCTTGTCCTTATTCTTGTGCTGGCTGCGATCGTCCTGGCACTCAGCCACGATTCCAGTGGGAAGGTGAGTGATGCGCACGGCCGACTCAGTCTTATTCACATGCTGCCCTCCAGCGCCAGAGGCCCGAAAGACGTCAATGCGAAGGTCTTCTGGGTTCAGCTGCACATCGCCAATCTCATCCGCTTCTGGCAGCACGGCGACGGTGCATGCGGAGGTATGGATGCGTCCTTGGGCCTCGGTGGCGGGAACGCGCTGAACCCGATGCCCTCCAGACTCAAACTTCAATCGCGAATAAACCTGGTCACCGGCGAGGCGAACCACCACCTCTCGATAGCCCCCAAGATCACTCTCATGGGCCGAGAGGAGCTCGGATTGCCAACGGTTACGCTCGGCATATCGCAGATACATGCGAAGCAGATCACCTGCGAAGAGTGCCGATTCATCGCCGCCTGTGCCTGCCCGAATCTCAAGAATGACGTTGCGCTCATCCATCGGGTCTTTCGGCAGCAGCAGAACCTGCAGGGCTTCCTCTTGTGCCTCAAGGAGTGACTTGAGCCGGCCTATCTCCTCCTGAGCAAACTCTTTGAGGTCTGGGTCAGAGAGCCATGTCTCGGCGGATTCAAGATCTCGAGCCGCGGCCTGATGTTCCACGAAGGCGTCAACGACTGGAGTCAGGTCAGACCGCTCCTTGCTGAGCCGGCGAAAGTCATCCATGCGCTGTGCAATGGTTGGATCGGAGAGCTCAGATTCAACGGTCGCAAAACGCGCCTGAATCTGCTGCAGCTTGGTCAGCAGGCTGGGCTTCATAACAGCTTTCTAGAGGGAATCTTGGAGGCGAAACAGACGGCGCGCGAGGTCGGCCGTCTCTTCACGGGTCTGAGCGTCCGGGCTAGAGAGCCCTGCGTACAGGCCATGACTCAGCTTTTGGGTGAGTCCGTGAGCGAGACTTCGAAGCACCTCCTCGACAGGCTCGCCTTTGGCGAGGCGACGTTGGGCCGCAAGAAGCTCTTGGCCCTGGATTCCACCGAGGTGTTGATTGAGGGCTTGGATGAGTGGAACCTGAGCGCGCGCAGATTTCCAATTGAGGAAAGTCTTGACGCCATGGTCGATGATGGCCTCTGCATGCTCCAGCGCATCCTCACGGGCTTTCACCCCCTCCTGAACCCGAGATCCGAGATCGTCGACCGTATAGAGAAACGCATCAGAGAGCCCGCCGACCTCAGCCTCGATGTCTCTCGGCACTGCAAGGTCGACCAAGAAGATTGGACGATGCCGGCGCTTTTTGAGTGCCGTCTCAATCATGCCGAGGCCCAAAATGGGGAGGCTGCTCGCCGTACAGCTCACCACCACATCGAACTGATGGAGGTGCTCGGGCAGTTCAGTCAATGCAAGTGCTCGGCCCCCGTATTGGCTAGCCAGAACCTCCCCCCGCGCAACCGTGCGATTGGCAATGGCAAGGGCTGCGGGCTGACGAGCGGCAAAGTGAGCCAGACAGAGCTGAATCATCTCGCCAGCGCCAATGAACAACATCTTCGTCTGACTCAGGTCTCCGAAGATTCGCTCCGCCAACTTGACCGCCGCAGCAGCCATGGAGACGGAGTGTGCGCCAATCTCCGTGCTGGTGCGCACCTCTTTGGCCACCGAGAAGGCTCGTTGGAACAAGTGGTGCAGGTGGGTGCCAAGACTGCCCGCTTCGTGCGCCTGCCGGGCGGCTTGCTTGAGCTGGCCAAGGATTTGGGGTTCGCCAAGCACCATGGAGTCCAGCCCACTGGCCACTCTGAATACATGCCTAACGGTGTCGGCCTCTTGATGAAGGTAGAGGTGTGGCTGCAGGCTGTCAGCAGGAACCCGTGACCGCTCAGCGAGCCAGTGCAGCGCCTGATGGCGCGCAGACGCCGGCTCTGGGCTCGCGAGATAGAGCTCGGTGCGGTTACAGGTGGAGAGGAGCGCTTGTTCGGGGGCAAGCCCAGATAGGTTGGAGCGCAAGTCAATCAGGCTGGAGTGCAGCTGGTCCCCAGGAAAGGCAAGCTTTTCCCGAACCGCCAGGGGGGCGGATTGGTGATTGAGGCCGAGGGCGAAAAGCTGCATAAGGGCTTGATTCTACGAGAAACCCCAGGGCTCTGGGGAGTCAGGCGCTGGTTTCGAGGCGGTAGCCCCGACCATAGATGGAGACCAGGCGATAAGGACCGTCTCCATCGAGGCCGAGTTTTTGGCGGATGCGTGACACATAAGTGTCAACTCTACGTGACGTAATTCTCTCGTCAAGGTGCCAGACCCACCATAACAGCTGCGCGCGACTCACAATTTGGCCTTGGTGTTCGAACAAGTGCTCAAGGCAGAGCCGCTCCTTGTCCGTCAGTGCCTGACTGGACAGATGCGCCGGCACTTGGGGTTTAGGTATAGAAGTGAGCTCACACTCTCGATTAAATATACGTAATAAGCGGCACTTCAGTTCGAGGAGCCGACAGGGTTTGAGCAGAAAATCAGCCAGCCCCTCACGAAAGCTCGTCTCGACCATCGCGTCATCCATGCGGCCCGTGAGCGCGATGGTCTTGCTCCGATCATCGGGCGAGAGCCTCTGAATCAGTTGTGTCGCACTGACATCCGGCAGGTGAAGGTCTAGGACGATGGCATCGAACGCGATGCGGCGCCTTGCAGCGAAGAATCGATCTGCACGGTTGAACGCCTGTGTTCTCCAGCCCAGGTGTTGGAGGAGCGCGCAGAGATGTTGGGAGAGTCGGTCGTCGTCTTCTACGACTGCAATGAGGGGGGCGGTCAGTGTCATGTCGCCTAGGCTAGTGAGCCGAGGCAGCGCCAGGGAGTCAAAAAAATAGACTCCGGCGGCTTGGGCCGTCAGTTCAGAAAGAGCTGATAGGCGGGGTGCTGAGTCTCTTCCCAGTGCGGATAGCCCAGGGCGAGGAGAAAGGATTCGAATGCCGCCGCATCGTCTGATGGCACTTGAAGTCCCACCAGGATGTTTCCGGTGTCTGATCCGTGGTTTCGGTAATGAAAGAGGGAGATGTTCCAGGTGGGATTCATGGCCGAGAGAAACCTCAACAGCGCACCTGGACGTTCCGGAAACTCGAAGCGAAAGAGCCGTTCCTCTTTGGCCAGCGGGGAACGGCCGCCCACCATATGGCGGATGTGATTCTTTGCGGTCTCGTCTGCGGATAGATCGAGCGTCGCAAAGCCCTCTGAAATGAGCCGTGCCGAAATAGACTGGGCCTCTGCACGATCTTTCACCTGTAGACCGAGAAACAGGTGGGCCTGTTGAGCATCTGCAATCCGATAGTTGAACTCGGTCACGCTGTGACTGCCAAGCAGTCCACAGAATCGCTTGAAGCTCCCACGCTCCTCGGGAATGGTGACCGCAAAAATGGCCTCACGCTGCTCGCCGATCTCGCTGCGCTCGCTCACAAACCGGAGCCGATCGAAGTTCATATTGGCACCACAGGCAATGGCCACGAGTGTCTTGGGCGTCCCGTCAGGGCGAAGTGCTCCAACGTTCTCTACATAGGCCTTCAGACCTGCAAGCGCCAGTGCGCCGGCGGGCTCTTCGATAGCCCGGGTGTCCTGGTAGATGTCCTTAATGGCTGCACACACTGCGTCCGTATTGACCCGAATCATCTGGTCAACGACCTTTTGAGCCAGGCGAAAGGTCTCTTCGCCGACCTGCTTGACCGCCGTGCCGTCAGAAAAGAGGCCGACATCCTGCAGTTGGACCCGATGCCCCTTTTCGAGTGACTGAGCCATCGCGTCAGAATCTTCGGTTTGCACTCCAATGATTTGAGTGTCTGGCCTGAGCTCCTTGACAAGTGCACCCACCCCAGCAATCAGTCCGCCACCGCCAACCGCGATAAAAATAGCGTCGATCGGTCCTGCGTGCTGGCGCAGGATCTCCATTCCGATCGTGCCCTGACCGGCAATCACATCTGGATCGTCAAAAGGGTGAACAAAGGTGAGGCCTTCAGCAGCCTGTAGGGCGCAAGCGTGGGCATAGGCGTCGGAGTAGGATTCACCAGCCAGTACGACCTCTGCCCCTCGGGCTCGAACCGCGTCGATCTTCACAGAGGGCGTCGTCACGGGCATCACGATGACCGCTCGGCATCCGAGGGACTTGGCCGACAAAGCCACGCCTTGAGCATGGTTTCCTGCGGAGGCTGCGATGACCCCTTTTTGAAGCTGCTGCGGAGCCAACTGGGCCATTTTGTTATAGGCCCCCCGGACTTTGAAGGAGAAGACAGGCTGGGTGTCCTCCCGCTTCAGGAGAACTTCACAGCCGAGGCGCTGGCTCAGTCCAGGGGCCCGCTCGAGGGGGGTCTCATGGGCCACCTCGTAAACTCTTGCGCCGAGAATGCGTCGCAGATAGTCAGTCGTCATGGAATGCGAGTGTACTGGGGAAGAGGCTTGTAGGGGCTTAGGCTGGGTGAGAGCGCTAAAATCCAAGGTCTCCTTCTCTTTGCCCGAATGGCCGCTCAACCATGAATGCTCCCCTGACGCCCGCCCTTGCCGTTCAGCTGCAAGCTACGCCGGAGCCCCACGCAGAGCGCCTGCGAGAGATTCCTTACAACTACACCTCTTTCTCCGATCAAGAGATCATTCGCCGTGTCCTCGGGGAGGAAGGTTGGAGCCTTGTGGTGGAGCTGCGTCGTGAGCGCAAGACCGGACGCTCGGCCAAAATGCTTTACGAGGTGCTTGGGGATATCTGGGCCGTTCAGCGCAACCCTTATCTGCAAGACGATCTACTCTCAAGTCCAAAGCGTCGCAAGGCGCTGATTGATGCCCTCCACCATCGTCTGCAAGACATCGATCGCCGTCGTGAGCGCGCGCCCCAGGATCAGATGTCAGCCCAGCGCGATGAGAAGGTTCAGGCGCTCCTTCTCTTGGCCAAGTCCGCGGTGATGCGATTTGGTGCGGCCTTCGAGGAGATGCAGGCCCTGCGTCGCCAGATTCGAAAGCGCCTGGCCCGCCTGACGGACCCTGACAACATCAAGTTCGATGGCCTCTCTCGGGTCTCACATGTCACCGATGCAACGGACTGGAGGGTCGAGCTGCCCCTGGTGGTCTTGACCCCAGACACCGAGATCGAGATTGCCGGGCTCGTGAAGGCCTGCATCGAGCTTGGCCTCACCATTATTCCCCGCGGGGGAGGCACGGGCTATACCGGCGGTGCGGTCCCCCTCACCGCGAAGTCCGTGGTCATCAACACGGAGAAGCTCGATGACCTCGGTTCGGTCCAACGCCGATGCCTTCCGGGATGTGATGCGACAGTCGCAACGGTATTTGCGGGCGCGGGCGTAGTCACTCGACGGGTCTCAGACGCCGCCGATCGCTCCGGCTTGGTGTTTGCTGTCGACCCCACCTCCGCCGATGCCTCCTGTGTGGGCGGGAACATCGCCATGAATGCGGGCGGCAAGAAGGCCGTGCTCTGGGGCACAGCCATTGACAACCTCGCGTCCTGGCGGATGGTGGACCCTCAAGGAGATTGGATCGAGGTCACTCGTCTTGCCCACAACATGGGCAAGATTCACGACCTCGAATGGGTTGAGTTTGAAGTGGCTCGCTATGCGCCTCATCAGCTCGTTGGCGCAGGTTGTGAGACTCACTTCCAGGGCGAGCCGCTCGCCCGCACGCTGCTGCGCCTTGAAGGGCGACAATTCCGCAGGCTTGGGCTTGGAAAGGATGTCACGGACAAGGTCCTTGGCGGGCTCCCCGGTATTCAAAAGGAAGGCTGCGATGGCCTCATCACGAGCTGCCATTGGGTGCTTCATCGCATGCCTCAGTTTGTGAGAACGGTCTGTCTCGAATTCTTTGGGAATGCCCAAGAGGCGGTCCCCTCCATCGTGGAGATTAAGGATTACCTGGACACTCGGCCAGGGGGAACCCTTCTCGCGGGCCTGGAGCACCTCGATGAACGTTACCTGCGTGCGGTTGGGTATTCCACCAAGAGCAAGCGGGGCGTCATGCCCAAGATGGTCCTCATTGGGGACCTCGTGGGTGACGATGAGACCGCGGTGGCGCTTGCGTCCTCCGAGGTCATTCGCCTGGCCAACGGCCGCTCAGGGGAGGGATTTATTGCGGTCTCTCCCGAAGCGCGCAAAGCCTTCTGGGCAGACCGTGCCCGCACCGCCGCCATCGCTCGGCACACCAACGCCTTCAAGATCAATGAAGACGTCGTGATCCCACTGCCGCGCATGGGCGAATACACGAACGCCATTGAGCGCATCAACATTGAGCTCTCGATCGCCAACAAGCTCAAGCTCACTCGCGCGCTGCGCCAGACCCTCAACGACATTGCCTTCCCTGAAGACGAGGACGCATCAGAGGATCGACAAGCGGAGCTGGATCGTCGCGTGGGCGAGGCCGGTGCGTTATTGAAACAGGTCGAGTCCAGGTGGTCCTACCTTCTGGCGCATCTTGACCGCTCGCTGGGTGAGGCTGCACCAGACCTTGCTGCTCTGGGCCTAGAGGGGCTGCCCTCTGACGTACGCGGCCATGAGACCCTTGGGGCGCTTTTGCAGGACCACACCATCAGGGTGTCTTGGAAGCGTGAGCTTCTCTCCGGCTTCCAACAGATTTTTCCGGGTCAGACCTATGCATCGGTGGTCGAGCGTCTGCGAGCCACACACCAGAAAGTCCTGCGCTCTCGTGTGTTCGTAGCCCTGCACATGCATGCCGGAGACGGAAATGTGCACACCAACCTGCCTGTCAATTCCGACGACTATGACATGCTCATGGAGGCACACCAGGCCGTTGCCCGCATCATGCAGATCGCAAAGGATCTGGATGGCGTCATTTCCGGAGAGCACGGCATTGGGATCACCAAGCTAGAGTTCCTCTCTGCGCAGGAGCGCAAGGCGTTTGCAGATTACAAGCAGAAGGTGGATCCAGAGGGACGATTCAATGCCGGAAAGCTGCTTGAAGGCGGAGACCTTCGAAACGCTTACACGCCTTCATTTGGGTTGATGGGGGCAGAGAGTCTCATTCTTCAGCAGAGCGACATCCGATCGATCGCGGACTCATTTGCGAACTGCCTGCGCTGCGGCAAGTGCAAGCCGGTTTGTGCCACCCACTCGCCCCGAGCGAACCTTCTGTACTCCCCTCGCAACAAGATTCTCGCGACCTCCCTGCTGATCGAGGCCTTCCTTTATGAGGAACAGACCCGTCGTGGGGTGAGCATTGCTCATTGGGAAGAGTTTTCAGATGTGGCGGATCACTGCACGGTCTGTCACAAATGTGCCAGCCCTTGCCCGGTCGACATTGACTTCGGTGAAGTCTCGATGAACATGCGTGACCTTCTGCGTCGCATGGGCAAGAAGCGCTTCAATCCAGGCACAGCGGCCTCCATGTTCTTTCTGAATGCAACCCAGCCAGAGACCATTGCCTTCGCTCGAAAGGTCATGATCGAGTGGGGCTACAAGGCCCAACGCCTCGCTCATGGTGTTCTGAAGTCTTTTGCCAAGAAGCAGACTCAGAAGCCGCCGGCCACGCTGGGGCGAGCGCCTGCGCAAGCACAGGTGATTCATTTCGTGAACAAGCGCATGCCCGGCAATCTGCCCAAGAAGACTGCAAGGGCGTTGCTGGACATCGAAGACGCCCGCTACGTGCCCATTATCCGCAACCCGCAGACCACCTCCGCCGATGCTGAGGCCGTGTTTTATTTCCCAGGCTGTGGCTCGGAACGCCTTTTTTCTCAGGTGGGCCTGGCTACCCAGGCCATGCTCTGGCAGGCCAATGTGCAAACCGTCCTGCCTCCGGGCTACCTGTGCTGTGGGTATCCCCAGCGCGGCTCCGGCCAGTTCGACAAGGCCGACAAGATCATCACGGACAATCGAGTGCTCTTCCATCGGGTCGCCAATACCCTGAACTATCTCGACATCAAGACCGTGGTCGTCTCTTGCGGAACCTGTTACGACCAGCTTGCAGGATACGAGTTTGACAAGATCTTCCCGGGGTGCCGCATTCTGGATATCCATGAATTCTTGCTCGAGAAGGGGCTGCGCCTCGAAGGCGTTACCGGCGTTCGATACATGTATCACGACCCTTGTCATAGCCCCATGAAGCAACACAACCCCATGAAGGTCGTCAACACCTTGGTCAACAGCGACCTCAACGGAGCGGTGGAGAAGAACGATCGGTGCTGCGGCGAGTCAGGGACATTGGCCATTGCGCGGCCTGACATTTCAACCCAAGTGCGTTTTCGCAAGGAGTCCGAGATGCGCAAGGGTGCCGAGGCTGCGCGTGGTGACGACCCCAATCAGGCCGTCAAGATCCTTACCGCCTGCCCCAGCTGTCTGCAGGGTCTCAATCGCTTCACCGACGACACGGGGGTTCAGGCTGATTACATCGTGGTGGAAATGGCTCGCCACCTCTTGGGCGCAAGCTGGATGGAGGACTACGTGGCCAAAGCGAACCACGGGGGAATTGAGCGCGTCCTCGTCTAGCGTCTAGGCGCGATGAGGCTCACGAAGCAGTCGCTGGGTTGGAAAGACCAGCCCAAAGCGGCTGCCCTTTCCAAGCTCGCTCTCAATTCGCAGGTTCGCGTTATGCCGAGAAGCGATGTGCTTCACGATGGCGAGCCCCAGGCCGGTTCCACCCGTTGATCTGGACCTCCCCTTGTCAACCCGATAGAAGCGCTCGGTCAGCCGGCCGATATGTTCGGGTTCAATGCCCGGCCCTGTATCGCTCACCTCGAACACGCCCTGTCCTTCTTCATTGCGTCTCCAACTGAGGGTAATCGTGCCATGCGGGGGCGTGTACCGAATTGCATTACTCACCAGATTGCCAAAGGCACTGGCAAGCTCCTGCTCATCCCCAATGAGCAGATCTGGGCTGAGGGGCTGTCCCAGCGTGATCTGATGCTTGCCGCGGCTGAGGTGGTGCGCATCCTCAGCGAGCTGCTGAAGCGTCTTTCGCATGTCGAGCTGGTCTTCGGCGGGCGGAGTCTTGTCCGACTCAATCCTCGACAGAACGAGCAGATCCTCAATGAGTCTCTGCATGCGTTGGGCCTGGGTTCGGATGGTCTCCAGAATGTCTGCACGCTGATTCTTGTCGAGGGGAAGTTCTTGTAGCGTCTCCACAAAGCCAGAGATGACTGTGAGGGGAGTCTTGAGCTCATGCGACACATTGGCCACAAAATCTCTCCGAGTGGTCTCTAGCTTGAGAACCTCTGTCACGTCCCTGGTGAGGAGCAGCTGCTCACGTTCGCCGTAGGGAATCAACTGAACCTGGAGGCTGCGGCCAACGCCAGGCACGCCCGTCAGCGTGACCGGCTCAGACCATTGGTCCTGCTCCAGATATTCACTGAAGTCCGGATGGCGCAGCAGATTGAGGATGTTGCGGCCGTAGTCGTCTGGAACCCGCAGATTCAAGTGCAAGGCGGCACGTCTCGATGCATAGGTGATCTGATGGTGGTCATCCAGAGAGACGACACCATCCGGCATGGCCTCTGTCGCACTGCGAAAAGAGCTCAGCATCAGCTTGAGCTGGGCCTGTTGGCGCTCATAGGATCGGGCAAGCCGAAACACGGCAGAGAACAATACGTCCCAGGTGCCCAGCCCGGTTGGGGTTTTGTTCAGCTTGAAATCCTCTAGCCAGCGCGTCATCTTTCTGAGGTGCCAGAGCTGAAAGAACACCCAGATCACCAGCGAGCTAAAGGCGACCGTGAAGGCAGCGCGGCCTCCCGCAATGAGGTCTGCCAGCAGGGAGGCCAGCAGAATCAACAGAACAGTGACGAGAACGCGAACCCAGAGACCGGTCATCCCGGCATTATCTTCGGAATCAGTTGGGAGGCGTCAGGCTGCGACAGCAGCAGGGCTGGCGGTGAAGCGGTAACCGCTGCCTCGAACCGTCTCCACATGACGCTCATGCCCGGTGGGCGTCAGCGCTTGACGAAGACGACGGATGTGCACGTCCACCGTCCGCTCCTCTACGAACACGTGATCGCCCCAGACATGATCGAGCAGCTGGCTTCGGCTGTGAACGCGCTCGGGGTGCGTCATGAAGAAATGAAGCAGCCGGAACTCCGTTGGCCCCAAGTCCAGGGGCATCCCACCGCCAGAGACGCGATGCGTCAACGGGTCAAGCTTCAGGCCGCAAATATCCACTGCGTCATCAGTGAGCTGTGGGGCCCGTCGACGCATGACGGCCTTAATTCTGGCCAGCAATTCTTTGGGAGAGAAGGGCTTGGTCATGTAGTCGTCAGCGCCACTATCGAGGCCCTCAACCTTGTCGCCCTCTTCAGATCTGGCAGTCAGCATGATGATGGGCACATCCCGGGTACGCTCTTCGGCTCTGAGCTTCTTGGCATATTGAACGCCACTCGCACCTGGCAGCATCCAGTCCAATAGAATGAGGTCTGGGAGCTCTGCGCGTATGAGCGTATCGGCTTGAATGGAGTCGGCGGCACGCAACACCTTGTGCCCGGCAAAGCTCAGGTTGACAGCGACCAATTCCGCAATCGCAGGTTCGTCTTCAACGACAAGGATGGTACTCGACATGATGGCGAATTTATTCCCGAAATATTGCGTCTATATGACAGTTAATGGGCGGAGAGCCGTCTAGACTTTGCCCGGACAGGAAACAGAATCGCATGACCACCACCCATTTTGGATTCAAGACCATCCCCGAGCAGGAGAAGGCTCGAGAGGTTCGCCGCGTTTTTGACCGTGTGGCATCCCGGTATGACCTCATGAATGACCTGATGTCTGCGGGGTTGCACAGACTCTGGAAGGCCTGGACGGTTGCTCAGGCTCAGGTTCAGCCAGGGGATTGGGTTTTGGACGTCGCCAGTGGAACCGGTGACCTTGCGCTGGCCTTCTCGAACCGGGTCGGTCCGGAGGGCCGAGTCGTCATGGCGGACATCAACGCACAGATGCTCGAGCGGGGCAGGGACCGCCTCCTGAATGCAGGCAGACCCATTGAGGCGGTGGTCTGCGACTGCGAGGCACTGCCCTTTGCCGACAACCAGTTCGATCGCATCACCCTCGCCTTTGGCCTGCGCAATATGACCCACAAGGACCAGGCTCTGAGAGAGCTTCATCGTGTCCTCAAGCCTCATGGCAAATTGCTGGTGTTGGAGTTCTCCAAAGTGGCCAAGCCTCTGGAGGGCCTGTACGACGCTTACTCCTTTCGAATCCTGCCCTGGCTGGGCGAGCGTGTTACCGGAGATGCAGACAGCTATCGATATCTGGCCGAATCCATCCGCATGCACCCCGACCCCGAGGCCCTCGCCGCCATGATGCGGGATGCGGGCTTTGGAGTGGTTCGCCATTCCACCCATACGGCTGGTGTGGTTGCTCTGCACCAAGCGGTAAAAGTTGGGTCCAATCTGTAATAACCCGTTTTTCTGAAAAGGAACCTTCCCATGTCCATGCTCTCTCGCCGCCTGACCCGGTCTGCCCAGTGGGCCTCATTGGGGGTCATGAGCGTCGCCCTCAGTCTCATCGCCTTGGTACCGATTGAAGCGGACGCCAAGCGGATGGGGGGAGGCTCTTCATTTGGTCGTCAGGCGCCCGTGCAGCGCCAGGCTCCCCCCACGAAGCCCGCCCAGCAACCAGCCCAGCAGCCAGGTCAGCCTGCAGCCCAGCCCGCTGCAGCCCCTGCGGCTGCACCCGCAGCTGCAGCCGCTCCCGCCCGCAACAGCTGGATGGGTCCCGTCGCTGGCCTCGCAGCGGGCCTGGGTCTTGCGGCACTTGCCTCTTATCTGGGGTTTGGAGAGGAGCTCATGAGCATGCTGCTCATCGTGGCTGGCGTGCTCTTGGCTGTCTTTTTGTTCCGCCTCGTGATGTCTCGTGGCCGTCAGGCACAGCCCGCAGGCGCGAATGGTGCCCCTGTTCAGTTTCGTGAAACCCTCCAGCAGCCCCCGCAGTCGTTGAACCCCGAGGCGTCTTCGGTTGGCTCCACTCCATTGGCGGCCTCACCTGAGGCGGTCTCTTCACCTGAGATCACGGAGTCTGAGGTCGAGCGCTTCCTCTCGGTCGCCCGGGAGCAGTTCCTCCACCTTCAGAAGGTTTGGGATGAAGGGCGTCTGGACGACATTCGAGCCTTCACCACCGAGGGGATGGCTGAAGGCCTGAGACAGCAGCTCTTTCAGCGGGGACCGTCAGCGAACGTCACCACGGTCGATGAACTCCATGTCGAGTGGTTTGGCCAGTCGCGTGACACGGGCGAAGATGGTCAGCCTGTCGATGCGGTCTTCATTCGCTTTCATGGGCTCATTCGCGAGGCAGTCGACGCCCTGCCCACGCATTTTGATGAGACCTGGACCCTCCACAAGTCTCTCGGGCAGGCCAATGCGGGCTGGTTGCTCGCGGGCATCACCCAGAACCAGTCTGGCGTATAGGGCTTCATCGTGCTGGCTGCGTTGAACTTCGCCATTGAGCGAGATCGTGCGCTCCACGATCAACTTCGCTCATTGGCAGGCAGCCACATCGCGGTGAGCTTTGAAGGGTTTGCGCCACTCCAAATCCCAAGCCTTTGCGCGCGCTTCGCTCAAGACGGGTTGCTGGAGTCCGTGGGAACCTCTGAATCCACACCGATCGATGTTCGTCTGACGCTTACGCCAGCCTTTTTCATTGCCAGCGTCGATCAGTTCTTTTCAAAGACAGCCTCAGGCCCGTCCATGAAAGGACTCAGAATTGAGGGCGATGTTGAGATTGCGCAAAGGCTCAATCCACTGATTCAGCTGATGCGCACACGGCTCTCTCCTCTTGGCCAAACGGTAGGAGCATCTTGGCCTGTCCAGGCCGCACAACGCGCACTGAATCAAGCCATCCAGAACAGCGATGTATTGTTAAAACGCGCTCGCTTTGACGCCCACCAGCAAGACCTCCAGGCCTTGCGTGATCGGCTTGCACGTTTTGAAAAAAGGCTTCAGTCCGCTGAAGCCACAAGCGCCCGATAAGCTCTCCAGGTGGCATGCCCGATCCAGGGCGCAGTCACAATCAGCAGGGGCATAAACAGCAGAAGACTGCCGCCAATGATCATCACGATCAAGAGCCCCCAAACCAGGCAGGTGCCCGGGTTGCTCCAAAGCGCCCGTGCACTGGAGAACACAGCCTCTAAGGTGTCGGTTCCCCGGTCGAGTAAGAGCGGAACACTCACCACGGAGATCGCAAAGACCAGACTTGCGAACACAAAGCCTACACAGAGCCAAACCAAGATGAACTCGAGGTTCTGCATGGAGACAATCTGCTGCAGCATGCTCTGAACCGTGGGGTAGTCGTGGGAGGCAAAGAGGGCAAAGATCACCACCGAGACTCGAGCCCAGACGATCATGAAGAAGGTAAGCATTGCAGCGAAGAAGCCAATCGACTTCCAGTTTCTCAGCCAGGCCCACCAGCTCTTGACGAGGTTGTACCCCTCTCCTTTCTCCCTTTGACGAGAGAGCTCGTAGATCCCTGTGCAGATGAATGGGCCCATCAGAAAAAACCCGGCCGTCAGACCCATGGTGGCTTGCCAGAGTGAGCCATAGACGTAGGAGATCAGATATCCCATCACGGCGAAACAGGCTCCGTACCAGGCGCCTCGAAGCCCGGCACACAGCATGTCGTGCCACCCCCCTCGAAGCCATTGGATGGGGGCGGTCAGGGGAAGCCCCTGTTGGATAGCGGTCATGTTTTTCTCCCTGTTTTGCCCCATTGTCTGCTTACATGCGGACATAAGCATCTTGCGCCGCACTACAAAGCGCTAGCTGCGGTGGTAAGGATGACCCGTGAGGATGGACCAGGCACGATAGAGCTGCTCCGCGAGGAGCACGCGTGCCATGCCATGCGGCAAGGTGAAGTCGGATAATCGAATCGAAAGGGCTGCCTCAGCCTTCAGACCAGGATCCAGGCCGTCCGGACCCCCAATGACAAAGCTCACGGCACTCTGATCGAGACGCCAACGATCAAGCTGCTGGGCCAGGGCTACGCTGGTGAGGGTTCTGCCTCGTTCGTCCAAGGTCACCAGAAGCGAGCCTGTGGCCAGGGCCTGGCGGATGCGTGCAGCCTCGGCCTGCATCATGGCCTCCACTGTCTTTCCGAGCGTCCGAGGTTCGGCTTTGATCTCTTTTAATGTGAGCGGGAATTCCCCAGGGAATCGACTCGCGTACTCCCGGTAAGCTTCGTCCACCCAATGAGGCTGCTTGGTCCCCACCGCAATCAAGTGAAGCTGCATGGCTGATCTCCTCGACTCCAACCGAAAGGATGTCCCAAATGAAACCTGTCGTGCTCTTTCTTGACGACTTCGAGCATGCATTCTCCAACACCCCGCGAATTCGGGCGCTGGAGCGCATGGCCACGCTTGAGCTCCATTCGGCTCCCTTGCGTGGCGTGGCCCTGGAGACCGCTTTGTCTCGGGCCAGTGGGGTCGTTCTGATGCGAGATCGCACCCCCTTCGGAGAGGCAGAGCTCAACCAAGCGCCCCACTTAAAGTTCGTGATCTACACCGGGACTCGAAACAACCTTCTGGATGAGGCCGCCTGTCAGGCGCGAAGCCTCCCTGTTTTCAATACCCAATTCGGGCCATCGAAGGCCAGCACCTGTGAGCTGACCTGGGCTCTGATCCTCGCGAGCCTCAAGCGGCTCGAAGCTGGGTTCAAGGTGCTCAGAGAGCCTCATGCAGACTGGCGTCAGGGCCTCCATTTCCCCCAGTTGTCAGACATCCTAGAGGGAGAGACCCTCGGATTAATTGGCCTCGGGAATATTGGCGCTCGTGTCGCGCGCGTGGGCCAGGCCTTTGGGATGCGTGTGCTGGCCTGGAGTCCTAACCTTACTGTGGAGCGTGCTCAGGCCGGTGGGGCTGAGTGGTCTTCTCTAGAAGACTTGCTTCGACTGAGCAAGGCGGTAAGCCTGCACATGGTGTTGGCTGACTCCACGCGAGGCTTGATCAATGCTGAACGACTCGCCGCGATGCGCCCCGACAGCGTACTGGTCAACACCTCACGCGCGGGCCTGGTCGTGGAGCATGATCTTCTGAATGCTTTAAAGCAAGGCCGACCCGCCATGGCTGCACTCGATGTTTTCGAGCAAGAGCCCTTGCCTTCAGACCATCCTTTTAGAACCATGGAGCAGCTCACGCTCTCACCGCACCTGGGGTTTGTCGCCAACCCGGTTTACGCCACGTTCACTGAGACTGTGGCAGATCATCTGGAGCGTCTGTTGCCCACAATTCAGTGAGCCCGTTGTACAAGGGGCCAGCCAGCCAGGCCTCAGGAGAGGGCGCCTTGGCAAGTCGGAGCAGAGGACGTGCTTGAGACAGGGCCTTTAAGGCCGTGATCGCCTCGGTTCGCGTGAGTGCTGCACCCAGGCAAGTGTGCGGGCCACTCCCGAAGGGCAGGCCCGCAGAGTGCAGGTCTGCAACCACCAGGTCACCTCTTCGCAGCGCCTGTCCGAACGCAAGATGACTGTGCTTCACCCGGCGCCCAGTGATTCGAATGGGAGGGTGCTCTCTCAGAACCTGGTGCACGACGGCTTGTGCACAAGACTCTTGCGCGAGGGATTGCCAGGTCTGTGTGCTCTGAAGCCCCATGAGGAGACTGACAGAGAGCAAGTGCCGAGTCGTCTCGAGACCTGCGAAAAACAGCATGAGCCTCTGAACCTGCCCATCTGACAAGGGCTCTTGAAGGCCCAGGGCGGCGATGAGCCATCGTGCGGCGTCCTCTGCCTCTCGGGCAACGCTGGCATGAAGGCTCGGCCGTTCCAAAAAAAGCGCGAGCGCTCGAGAGGCAGACCAGAGGCCAGGGCTACTCTCAACCTTGATCCCCATCCAATGACACATGATCCGAAGGGGTACCTGTCGGGCATAGTGCTCCACCAGATCAACGGGACTGCCTGCAGGAATGGCGCCCGCCACCTCGTCGGCCCATTGATGGAGCAAGGCCTTTCGCTGGAGCACTTGGTGGACTGAGAAGTGAGATGCAGCCGCCGTGCGAGCAGCCAAGTGCTCCGATCCATCCAAAAAGATGAATGCTCGAGAGAGAAGAGAACGAAATCCGCGTTGTTCTCCCCTCGCGGCGCCCGCCTTTCGGATCCAGCCCGCTGTTCGATCAGATGAGAGGTGTTCAGAGCTCAGTGCCCACTGCACGGCAGCCCGTCCGTGTGCGACCCACGCGCCCCCATACAGCGCAGCATCCCAGCTGAGCTGGGTCGAAGTCATACAGGCAGAATCTGAAGCCGCTGAAGGAGCGCCCGGTCGCGCTCAGCCTGGGGGTTGGAGGTGGTCAGCAGCCGATCCCCATAGAAAATAGAGTTGGCGCCGGCCATGAAGCAAAGGGCTTGGAGCTCATCAGACATTCCCTCACGCCCCGCAGAGAGGCGCACGCGTGCCTTGGGCATGAGAATTCTTGCGACCGCAATGGTGCGCACGAATTCGAGCGGGTCGAGTGCGGGAGTGCCGTGAAGGGGGGTGCCGGGAACCGGCACCAGCTGATTAATCGGCACCGACTCCGGAGCAGGCGAGAGGTTCGCCAGCGTGGCCAGCAGGCCCGCGCGTTGCCGACGTGATTCACCCATGCCCACAATACCGCCGCAACAGACATGAATGCCAGCATCTCGAACCCGGTCAAGGGTCTCGAGACGGTCCTCAAACTGACGGGTTGAGATGATCTGCCCATAGAAGTCCGCAGAGGTGTCTAGATTGTGGTTGTAGTAGTCAAGCCCCGCCTCTGCAAGTGCATGGGCCTGATCATCGGTCAGCATCCCGAGAGTCATGCAGGTCTCGAGCCCAAGGTCGCGAACCCCTTTAATCATGTCTGTGAGCGCAGCCATGTCTTTGTCTTTCGGACTCCTCCAGGCGGCACCCATGCAGAAGCGGCTTGCGCCTTGGGCCTTTGCCTCGGCAGCGGCCTCAAGGACATCGCCGACCTCCATGAGCTTTTCTGCCTTGACGCTGCCTTCATGATGAGCCGACTGCGGACAATATCCGCAGTCCTCCGCGCACCCGCCGGTCTTGATGGATAAAAGGGTGGAGAGCTGAACGCTATTGCGCGGCTGATGATCCCGATGGACCTTCTGAGCCTCAAACACGAGGTCTAGAAACGGCAACTCATACAAATCAATCACCGCTTGTGTGCTCCAGCGGGGGCGAGCGGGCACCTCAGGGAGCGAAAAAGTAGGGTCGGAGGGCGTCGGTGTAGAGAGCGTCGAGCGGGTCATAGAGAGTCTGGTCTAGTCTGGGAATTCTCCCGAGACAGGGCGCCTGAAAACGGTGCTGCACGGCGTCCTGTAGCTCAAAGAAGGTCTCGTCGGAAAATAACATGTCCCGATCCACGGTGTTGGCAATCCACCCTGCAATGGGAAGCCCTTCATCTTGGATGGCTCTGAGGGTGAGCAGTGCATGGTTGATGCAGCCCAGGCGCATGCCGACGACCAGAACGACTGGCAACCCCATGTCTCGGGCGAGATCTGCGGTCGACTGTTCACGGTTCAGGGGAACATCGAACCCTCCAACCCCCTCCACGATGAGGCAATCAACCGCTCGGCGCAGCCGATCCATGGCAGACCAAATGGGGTCAAACGAGAGAGAGAGCCCCTCTCGAGCAGCCGCTACGGAAGGCGCGCAGGCGGCGAGCAACTGGATCGGACCGACCGTCTGGGGGTCAATTTCCGCGAGGTGAGTGGCTTCATGTAGGGCCGCCACATCCTCATTCAGTGCAGCGTTGAATCGGCCTGCAGAGATCGGCTTAAAGCCTGCTGTTCTCACTCCCCATCTTCGACCGAGTCGCACGAGACTGCAGGACACCAGCGTCTTGCCAATCTCAGTGTCTGTTCCGGCCACGAAAAGGCCGGACCCTCCACTTACCAACTGGTCTCTCGCTCGGGAGTTGAGGAGACCTTATGGATGCTGATGTCAGCGCCTTCGTACTCCGCCTCTCGGTCGAGGCGCAACCCGATCGTGTAGCGAAGTCCTCCGTAGATCAAGGTCGCGCCCAGAACTGCAATCACGATCGCGGTGAAGGCGCCCACGATCTGGCTGCCCAGGGCCACTCCGCCCAGTCCGCCCAGAGCCGGGAGCCCGAATATTCCCACCGCAACTGTCCCCATGACGCCACACAATCCGTGAAGAGGCCAGACGCCCAGCACGTCGTCGATCTTGAGGCGGTTCTGAGTGAAGGTGAACATCTGCACAAACAAGAGGCCTGCGAGCAGTCCCACCACCAACGAGCCAATGGGATGCATCACATCACTGCCTGCACAGACGGCCACGAGGCCTGCCAGCGGCCCGTTATAGACGAAGCCAGGGTCATTGCGTCCGGCGGCGAGGGCTGCGAGGGTTCCCCCGATCATGGCCATGAGGCTATTGAGTGCTACGAGTCCTGAGATCGCTTCAATCTTCTGGGCACTCATGACGTTAAACCCAAACCATCCGACGATCAGGATCCAGCTGCCCAATGCAAGAAAGGGGATACTGCTTGGGGGGTGTGCGGCGACAGCGCCTCCCGACCGGTAGCGGCCAGCCCGAGGGCCAAGGAAGAGCACAGCAATCAGCGCCGCCCATCCGCCTACGGCGTGAACCACGGCCGATCCCGCGAAATCATGAAAGGTCTCTCCGAACCAGCCCTTCAAGAGGTCCTGATAGCCAAAGAGATTGTTCCAGGCCATACCCTCAAAGAGGGAGTACACGAGCCCTACCATAAGGGCTGTCGCAATCAGCTGAGGCCCGAATCGCGCGCGCTCAGCAATGCCGCCTGAGATGATTGCTGGGATCGCCGCAGCGAACGTAAAGAGGAAAAAGAACTTCGTGAGGCTGAACCCGTGGTCCTGGGTCAGGGCCTCCGCGCCCACGAAAAAATGAATCCCATAGGCGTGGTAATAACCAATGAAAAAGTAAGCGAGCCCACTCACAGAGAGGTCTGAGACGATCTTGACGAGCGCATTCACCTGATTCTTGTGACGGACGGTCCCGACCTCAAGAAAGGCAAATCCTGCGTGCATCGCCAGCACCATAATGGCCCCAAGCAGAATAAAAAGCGTGTCTACGCTCGTCGCAGCTGCAGCATTCATCAGGATTCGCCCCAAAAAATCGAGATTTTAGTCCTTTGGGGCCACTCCTTCCAAAGTGGATCGAAGCAGCGAACAGAGCTGACTCACATCGTTCTCCTGGTGAGCGGCCGACAGGGAGATGCGTAACCGAGCAGTCCCCTCTGGGACTGTAGGCGGGCGAATGGCTGGAACCCAGATGCCTCTCTGTTCAAGCATGCTCGCAAGAGAGAGCGCGGCCCGGTTCTCCCCCACCACCAAGGGTTGGATGGCGGTCATGGAATGCAGAAGATGAACCCCGAGCCCCTCGAATGCACCAGCCTCAGCCTGGAGTTGAAGGATGAGCCCCCTGAGCCGATCTCGTCGTCTCGACCCCTCTTCACCACGAATGATGCGCAGGCTCTCGAGAAGGGCGTGACTGGCTGCGGGTGGTGGAGCGGTGGTGTAGATGAAGCTGCGTGCGGTCTGTTGCATCCACTCAATCACGGTGGGATGAGCAGCGACAAAGGCCCCCGACACTCCTGCTGCCTTGCCAAGGGTGCCCATCAAAATGATACGGTCACTGCAGATCTGGGCGAGGGCCAGAGCGCCTCGGCCCTCATCACCCAGGACACCCATGCCGTGTGCATCGTCCACCACCACAAACGCATCGAATCGCTCAGCCAGGTCAATCAACCCTGCTAAGGGCGCAATATCCCCATCCATACTGAAGACGCCGTCCGTCACGATCAATTTGAAAGGTGCCCGGCTTGCCTCGAGCTGCCGCTCCAGGGCTGTCAGGTCTGCGTGGGGATATCGGCGATGATCCGCCTCACTGAGGCGCATGCCATCAATCAATGATGCATGGTTGAGTTTGTCGCAGAACAGGCCGTCACCACGCTCACCCAGCGATGTCAGCAGGGCTAGGTTGGCAAGATATCCATTTGAAAAGAGTAGGCATCGGCAGTCAGGAAAGAGCGGAGCCACCCAGTCCCGAATGGCCCATTCAAGCTCCTCGTGAGCCTGGCTATGGCCGCTCACCATCGCCGACGCGCCGGACCCCGCCCCGTATCGCTCAAGACCTTGATGAAAAGCAGCGACGATGTCGGGATGGTTGGCGAGCCCGAGATAGTCGTTGCTTGCAAAGTTCAAAAGTGGCCGTGCAGACGCGGTCTCGCTGCCACGCCCGCGGAGCACGGTTCGACCGCTCGGCCCAAAAAGAGTCGCGCGTTCCCGGATCAGGGTCGCGGCACCTCGGTCACGCAAGCGTTGGCGGAGTCGATCCAGAAGCATGATGGCCTAGGTTCTCAAGGATGCTCTGCGTAAAGGTGTCGCTGAGCCATTCCACATGGCCCTCGTGCAGCACGAATGGAGGCATCAAATAGACAGTGGGACCGATGGGCCTGAGCAGCAGGCCTTTGGCTCTCGCGGTGTCCCGAATGCGCCGAGTGCAGTCTTGGCCGAGATGGCTGGGGCTGATGTCCACGGCCCAGATGCTCCCGATGGTTCTGAAATGGCGAAGGGCTCCAGCCTTCAAGGCGGGGCTTAACGCCACATACAGTGCTGAGGTGAGTGCTTGGGCGGCTCGGGCAGTTTTCTCCAAGAGCTGCTCATCTCGGAGCACTTGGAGCACGGTGAGCGCTGCTCGACAGGCGAGCGGGTTGCCTGAATAGGAATGCGAATGCAGAAAGCCTCTCTGGATCTGAGGATGATAAAAAGCCTGATAGACCTCGTCTTGAGTCAGGACGAGAGACAGGGGCAAGAACCCCCCTGAGATGCCCTTTGAGAGGCAGATGAAGTCAGGCCAGTCCGCTGCGCATGCAGCCGCAGGAAGCGATTGCTCTGAGGCAAAGAAAGTGCCCGTTCGACCACAGCCCACGGCGATCTCATCTGCAATCAAATGAATGCCGTGAGCGCGAGTCAGCGCGCGAGCCCGCCGCAGATAAGCCGGTGGGTAGATGGACATTCCAGCTGCACCTTGGACCAATGGCTCAAGGATCAGGGCACAGATCGATGCACCATGAGTCTCGAGCGTACGCTCCAGTGCGCGAGCAGCCTGTTCTGCCCAGACCTCCTCCGACATGCCGGCGGGCGCTTGGCGGGGATCTGGAGACGGTACGAGCAGCGGCTCTCGAATCAGAGCGGCGTATGACTCTCGAAAGATCGGGACGTCGGTCACCGACAGTGCCCCAAGCGTCTCACCGTGGTAGCTCTGAGTCAGGCATACAAATCGATTACGACCAGCCTGACCGCGCGCATGCATGGAATGCGCACTCATCTTGAGCGCAATTTCGACTGCGGAGGCCCCGTCACTCGCAAAAAAACAGTGGCCCAGGTGCCCATGCGACAGATCGTGCAGCGCCTCCGCAAGCGCAACGGCAGGCTCATGCGTACATCCGGCCAACATCACATGACTGAGCGTATCGAGCTGGTCTTTGAGCGCTTCCACCACGCGTGGATGCCCGTGACCAAGTAGATTGACCCACCACGAACTGATGCCGTCAAACAGTCGTGATCCATCGTCAAGCTCGAGCCAAGGACCCTGCGCGCGAGCCACCGCCAATGGCGGATCACGGTCTGCCTGCCACATTTGGGTGCATGGATGCCAAATGGCTCTGAGACTTCGCTGGGCTAGGGTTTCGACCATGGCGCAGAGTGTATGCTCGACGCATCATCCATGCCATGAAACATAACCCTTCCGCCACGGACTGGACAGCCTATTGGGCCTCAGGAGCTTTGCACTCCTGTGTCGGGTCTTTCCGAGGAATCTACGAGGGCGCTATTCAGTCGTTCTGGCGCAGCGCCTGGATCCAACATATTCGCCCGGGTGATCGTATCCTTGATCTTGGCTGCGGTAACGGTCCGCTCGCATTGTTGCTGCTGAATGAGGCACCCGATTGGGGCAGTTATTTGGGGATTGATCTCGCAGCCATTTCACCCGGTTGGCACTCCCAGATGAAGGCGTCAAACCTGGAGCGTATTCAGTTTCGGGGCCGCACATCGATGACCCAGACCGAGCAGCCCTCTGGCTCTTTTGACTGGCTGGTCTCGCAGTTCGGGGTGGAGTATGCAGACCCAACGGCCTGGGTGCCCGAGGTCAGTCGGGTCCTCTCTGATACTCCGAACCTGGTGTTGTTCCTTCACCATGCCCAGAGTCGTCTGGTCATGGCGGCCCGAGAGGAGGTGGCCCACGCAGACTGGCTTTTCTCTGAGGGCGGACTCATGACGATCGCCTCGACCATGATCGAGCCGATGGCGCTCTCTCGTTCTATTCAAGGGCGCAAGCAGCTGGAGAGAAGCGCTCCGGCGAGGCAGGCTCGAGAGCGCTTTAATGCTGCACAGGACGAACTGGATCGAAGGGCCGCCGAGTCCCCCATCCCCGATCTTCTGTTTCAGGCTCGAGAGGCCTGCGCAGAGATATTGGGCCTCGCTCAGACACAGGGCGTAGCCCCCGCACAGCAGGCCTGGACGCATTGGAGACGTGTAACCCAAGAGGCTCGCGCCCGACAGGCTGAGCTGGTCTCGGCTGCCCTTGACACGGCCTCCGCCGAGAGCCTCATGCAGCGGCTCTTGGCCCTAAGGTCCGGCCTTCTCTCCCGTCTCGTCCCGATCTCAGAAGGGCGTTATCTTCTAGGCTGGGGACTGTCAATCCATTCTCAGAGGAGTCAATCAGCATGTCGGACGTCGCACATCCCTTTCACCTAGCCTTCCCAGTCGATAATCTCCAAGAGGCGCGCGCGTTCTATGGCGGCTTGCTTGGGTGTCCAGAAGGTCGCAGTTCTGAGGATTGGATTGACTTTAATTTCTATGGCCATCAGATTGTGGCTCACCTTGCACATGGCGAGGCCTCGAATGACATCTGCTCTGACGTCGACGGCAAAAAGGTCCCGGTCCGGCATTTCGGAATGGTTCTGTCCATGCAGGAGTGGCAAGCGATGGCAGATCGCTTGAAGGCGGCAGGAGTGAAGTTCGTCATTGAGCCTTACATTCGGTTCAAGGGCGAGGTTGGGGAACAGGCGACCATGTTCTTTCTTGACCCTTCCGGTAATGCCATTGAGTTCAAGGCCATGGCAGACCCGTCAAGGCTGTTTGCGAAGTAGGTCCTGAGCGGCTGACATGCCAGATCGACTGCCCATTCATGCGCCCATCGCAGAGCGGATTGATCGGCTCTTCGATCTTGCTAAGCGCCACGGTGAAGCGTTCGCCGGCTCAGAGGCCAGCCTTGCGCGCGAGCATTACCTCGCCCAGCATCCCACCGCTGTGTTGGTCCTCAAGTGTATGGACGGGCGAATCAATCTCTCGGTCGCAACACAGACCCCTGCGGGCATTCTGATGCCTTTTCGAAATCTAGGAGGCATGTTCGACTTGGGTTGGCCTCACCTTGGAGAGGTCTTGCATCACCAGGTCATGAAGATGGTGCATCAGGGTCGAAGGGTGCTCCTGCTCATCACTTATCACTTTTCTCGAGGGGACCCACTTCGAGGGTGTGCAGGGTTTCAGTACGACCGAGCGGCCAGTATGCAGCACACCTGGCAGATCCAGAACCAGGTAGAGCGTATCTTCGGCACGGATCATCAGACGGTGTACCCGGTGGTTTGTGGCTTTGAAACAGATGAGGATGCGTTACTGATTCATGGCCCCCGCGGCGCAGATCCGCTGGACATCGCGTCGCTCCCAGATCTGGATCCGGTTGGGCTTCGTGCCCGTCTTGCAGCACTGTTGCCGGATATGCCCCTCGTGATGCAACAGGACTTTTTGCCGCTGCTTGAGGGAAATCGGGCACATGTCTCGAAGATTCGTGAGCTCAATGCCCGTCAGGCTCGAGCGCTCGATATAGAGCATCGCGAGTGGGTGATCTGCCTGGGTAGAGGATTCGATTGGCTACACACCCCAAATCTCGCGCTCATCATTGGCCCCTATAGTCCGGATTTGGCGCATCCCATTCAAACGGCTGCTGGAATCATTCAGTCCAATATGGCCTCTGGACGAATTCCAGATGATGGCTTTCTGCTCCTTGCATCGGTTCCATTTGAGGACGTAGGCGCGGACCGGGCTCGTGCCGAGGTGAAGGCGCAGTTCCTGTCTTCATTTGCAGCCCAGACCATAGAGAAGGTTCGGCCTGAGCTCGCCAAGAAGATGTCGGTGTGTACAGCCGTGCTGGATTGGAGGGTGAGACGGCTTGAGCGTCTCAGTCTCCACGCCCCGCGCTAGGGTGACATGGGAGCGAATTTAGACCTCACCCTAGACCTATTAGGGGGCTCCATCCTGTTGGGCGCCGCGCTGGTGTTGGTGAGCATTCTGCTTGGACATTTAACCGCCAAAACCGGTTTCCCCATGCTGCTCATCTTTCTGGTGATTGGCATGTTGGCCGGAGAGGAGGGACCCGGAGGCGTCGCTTTTAATGATTACGCGTTGAGTTTCTGGCTCGGAAATATTGCACTGGCCGTCATTCTTCTTGACGGGGGGCTCAGAACCCAATTCTCCATGTTCAGGGTTGCGCTGAAACCCGCTTCGACCCTTGCGACGATTGGGGTGTTGCTGACTTGTGGACTACTCACACTCTCGGGCTATTTTCTCCTGGGGATCAGCTGGACGAGTGCGTTTTTATTCGGTGCGATCGTCTCGTCGACAGATGCTGCCGCAGTGTTCGCCCTGCTCAATGGCAGTGGCTTGAGGCTTAACGAAAGGGTCTTAACCACCCTCGAAGTTGAGTCTGGGCTCAATGACCCCATGGCTGTCTTCCTGACACTCATCGCCATCCTGTTTGCATCAGCCACCTCAGGGGTGCTCCCCATCGAGGTGGATGCTCTGGGCCTGGCGCTCATGGCAGTCCAGCAGGTTGGCATCGGGCTGATTGTTCCGGTCGCAAGCGCGTACGGCTTTCGAACCCTGATTCGGCTTTTGAAAGTTGAGGCCTCACACAATCACGGGCTCAATGCACTGCTCCTGATTGCTGCGGGCTTGACTGTCTATGGCCTCTCGACTCTTCTGGGTGGCTCTGGATTTCTGTCGATCTATGTCTTCGGAGTCTTGCTGGCTGATCTAAGGGGCCGATTCGTCAGGACCGTCATTCCCGCCATGGATGGACTGGCCTGGCTCTTTCAGGCTTCCATGTTCCTGCTGCTGGGTCTGTTGGTTGTCCCCTCCGATGTGTTGAAGATGGCTGTACCGGGGCTCGTCCTGGCATTCCTCTTGATGTTTGTGATTCGACCTCTGGCCGTTTGTTTGTGTCTATGGCCTTTCAAGTTCACCCTGAAAGAGATGGGTTTCGTCTCTTGGGTTGGCCTTCGAGGGGCTGTCCCGATCATTCTGGCCCTCTTTCCGATCATGGCGGGCGTGGACCCTCAGCACGAGATGCTGAGCTTGGCGCTCATGGCAGTGCTCTTGTCTCTCTTGGTGCAGGGAGTCTCTCTGTCTCATGTCGCGCGAGCACTGGGAATGGTGCTCCCGGATGTGAAGGATCGTCAGGCTAGTCGAAAGGTTTTCGGGGATTTCTTGCTCGATGGGGAAGCCCCTGCGCAGGACATCGCTGATTTCTACGGCCTGGATTTGAAGGCGAAGCCTGGGCAGACCATGTCGGATTGGTTAGCTCTGGCGCTCGACAAACCACCGGTCGTGGGAGATGAGTTTGATGTGTCAGGACATGCATTGATGGTCAGCGATATGGAGGGAGGCCGCATCAAGAAGGTTGGTGTCCGCCCCTTGTCGTGAATCACGGCTCACTCAGACTTCCCTCAGAGGGCTAAGCAGTGGTAAAACAGCATCCATGACAGAGAGCGAAGCAAGCACTAACAATCTGTTTGACAAGTATGGCGGCGTGAAAGGTCTCACCAACGTTGTGCAGATCTTTTATCAGCGGGTGTTGAGTCGTCCCAACCTCGCTCGTTACTTCATGGATGTCGATATGGAGGCCCTGATCGGCCATCAGATCAAGTACTTCGCCTGGGCCTTAGGGAAGCCAGCGGCTGTGTATGAAGGGGGCGATATGCGCGAGGCTCATGCGAAGTCGGGTATCACCAAGGCCTCGTTCGAGGAAGTGGCTAACATTCTGGCCGATACCCTTCGTGACCATGAGGTCACTGAGGAAGATGTACAGACCATCTTGACTCGAATTGGCATGATGGAAGCCGACATTGTTTCTCGATAGGTTCGTGATGCCCAGACCAGACTCTCCCTGCATTGCCATCTGCTCGACCGCCCAAGGTGATGACCTTTGTCAGGGCTGCGGCCGGACATTCCAAGAAATCAGTCAGTGGATCTTCATGAGCCAGTCCGAGAAAGACAAGGTCTGGGATCGCATCGATTCAGAGCGCACCGCACTTCGCTACACCACCTACAAAGAGCGTGCCCTTGAGGGTTAAGAGATGTTCGCAGGTGGCGATCCTTCCCCTGCTCTTGTGCCTGAGCCTGCATGTTGCTGCAGCTCCTGCATCCGACTTGCAGCAGGTGATCGCACCGGTTTCGGCCGCATCGATCGAGAGCAGAATTCAGACACTCGCTGGCTTTGGAACCCGTCACACTGCCTCTGATGTCAGCTCTGAGACGCGGGGCATCGGAGCAGCGCGTCGGTGGATTGAGAGAGAACTCAAGGCCTGCTCGGCTCGTTCGGGCGGACGGCTAGAAGTGACGACACAAAGATGGCAAGAGCCCCCAGGGCGGGGGCTTCCCAATGGGGCTGAACTTGTCAATGTGGTTGCAACCCTGCCGGCTGCCTCCGAGCGCGGACGATCCAGAGTGCTCATCGTCAGTGGGCACTATGACTCTCGAAACAGCAACAATGATGACGCCATTGGAGATGCACCCGGCGCAAACGATGATGCATCTGGCACTGCTGTCGTCATGGAGTTGGCCTGTGCGCTCGCGCCTCATCGATTCGACGCAACCATAATCTTTCTGGCTGTCTCCGGTGAAGAGCAGGGCCTGCTTGGCGCCACTCATTTTGCGAAATCGGCTGTCCAGGTGTCACTGCCCATTGAGGCGATGATCACCAACGACATCGTGGGAAGCGCGACAGGTGATCAGGGTCAGAGAGACCCCAATCGCATTCGGCTCTTTGCAGGTGGAGTGGATCCATTGCTGCAGGCCTGGCTACACATGATGGGACGTCGTCCGGTGGCCCCCACTGAGCAAGAGTTCATGGAGCGCGTTCAATCACGGATCCAAGCCGTTGCGTTGGCGGGGGGCGCTGAGGATCTGCCCGCGTTTCAACTGGCTCGCCACATCAAGCGTGTCGCCGAGCAATCTATTCCAAATCTCAACGTTCAACTCATCAAGCGTCGAGATCGATACCTCCGGGGCGGCGATCACCTGCCATTTCTTGAGCGGGGTTATGCCGCTGTTCGAATGACAGAGCCGTTCGAGAATTTTCGTCATCAGCACCAGGATGTTCGAGTGCAGGACGGCAAGACCTATGGAGACTTACCGGAGTTTGTGGAGCCTGACTATGTGGCGACGGTTGCGAGAGCAAATGGGGTGGCATTGGCAGCTTTGGCCTGGGCACCGCCCCCTCCATCTGCTGTTGTCATGGATGTTTCAAAGTTGACAAATGAGACCACGCTCTCTTGGGAGAAGGACCTCTCTGGGTGGGCTAAGGGGTATCGGGTGCATTGGAGACAGACCGAGGCAGTGGTCTGGGAGGGCTCTGAGTCATTGGGGAATGTGACCAAGGTGACGCTGCCGCTCTCGAAGGACTCCTATATTTTTGGCGTATCCGCAGTGTCAGAAAAGGGGTTTGAGAGCCTTGCGGTGTACCCCATGCCCAAGCGCTAGGTGTTTGCCACGCGCATCAGTTGTTGCATATCCAGAATATTCGCAACAGGACTCGTGCGGCTGGGCAGCTCAATCACCCCCTCACGGTGGAGCCCATTGAGCTTGCGACTGACGGTCTCAAGGGTGAGACCGAGCATCGACCCCATGTCGTCCCGCTTGAACAGATACGACTGAACGGTCTCTTGAGTGGGGTCCGTAGCGCTGACCTGCATTTTGAGTAGATACCGCGCAATACGCTGCTCCGCCGTTCCGGTGTTGAGTTCTGCGAACCAGGTTTCGGACTCTCGAAGGGTCTCCGCCCACTTTCCCATGAGGCTTGCGTGCAGGTCTGGAGACTCACGGTCCAGTTGCTCCACGAGCGAGATCGGAATGCGGCAGGCGGAGACGGGCGTAAGGGCAGTTGCAATCTGACCGTAGACCCCTGTGCTCATCGCGTCCAGGCCGCACAGACCTCCCGATCGCATCACGCGGAGGATCCTTTCCTCCCCTCCTGGGCTAATCAGCGAGAGCTTCACGAGCCCAGATCGGATGGTGAAGAGATGGGCAGCCTGACCGCCCTGATCGAAGAGGGTGGATCCTATTCCAAATTCCAGGTCATCAATCTGCTGATGGACCTGAGTGAAGGCTGCCTCGGGAAGACTGGCAAAGAGAGCAGACTGTCGAATTCCACAGGCTTGGCAGTCACTGTGGCCATTCCAGGCCGCACGAATCTGGATGGTACGCATAATCAAATTATGAGCGTCACTCGCTTGTGATGGATAGAGAACCCCGCTACCGTGGGGGGATGATTCGTGGATTCGCTATTCTGTTGTTCTTTCAGGGCTTGGGTGAGCTTGTCTCCCGCGTGTTTGGTTTGCCCATTCCAGGCCCAGTGGTTGGGCTCTTTCTGCTACTTGCGCTCCTGATCATTCGGCGGGAGGTTGATCCCGACCTCGCGCTGGTGGCCAATGGCCTCACCCAGCACTTGGGGCTGCTATTCGTGCCGGCTGCCGTGGGCGTCATTGTCTTTCTTCCACAACTGGCTGAGTATGGCGTTGAACTCATGTTGGCCCTGTCTCTGAGTGTGGCTGCCAGCATGGCGACTACGGCCCTTGTTCTCAAGAGACGCGAGCGAGCAGGGAGAGACCGTTGATTTCAGACTTGAATGAAATCTGGGTCTATCTCAGCGGAACCCCACTGCTGAGCTTGATCATGACGCTCTTCGCCTACCAGTTTGGGCTGTGGATTCATGCTGCTTCTGGTCGTCAGGCGTGGGTGAATCCTGTCGCGATTTCCGTGCTCTTGCTCTCGGGGGCTCTGGTGTGGATTGAACTTCCGTATGCCGAATACTTTGAAGGCGCTCAGTTCATTCACTTTCTCCTGGGCACAGCGACTGTGGCTTTGGCCGTGCCCATCGCCCAGGGTTGGGCCTTACTGCGAGGACGTTTTCTGGGTCTGGGCCTGGCACTCCTTATGGGAGGGGCAACCTCTATGGCTGTGGCTTACGGTGTGGCCCATGGAATGGGTGTGCCAGATGCGCTGGCCCTTCCTTTACTCGCAAAATCGGTCACTGCACCCATCGCCATGGGCATTGCCGAAAACCTGTCTGTGTCTCCCACCCTGACAGCAGTCTACGCAGTGACCACCGGTATTCTGGGCGCCATGATGGCGACTCACCTTTTGAATGCTTTGGGCATGAAGGATTGGGGAAGCCGCGGGTTCTCAGTTGGAGTGGCCGCGCATGGGATTGGCACCTCTAGGGCTTTTGCAGTCCATCCTGAGGCCGGCGCATTCTCTAGCGTGGGCATGGGCCTTCACGGCATTGTGGGAGCCATCTTGATTCCGCTGTTGGGGCGGTGGATGTGAGTCTGACTGAAGCCTGCTTCCCCAGTTGGCCTAGAACGAACGCCCACTGCTCTTAAGGTGCCTGAACGCACAGACTCCAGTCTCATTTCCAGACTAGGAGTCATTCATGAAGCGTTTCACGTCTCGTCGCCCTTCTGGACAGGGCATGACAGAGTACATCGTTGTTGTTGCGGTCGTTGCGGTCGCAGCAATTGGTGTTTACAGCCTTTTAGGCCAGACCATACGTAATCAGACGGCAGGTATTGCGCAAGAAATTGCGGGGAACGATGGAGGCGCTGCACTCAGTGCAGCGAGTACCAGCGCGAACTCTGCACGATTGCAAGCAAATAATCGAAAGGACCTCTCAAACTACAACGACGATAACCACTGATGCGTCGCTCACCTCGGGGTTCTGTGCTCTTGATGGGCCTTGGCCTGACCTTTCTCACATCGGTCGGGCTCATGGTCTATTTGAGCACGTCGGGTGTCCTTCATGACAGGCAACGGGGGCAGCATTTGGCAGATATGGCTGCTCTCTCGGTGGCCTCGTGGCAAGCACAGACTCTGAATTATCAGGCTTATGCCAATCGGGCCATCATCGCCAATGAGCTCATGATCGCGCAGACGCTCAGTCTTTTGAGCTATGTGCAACACGTTGAGACACTCACAGAGCAGAGCGCCACTTTAGCCTCCATCTGGCCTGGATTTCGCGAGTTTTCGCAGACGCTTCATGCCACCGCAAAGGCAACTCGAGAGGTGTCACATATCGCGGCCCGTCTCGAGATACCTTTTCGCAGCGCATACACGCATGCGCTCATGGCCTCTCAAGAGGCTATTCATCGAGCCCTCACGCCGTTTGCGGCTCAAGCGCTGGTCAACGAAGTGATTTGGTCTGCCGATAAGCGCTACTTTGGTCAAACACTGTCAGTACCAACCAACCCTTCCTTCTATTGGTCAGTCGAGGCTTCGTCACCTCAGCAAGCCACTCGCAATGCTCAGTTTCTCGAATCCTCTCTCGACCGATATAGCCAAAATCGAAACTTTGACCAGGCGGCATGGTTCTTTCCGAATTTCGGCTGCGTCCCTCGTCAGGCCAGTCACTTTCTGGGACGACTCATCAGGGAGGGATCGACACGACTGAATGAAAACCACTCTGCCTGGGAGTCTCAAGACTCACTCTCGTTACACCGGTGGCGAGCAAGTGGCTGGTTTAGGCTCTGCCGAGGAACACAGGAACTCTGGCCACTCTCTTGGGGGGATGCGCAGGCCAGTGCTGGGACATCCGAATCAAGAGGAGTCGTCGCGTCGACTCGAAACCCACAAGCCAATTCTTTGGCCCTTCAATCGACGGAGCACATTCGGGGCTATCTGGGGTTGACGCGACTTCACCACCTGACGCCAGACTCCAGTTCGGTCACACATTCGTTCCGAGTTCCCATAGCCGTTCGTCTGCACAAGGAGAAGTCGGCGGCACTCTCTCGCTTGGGAAAACTCTCCGATCGCTTTCAAACCGCTGTCGATACGCCTCATACGCTCTGGACGATGGCCGTAGGTTTGACCGAGTTTCGCCCCCCGAGAGGAGAGCAGGCTCTGCACTCAGTCGCCAATGGGACCACGCATCTATACCCCTTCTGGCACGCGCGCCTCACGACACCATCGGGGCCCGAATTGTTGGCTGCGAAGGTCGTTCAACAGATCGGATCGACTAAATGAGAGATTTAGGTCCACCACCCCGGGGGCAAGCGCTTGTAGAGGTACTCATCATTGCGCTGTTGCTCACAGGAGTCCTCACGTTACTCTCCTTCAGTCAAGACTGGGCTGAGCAAAGGGCTCAGAGCGCAGAGGCCATTCGGCTTCATGCCGAGTCGTGTCGACTGTCACCCACGAATTGCCCATCGGAGGCGTTGCAGTTGATGCTCCCAAGGGGTGCACAACTCACCCAGCATAGGCTTGGGCAGCAGCACGCCAACGCCACCACGCTCAGGGATTGGTCAACCTCTTTGAGAAGCCTAGCCTCTCATGGAGGGCAATCAATCTTCGGCCTGCCGGACGGAAACCCTCTCGCCGTTCTTGACGCCCAAGTTGATCTCAATGCCCCTAGCCGATTTTTGCAGATTGCTCCGGAGTCCCTTCGCCTTGCAGTCGTGCCTCATGATTGGCGAGCCATCGATGCAACTGAGGCTCAAGAAAGAATTAGGCATGGCTCTGAGCCCTCAGATGTGCTGACGTCATCGGTGAGTGCGGCACATGCGCCTTCCCTGTTAGTGCTGATGCCACTGACGGACTTTCTCGGACTCGACACTCAGACCGAATCCATTCGGAGCGGTTTTCATCGCCTCGACCCACTGAAGCCCGCCCAATCGCTTGGGGAGCCAAGTTCATGAGCAATTTCGTTGTTGCGGCACACTTTGTCGTTCTGTTTAACGGCGCGCCACTTCAGGTGGAATCGGTTACGGTGGATGGGCCATCTTGTCCGCCAGCCCCAGCCACGTCCGTCAGTCTACTTGCCCATTCTGAGGGACATAGGGGCGTCTGCGTAGGCTTGGTCTATGAGGCGGGCCACATTCGCTATTGGGAGCTAACCAGGAAATCCGACGCCATCGGTAGCGCGAAATGGTTTGGGTGGCGGACTCGGTTGTCTGTCAAAGACTTCACTGAACTCTTTGCTTCCCGCTCACTGCGACTGCGGTTTCCAGAAACCGCTCTCTCCTTCGATCTGAATGCATCAATGCCGAAGGAGATTCAACCATGAGGCCCCACGGCTCCTCGGTGATCGAGGCCTTGATGCTGGTTTCAATTGCGGTCTTCCTTCTCCGTTGGCTGCTTGGACCGGCCCCAACCTTAATCATGTCGCAGGGCCTCGCGCAGCTCGCTTCACTTCTTTCTACCCGTTGATACTGGAGGTCACATGTTGTGGATTCAAACCTTGAGGCAACGTCCTCGAATATTGGCATTTGCCTTAGCGTTTATCGCTGCGGGAGCAGCAGTGCTTTTAGCCCATGACTGGACGGAGCAGCAGCAGGCCCACTTTCAGGCGCTCTCTAAGCCAAAGGGTGGAACCATCGATGTCCTTGTGCTCTCCAAATCACTTGAGGCCGGAGATGTGCTGACCGACAAAACGCTTGCGGTTCGATCGGTACAGAAAAGCCTCGTACCGGAGGGGGTGTTCTCTCCAGACCAGTTTTCTCAAGTCTCTGGGCGCAAGCTGGGCACTCCCGCAAAGAAAGGTGAGCTGTTGCTCCCACAGAATCTTGCTGCAATCCGGCATCAGGATGCCCTCTCCTTAGCGCGTCCCGGCTTTCGTCTCATCCCGGTCGATCGATCTTCTGGGCAAATGGCATGGTCTGCGATGACGCCTCGAGACCGAATTGATGTCTGGGCGATTGGAGTGAGCCCAGACGATCTTTCTTCCCTTCGATCCGACCAGGGCGGCTTCTCAAAGGAGATGTCCCCTTCTGCACCATCTGTTGCACGCTCCATCGCGACAGGAGTCCGGGTCCTCAGTTCGGGTGACCCCTCAACAGATGGGGCACTAGTCACAAAACATCCTGCGCCTGCCTCAGTGACCTATTTTCTAGAACTGCCAGAGGCGTCTGTCTCAGCCTATTTGGGCGCAGCGTCCACGAGTCAGGTGCGTTATGTGCTGAATGTGAATGGCAGAGATGATCGTCGTGGAAGCCCTGCCAAGCCGAGGGCTGTCGAGATTCTGATTCACGATGAAGGAGTCAATGGATGAAATCGCTCATCGTGGTTCTTTACCTGTCCGCTCTGCTGATAGCGACCGCCTCTCAAGCCTCACCTGGAGTAAGCGGTGAGAGCTCTGGCCGAGCCGAGTCGATCGAATTACGTCCGGGGGAGTCTATGGTGCTTACAGCACCAGGTGCAAAGAGGGTGCTTTTTTCAAGAGGTCGAGTGGTCTCCGCCAAGACACTGGATTCCGACCAACTGTTGCTTATCGGTCGACATGTCGGGGAGACCGAAATGCTCATTTGGGATCTCAAGGGTGTCCTTACAAAGAGACACATTCGAGTGATCGATCTCGCGTCTGCCTCTATCGATCGGCAGGTCCAGCTCCTGATCAAGGCACCCTCTCGAGTGATCACACGACGCGAGGGCTCCAGAATTCTCATCAGTGGAGTGGTTCGAACAGAAGATGAACTTGAGGCGCTTCGCGCATTGGCAAAGCGCGAATCAACCATTGAATTGGCTGTAGAGAGATCAGAGGACGAGAGCATGATCGCAATGGAGGTTCGCTTTCTTGAGGTAAAGAAAAATGCCATGGAGAGTCTTGGGTTTAATTGGCAGAAGTCGCTCATGGGCCCTGTCGTTGCAGTGGTGGGAGATGTGGCCACAAATTCAAACTTTCGGCCACAAGCAACGCCCATCTCAGAAAACTCGAGTGGTACGGTTCAGCTCAACTTTCCTTCTCTCTCCAAGGAGCCCGGTGGATCACCCTCTGGACGTATTCCACCGGTCAGCACTTACCTTGGCATTCAAACAAGCCTCCTTTCCATCATTAATCTGATGGAGCAGTCAGGCGCTGCGGTCGTGTTAGCGGAGCCCACCCTGACTTGTCGAAGCGGAGGTCAGGCTCGTTTCCTCGCAGGCGGCGAGATCCCCCTTCCCACAACCAATGCGCTCGGTAGCAGCGCGGTGCAGTTCAAGCCCTATGGCATCCGGTTTGAGGTGTCTCCGATCTCTCGCCCAGGGGGGCTCATCGAGGCCAAGATCACGACTGAACTCTCCACCGTGGATCCTGCCATTAAAGTCGGTGAACTTCCCGGATTCCTCTCACGAATGACCCAGTCTGAGGTGTCTCTAAGAGAGGGGCAGACATTGGTTTTGTCAGGCCTTATCTCTGAGGAGGGAAGCTTCAGTCGAGACAAGCTGGCGGGTTTGGCTGATCTCCCAGGGCTTGGGGCACTCTTTCGCTCGAAAGACTTCCTGGAGCGGCGCAGCGAGATGGTTGTACTGCTCACCCCGAGGCGCGTGACTGCTGCATCGAAAGGCAATCTCGATCGTATTGGAGCCGCCGAGGCTGCCGTGGCAGGTGTGCGTACCAAGATTCATGAACCTGCCTCTTTAGGTCATGACACCTCGGAGGAGAACCACCGTGATTGAACTACAAGTCAGTAAAGGTCTTCAGGTCGAGGGCCGCTTCTGCTTTCCAGATACTGGGAATTCAATCCGTATGGGTCGGTCTGATGACTCAGACATTTCGCTGCCTGGCCTAGCTGTCGCGAAGGCGCACTGTGAACTCCGCCGTGGGAGGAGTGGGTGGATTCTGATGGACGGAGGGTCGCTGTCTGGGACGCGAGTGAACCAGCAGACAGTTCAAGAATACGGACCGCTGAGGACTGGAGACCAAATCGAGATCGGTCCTTGGAGGATCTCCGTGATGGCGACAGAGGCTTCAGAGCTGCCAGCATCGACCATGACCAACTCAATCGGTCGAATGCATCGGTCTCCGTCCGATGTGTCTCTCGATGGTTTGGCGCATGACCCTCAAAAGAATCAGTGGAGTTCGACTCAGCTCCGACAGGCTTTGCTTAAACTTCGAGTCGCATTGGAGAGGAGACGACGAGAGTGGTCGAATATGTCCGACGATGCGCTTCGACTTGAGACTGCCGAACTTGCAGAGGCCGTGATCTCTGAGGTTCAAGATTTGCCGGATGCGGCTCGTCCAGCTTTCATGAATCGGCTGGTTGCTGAATCCGTTGGATTTGGGCCGCTAGAGCCACTCCTTTCAGACTCTGCTGTGACCGAAATCATGGTGAATGGCCCTACCTCCATTTTTGTGGAGAGGGAGGGAAGGTGCGAACAGGTGCAAGATTCATTCTCCGACGCTCAATCCCTGCGACTGGTTCTTGAGAGGATGTTCACCCCTTTGGGGAGGCGCTTGGATGAGAGTCATCCCATGGCTGACGGCCGACTACTCTGTGGATCCCGAATCAACGCCGTGTTGTCTCCACCGGCAGTCGGAGGGCATAGCCTCACGATTCGACGATTTCCGGATCAGCCCCTCCATTTCGAGGAACTCATGTCGGCTGCCGCGATGCCCGACACAATGTCCAGCTACCTAAGAGCTGCAGTTAAGGCCAAGAAAAATGTCATTGTGAGCGGTGGAACCGGTTCTGGGAAGACCACGCTCTTGCGAGCCTTGGCAACTCAGATTTCCGCTGATGAACGCGTGGTCACCATTGAGGATTCTGCTGAATTAGCCTTGACCTTACCCAATCTAGTGGCCCTTGAATGTCGTGATGCCAATCACGAGGGGCAGGGTGCGATTCGAATACGTGATCTGGTCCGGAATGCGCTACGTATGCGACCGGATCGAATCATTGTGGGGGAGTGCCGTGGAGGAGAGGCTCTGGACATGCTCCAGGCCATGAATACGGGACACGAGGGTTCTATGACCACTGCTCATGCCAACAATCCTAGAGAGCTCCTGGGGCGCCTAGAGGTCATGGTTTTGATGGCGGGTTTTGATCTGCCCGTGCAAGCCATTCGTGAGCAAATCTCTGGCGCACTAGACCTCATCGTTCATCAGAAGCGATTTCCGGACGGTACAAGACGCATCGAAAGCATCACAGAGGTCTGCGGCATCGAGTCCGGAAAAGTTCAGCTTCAGGCGCTGATGGAATGGGTGCCCACCAAAGGGGAGTATCTGTTGCTATGAGCTTCGATTGGATGTCTACGCTCATTGCGATCCTCACTGGGCTTGCAGTACTGCTTGCTTCATTGGCTGCGGGAGGCTCTTCATTCAATTGGGTCCGCCGCTCCCTGCAGTCTCCTTGGGTGATGAGTCTTGGATCATTTCCAGCCATCCGATTGTTTGCCTCATTCGTCCTTGGCATCTTAATCGGTGTTTTTCTGTCCTCAGTGCTCTGGGGGCTAACTGTCGCGGTTCTGATCGTGTTTGGAAGTCGACTTCACACTCAGGCTCGAAAGCGGTTTTGGCTCAGGATGGTAGAGCGTCAGATCCCAGAATTTTGTGATGCCCTTGCAGGCGCGCTTCGCGCCGGGGCCGCCCTTCGCTCAGCGGTTGCACAATCGCGAGATCAGATGGCGTTACCCATTCGCCAAGAGATTGACCGTCTGCAGAATTTGCTGCGGTTAGGCCTATCTCAAGAGGAGGCACTCAAGCGGTGGGCGGACAACAGCGGCATCCCAGCCATTCGGGACCTTGCATTCTGTGCGGGAGTCTCCAGTCGTTCTGGTGGAAGCCTTGCTCCGTTGGTTGAGACGATTGGACAGAATCTCTCTGCCGAACTCGCTCTTCAGGCAAAAGCGGATGCTCTGACTTCTCAGGGGCGCCTTCAGGCGCTTGTGATGATCGGAATTCCGCCTGCCCTATTGCTGATGACCGGGCTTATAGACGCCTCCGTTTGGGGATTCTTCTTTGACTCGGTTTTGGGATCCAGCCTCCTATGGGGTGTCTTGTCTCTGGAACTCATTGGCCTACTTTGGATTCGCAAAATCACACGGGTGAGGAGATCGCGCTGATGCTCATAACTTTTTTATCGTTGATTGGATTCTCTACAGCTGTTTTAGCCTATCTCGTCAGTCAGTTTTTGACCCAATTTGCCGCGGCGACCTCTGAGTGGCCGGAATGGAAGCGCTCGCATCGATTGGGTTCCAGCCGCCTCCCTTATCCGAGCCTCGTTCTGTTTCTCGCCGCTCACATTCGCCCCTCTTGCATTCGGTGGAGCAAACCGGACCCCTCGCTTCGCGATCGCTCGGAGCTGCAGGGGTGGGTCTTCTGGGATGAGGCATTTGAGCGAGCACTCCAAGTTTTGCTTTGCGCCATCTCTGCTTCGATCGGAGCAGGAGTTGCTCTGCTTCTCGCACTGGATATCCCACTCTCCCTCCTGCTTGTTGTCTGCAGCGGGATGGCGGGGTGGTTTGATCCACCCGCCCGTTTGAAGGCTAGGCATCGACGGAGCACGGAGGCCTGTTTAGAGGGCATGCCCGGCTTACTGGATGGCCTGGTGATTGCCCTTGAGGCTGGTCAGAGCCTAAGTCGATCCATGGAGGTCAGTCTCTCTAGAGGGTTCCGAGACGGGGACGAGGCCTGGATTGCTGCTATGAGACAAACACTCGAAGACATGAAGCGTGGACTGGGAGCCGAACCTTCTTTCTCCCGTTTGAGACGTCTCTTACCCGTCCCCGTCGTTCACCGCTTCTCGTCTACTTGCGTGTTGGGGGAGACACAGGGCCAGAGCATCTCCGCGGTGCTCAGACGGCAGGCCGAACAATGTCGCCGCGAGGCTCAAATGGTGATTGAGAAGAGGGCCTTGGAGGCGCCAGTCAAGCTCATGGCTCCCCTGATGATCTGCATCTTTCCTTGTACGTTCATCGTTTTGTTGGCGCCCCTCAGTCAAGCCGTGATGTCAGTTGGGGGGGCGTGATGGGACAAGCTCAGATCATTTGCTGTGATCGGTTCTGGTCGAGGTTTATAGGGTCGGCGCGATCAGGGTTGGCACCGGGTGATGTGCTGGTATTTCCCGGCGTAGTCGCGGTGCACACGCTATTTGGGCGCCTTCCGATGCGTATCGAATTCTTGTCCTCTACTGGAACCGTGGTGAAGACCATCTCTCGGCCCAGAAGATTCTGGATGTACCGTTGCGCAGGAGCGTCAGGCGTTCGGGAGCTCCTGTGAGGCGCCGACACGCGGCACCTCATGGCATGGGAATCGTCGAGTGGGTGGTGTCTTTCCCCGCGTTTCTCCTATTGGCCTTGGGAGTTGTTCAAGTTCTGCTGATCGCGTTCCATAGCCTGATGTTGAGCTACTCGGCTCAGGAGATTGCACGTTTGATCTCGCTGCAGGGCATAGAATCCGCGCATCGGGAGAGAGCCGCCTCACAGGTCTTGGGCTGGATGTGGGCAAAGCCGGATGGAACGACCGGATCCGTCACAACGTGGGCAGTCTCAACTCTGTACCCTTCACCTGATTATCTGAGGGCGAGAGCGCAACGAACGGTTCAGATCAATCTCATCAGTCCAACGGTTGACGATCTGAGGGATTGGACTTCTGCGCAAGATCAACGGTTTCTGCCACCGTCTCCTGGTGAAACCCTCTCGCTCATTGCTCCACAGGGAGGCAAGCCACTCAATGAAGTCAGTACGGTCAGAGTGGAGGTGATTTCAGTTATGGCGATGTCGGTGCCCTTCGTGGGTCGGATCATGGGGCGAGTCATGGCCGAAGTTAGGGGCTGCAGCGCCCTTTCGGCCATGAGTGAGGACTGTCTCTTTCTTCAGGGGAGGCATCCTCTCAACACGGGAAAGCCGATGCTACCGATTCGACGAATGGGGAGATCCCTGCTACAGCCCGCTATTGATTTGAGCCGCTCTTCATCACTGGGATAGACCCACCCCAAGCCAAACTAAATTGCACACCCCCAGGCCAATGATGGAGTAGAGGGTGAGCTTCATGCCCCGAATTCGGTTTTTGAAGTGCGGTGGTGGCTCTACGATTCCCTTCGCATGAAACCAACGTCCGGCAGCGAAGAGGGCTGCCAAAACGATCACCAAAACCAGAGGGGCCCGATGCCACTCCAACAGTCCCAAGAGGATCAGTGCCGTGGGCACATACTCTGCAAAATTGCCTTGTGCGCGCATGGCTCGCTCAAGATCCACGATGTTGGAATGCCCAAGCGACACTTTGTTGGCTCTGCGAAGCTTGATCACATCGAGCGAGAGCTTGACCAAAAAGAGTCCAAGCAGGCTCGCGGTGATGGTGGTGACAGGCAGAAGCAGGGTGGTTGTTCCCATGAAAATTCCTCTAGAGGGTGATTTTGAAGCGAATGCCTGGCTCGCTGCCGAGTTCAGGGGGAGACACAAAGCGCTCGACTTCATGGCCACCATTCTTGAGAATCACGCGTTGCGAGGCAAGAAAGTCCTCTCGGGTGCACAAGGTCACAAATGGCATCTTGAGTGCCCGAGCCTCCTGCAGCATCAGGCCTAATGCCTTTGTGGCAATGCCTTGATTGTGGGCCCAAGGCACCACGGCGTAGCCAATATGACCCAGGCAGGTCGGTGGAAGGTCGGTGCTTTCTCGAGCCCACCGAAACCCGATGGTTCCAACGAAGCCCTCCGCCCAGATCCACCGAAGAATGGAGGGCAGACGTGGGACCGTCGAGCCATCGGGACACAGGATGGGCGGGCCCACTCCTTCTGGGTCATGGGCCTGTGCGAGGTATTCATCTGGCTGGAACCGTGCCAGGGCCATCGCCAACTGACGTCCTTTTTCGCCGAGCATGGGGTTTGGATTGAAGCCCTGTTCCAGTGCAGATAAGTACTCCGGGAGTCCCTCCTGGTGAGGGCGAACCAGGGTGACGTTTTGAGGTTGTAAAGCAGTCAGGGAAGAGGGCACGCGAAGTTCTAGTCTGGTCTGTGCCAGCGCCATCCGCGCGGCGAGAGGAGCACATCCGCCACAAAGAGTGGGCCCACCCAGAGGTATTGAATGTCTTCAAAGAACGAGGGCTTTCGCCCCTCCATCTTGTGCCCAACGAACTGGGCAATCCAAGCCATCACAAAAATGATGACGCAGGACTCGAGCCGAGATTCACCCATCAGCAGGACGATCAGCAAGAGCGCCAAAGACCAGAGGGACATGAGCCAGAGCGCCCGAGTGGAAAGCCTTGCGTAATAAATGAGACTAGCTGCAATAAACCCAGAAAACACGAATGGGTGAAGCTCAAAGAGTAGCCCGAGCAAGGACAGCATGATGGCTGGCACGGCTACACAATGAATGGATTCATTCACGGGGTGTTGGTGACTCTGAGCGTAGTGGGCGAGCAAGCTTGAGAGCTTGTCTTGAGCGAGAGGCATGGTGGGCGTGTCGGGGTTCATGACTCAACAATGGGAGCTAGCCCAGCCTCCATACGAAGTCGAGCGCACGTGGAATTGGGGGTTCCGTCCTCATGGATTGGATTAAATTCTCGGCAAGGGCTGGGGCGATCAGCATAGATTGTGCACCGGTAGCCCTGCGCTGGGGAGTGGGAGAGTGCAATGCATCCTTGAGCGTCCTCTGTCCCCTTCATACAGGCCCGGTGAGGGGTGAGTTTGACAGTCAGTTCAACGGGAACAGGTTCGGCGTGATAAAAGCTCACGCGCAGCTTTTGGCAGCACTGCCCGCACTCAAAACACGCGTTCTCTTTGTCGAGATGGCTCATGAATGCGGCGCAGTGTAGAGCCCCCTCGTTTGACTGGGTGCACTAGTTTTGTGCGAATGAATATTCACCCGCAGTATCCAAAAAGCAGGGAATAATTCCGTGCATGAGCACCCCATCGTCTTGGTCAAAGCCCCTAGAAGCCCTGTCTTCAGAGCTGGGACAATCTGCTTTGGGGAGCGGTGAGCGGGTCGCCCGTGTCATCTATCGCAGTCGATCGCTCATGAGTGAGTCTGAGCATGCAGAGCTGCTCGTCCAGTGCCATCGGAAGAATCGACGCCTCGGACTCACGGGCCTGTTGCTGATCCAACAAGAGGACATCGTGCAGGTCTTGGAGGGGCCAAAGCCGGCTCTCGACGGCCTCTTGGCTCGGATCCAATCCGACCATCGACACGCGGAGTTCGAATGGGTAGAGCGAATCGATGAAGCGGAGCGCCTCTTTCCTCAATGGGCCATGGGCTCTGTGGCGCTCAGCGCTCGCGGAGTCGAGGCGTTGTTGGAAGAAATCGCCTCTGCGGGCGATGAGGAGCGGCAGCGTTTGGCAGCGCTGATCCGCGAGGGGCGTTACACCGAGTAGAGAAGGGTGTCGCTCAGATCAGGTGCCCTGTTTTTACAAAGATGGTGCAGCCTTCCCTGCTAAAGGGCTGGTGTTGACTCATGTGCGGGCTGCGAATCCAGGACCCTTTGGGATAGCGCCCATGCTCGTCCTCAAACACACCGTCCACCACAAAAATCTCTTCCCCACCAAAATGCCGATGTGGATTAAAGAAGGTTCCTGGGGCCCATCGCACCAGGGTTGAACCGGTGCCTTGCTGCATCAGCGGCATGACATGAAGCCCGGGAACGAGTCCTTGAAGCCAAGGGGCCTTGGTGGTGTCAACCACCTCTCGGTGCTGCTGGTCGGGACCGAGGTGACGCAGTTTGACCAAGAGCAGGCACCCGGATTTGCTAAATGGCGTATGGCTCGATCCCGGTGGATTCATGATGTAACAACCTGCAGGAAAGTCTCCCGTCTCGTCGCTGAAGACACCCTCGAGCACAAGCATTTCTTCTCCTAGATCATGGCGGTGGAGCGCGAACTGAGAGCCAGCCTCATAGCGAACAATCGAGGTGGCACGAGCCACTTCATCGCCACAGCGGTCGAGTAATCTGCGTTGAACACCGGCCTCTGGGCTGGATATCCAGGGCAACTCGTTGTGGTTTAAAACGACGCGTTGGCTGAAGTCATCGTGGAGGTTCATAGGCTTTGATTGTCTCTTAACGACATGGCTAGGAGGCAATCTAATGCCGCGGTGGAGCCGATGAGTGGTGGCCAAGGGCAGAATCGAACCACCGACACGCGGATTTTCAGTCCTTGAGTTGGTCGAGTCCTGATCGCTTGATATCCTCTACGAACTGAGGAATAGCGACGACCGCTGTCTTCCAGACGATATCTACATCAACAGTGATATAGGCGTGTATGAGTTGATTGCGCATACCGATTGCGTCGCGCCATGGTAATTCCGAGAATCGAGATCTGGTCTCCGCGGATATTTGAGAAGAGGCTTCACCAATAATCTCAATGGCTCTCACAACCGCGTAGAGCAGCACCTTTTCGGAATCGAGTGATGAGCGTTCTTTTCCTTGAAGAAAGTTTTTTAAATCTTGCGCGGCCTCGAGAATATGTGCGATCCGCGCACTGTCTTTAATTCCCATACTGCAGAAGCGCCTCTTTCATAACCTGGTTACGAAACAATGGGGAGAGCCCCATGGGAGTTTTCAAGTCAATCTCTTGCCCACCAAGCATTTCTGACAATTCGCGTTCCATGCGTGCAATCTCGAAAAAGCTCGGAATGCTGTCCGGATAAAACTCCACCAGCAAGTCAATGTCGCTATCGGGCCGGGCTGTGCCGTGTAACTGTGAGCCGAATAGCGAGAGCTTGCGTATGCCATTGGCTTCGCAAAAAGCTGCAAGGAGAGGAGGCTCTATGGGCAAGCGATTCATGCCCATTATTATGTGCCCCCGCTAAGGACAGGGACAAGATGGTGGCCAAGGGCGGAATCGAACCACCGACACGCGGATTTTCAGTCCGCTGCTCTACCAACTGAGCTACTTGGCCAAGGGGTCGAAGTATAGCAAAGCTCGTCTCCCACGGTGGCAAACTGCACGAAATTCAGGTGTGATGAGGCCAGACCATCAAAAGGAGCCCCTGCATGACCGTTCAAGTCCTCTTTCGATCTGGCCGATCCCTGTCGCTTGCCCTCGGATGCGTCGCATTCCTGAGCCTGAGCTCGCTTGCTCACGCCGCCAATGCGCTTCGAGCCGGCCCCATGGTGGGCGATGCGGATATGCACAACGTCAGTGTCTGGCTTCAGACCGAGCAGCCGGGCTCGTTTGCCTTGTCTTACTGGCCGCTCGAGGCACCGGACCAGAAGCGTGAGATGAGCCTGACCACGAAGGACGAGGGGATTGCCACGGCAACGGTACGCTTACGCGGACTCAAGCCCGGGCAGACCTATGCCTATCAGGTAAGTGTGGACGGGAAGAGTGGGCCGGTGCTCCAGTTCAAGACCCAGCCACGCTGGCAGTATCGAAATGGGGTACAGCCGCCAAGCTTTCGCATGGCCATGGGGTCCTGTGCATACATTAACGAGGCGGACAAGGACCGCGACGGTCGGCCCTACGGCGGCGACTATCAGATCTTTGAACGCATGGCCGAGGCTAAGCCTGACCTCACCCTCTGGCTGGGCGACAACGTTTACTTTCGCGAGAACGATTACACGAGTGCCGAAGGCATGGCCCATCGGTATCGCCACGACCGCGCTTTGCCGCAGCTCCAAAAGCTGCTTCAGACCGGTCGTCACCACGCCATCTGGGACGATCATGACTACGGACCCAACAATTCCAATCAGAGCTTCACGCTCAAAGCGGATGCGCTGAACCTCTTTCAGCGGTATTGGGCAAACCGCAGCATGGGGCTTCCGGGGCATGCAGGCGTCTATGGAAACTTCATGGAAGGAGATGTGGAGTTCTTCCTGCTCGACAACCGAAGCTTCAGAGACTCTGATGAGGACCTGCGCAACCCCAACAAGGTGCAGTTCGGTGTGGAGCAGATGCGCTGGCTCAAGAATGCGTTACTCGCCTCAACGGCGACCTTTAAGGTGATCGCTGCCGGTGGACAGTTTCTCAACGACTACAACCGATTTGAGGGATGGACCCAGTTCAAGGCCGAGCGCGCAGACTTTATGGAATGGCTTGCAGCCAATCGGGTTCGCGGCGTGCTGTTTCTCAGTGGTGATCGCCACCATACCGAACTGATTCGCCTTCCCCGACATGGCCACTACCCGCTCTATGAGCTGACCTGCTCTCCTCTCACCGCTGGACCCTCAAAGGGCATGGGAGACGAGGACAAGAAGTCTTTCTTGGTGCCCGGCACGCTGGTTCAGCAACGCAACTTCTGCACGATGGATGTCTCCGGAGACCGCAAGGCCCGAAAAATCGTGCTCAAGTCATACAACAGTGACGGCACGCCCCTCTGGTCTCACGAGATCAACGAGTCGGAGCTGAAGTGATTCGGCTCATCACCTGAGCGGCTGCTGCAAGCCCAAGGGCAGCCGTGACGGTGACCAGAGATCCATACCCCGAGCAGGCCAGTCGTGCAGCCGGATCACAGTCGGGGGTGGAGACGGAGGGCTGCTCAGAATAGACCACGGATACGCGCATCCGTCCCTCGCGCGCAAAGCCATGGGACTTGCGCAGTTGATACCTCAGTTTGGAGAGCAAGGGGTCCTGCTCGGAGCTTGAAAGGTCGCCCGCTCGAATGCGGGTGGGGTCTGTCTTTCCGCCTGCGCCCCCACACACCATGAGCCTGGAAGCACGCTGGCTGTTTGGAAAATACAGCACCATGGCGCGCTTAGCGGCCAGGTCGTCGCATGCATCGATCCAATAATCTGCCTGTGCCAAGATAGGGGCGGCGTTCTCGGAGCTGAGGAATTCGTCTATGACCTGCACCCTGCAGTCAGGATTGATCTCTGCGATTCGAGCTCTCAGAGCCTCGCCCTTGTGCTGGCCGAGGCTAGCGAGCGTGGCCTGGACCTGTCGATTGAGGTTGGACTCCGCCACATGGTCAAGATCCACCAAGACCAGCTCACCAGCTCCACTGCGGGCAAGCGCCTCTGCGGCCCATGAGCCCACGCCGCCTAAGCCCACCACCCCAATCCGAACTGACCGAAGCCGCGCAAAGCCCTCCTGAGAGAAGAGCCTTGCGCTGCTGGCCAGGCGACGTGGAACCCCGTCAGTGTTCGGGTTGCCCTCCCCCATGAATCAGGGCAGCAGGATGGTCGAGCCGGTGGTCTTTCGGGCTTCGAGGTCTCGATGCGCCTGGGCAACATCGGCCAGTGCGTAGGTCTGATCGATCTTGATCTTGACCTTGCCAGAGCTCACCATTTTGACGAGCTCGCCTGCCGTCTGCTCCAGCTCAGGACGCGTTGCGGTATACGGCATGAGGGACGGGCGCGTAATGAACAGGTGCCCCTGGAGAACAGCGAGGTCGAGTGGGGGCACTTTGCCAGAGGCATTTCCAAAGCTCACCATCAGCCCGTACTTGCGAAGACACTGCAGGCTCTTTTCGAAGGTGCTCTTGCCCACGGAGTCATAGACGACATCCACTCCACGTCCGTTGGTGATGTCTTTGACCTTGGCCACGAAGTCGTCACTGCTGTAATTGATCACGTGGTCTGCGCCGTGCTCCTTGGCCAGTGCACATTTCTCATCAGATCCAGCGGTGCCAATGACCGTGACGCCCATGTGTTTGGCCCATTGCATGGCAATGAGGCCCACGCCACCCGCAGCCGCATGAAACAGAATGGTGTGGCCTTTCTGGAGGTTCGCGGTCCGTCGAAACAGATATTGGGCCGTCATGCCCTTGAGCATCATGGCAGCGCCCGTTTCAAAGCTGATGGATTTCGGTAGCTTGATGAGCAGCGCCGCGGGCATGACGCGGGCGTCGCAGTAGGCGCCCATGGGGCGACCCGAGTAGGCCACTCGATCGCCAGGTTTGACATGGGTCACTCCCTCGCCCACCGCTTCTACAACGCCTGCGGCCTCCATACCCAGTGTGCACGGATAGGCCTCGGCCGGGTAGGTTCCGGTGCGGAAGTAGACATCGATGTAGTTCAGGCCGATGGCGTGATGACGCACCAGCGCCTGGCCTGGGCCTGGTTTTCCGACAGACACTTCAATGATCTTCATGGCCTCCGGACCGCCCGGTGCCTGGATTTGTACGGCTCTGGTCATGGAATGCTCCGTGTGAGAGGGGGTGCCAAACTGTAGACCAGCCCTGGCCCCGCGTAAAATAAGGGCTTAAACCTAAAGAAGCAGAAGGCAGCGTTCAATATGGCGGGACATTCCAAATGGGCCAATATTCAGCACCGCAAGGGTCGGCAAGACGAGAAGCGGGGGCGAATTTTCACGCGAATCATCAAAGAGGTCACGGTGGCCGCCAAGCTGGGCGGCGGTGATCCAGCCACCAACCCGCGGCTTCGCATGGCCATGGATAAGGCGGGCGATGCCAATATGCCCAAAGACAAAGTCCTCGACGCGATCAAGCGCGGAACGGGCCAGCTTGATGGTGTGAACTACGAAGAGATCCGTTACGAGGGCTATGGGATTGGGGGCGCGGCGGTGATCGTCGACTGCCTGACGGACAATCGCACCCGCACGGTGGCGGAGGTGCGCCACGCCTTCTCCAAACATGGCGGAAACCTCGGAACCGACGGCTCGGTGGCCTTCATGTTCAAGCATTGCGGGCAGCTGTTGTTTGCGCCCGGCACGTCAGAGGACGCCGTGATGGAGGCCGCGCTTGAGGCAGGTGCGGAGGACGTGATCGTTGACGATGAGGGCACCATTGAGGTTCTCACAGGCCCTGCAGAGTTAACGGCGGTCAGGGCTGCGCTCGAGGCCAAAGGCCTCAAGCCCGAGCTGGCCGAGGTCACCATGCGGCCGGACAATCAGTCAGAGCTGGCAGGTGATGAAGGCATGCGAATGCAAAAGCTTCTGGATGCGCTCGAGAATCTCGATGATGTTCAGGATGTCTACTCGAACGCTGTGATCTCGGAATAGGCTGGGCGCATGAAGATTCTGGTTCTTGGGAGTGGGGGGCGCGAACACGCCATGGCCTGGCGGCTGGCACGTTCGCCGCGCGTTCAGCGTGTGTTCTTGGCGACGGGGAATGGAGGAACGCGCCGAGACCCCAGTTTTGTTCATCTCGACCTTGACCCCGTGAAGGATCACGCCGCGTTGGCTGAGTATGTCCAGGCGGAGGGCATTGCCATGACCCTCGTGGGACCTGAGGCTCCTCTGGCCGCGGGTGTGGTGGATTATTTTCGAGCCAAAGGCCTGAAGATTTTTGGACCGACACGTGCGGCTGCAAGGCTCGAGTCCAGTAAGGACTTTGCCAAGCAATTCATGAAGCGTCATGGCATCCCCACTGCTCAGTTTGAGACCTTCAGCGAAGCAGGTGCTGCTCATCGCTATGTGGACGAGCGCGGTGCACCCATCGTCATCAAGGCCGATGGCCTGGCCGCTGGAAAGGGCGTCGTGGTTGCCATGAACCTTGCTGAGGCGCATGCCGCGATCGACACCATGCTGCTTGACAACAAGTTTGGTGATGCGGGCGCTCGAGTGGTGATCGAAGACTTTCTCGAGGGAGAGGAAGCGAGCTTTATTGTGATGTGCGATGGCGAACATGCTTTTGCCCTCGCCACGAGTCAAGACCACAAGCGTGTCTTCGATGCGGATCAAGGACCAAACACCGGAGGCATGGGGGCCTATTCTCCTGCGCCGGTGGTGACCCCCCAGGTCCACGCGCGGGTGATGCGGGAAATCATCCGTCCGGTGCTCAATGGCATGAAGGCAGAGGGCACGCCCTACACCGGGTTTCTTTACGCGGGTCTCATGATCAATTCAGCCGGTGAGCCCCGTGTGGTGGAGTTCAACTGTCGGATGGGCGATCCTGAGACGCAGCCCATCTTCCTGCGCATGAAGGGCGACTTTTCGGTGCTGCTTGAGCATGCGATTGCGGGCCGACTTGATGCGGCTGAGACCTTGGCCGAGACCCTCTGGGATCACCGTCCTGCCGTTGGCGTGGTCATGGCCGCGCAGCACTACCCAGACACCCCCCGAACGGGCGACCCCATCACAGGCCTACCCCAAGACACCGAGGACGCTGTCGTCTTTCACGCAGGCACTCGTCTCGAGGGAGATCAACTGGTCACCAGTGGGGGTCGAGTCCTTTGCGCGACTGCCATGGGGGCGAATCTCAAGGATGCCCAGCACCGGGCTTACCGGCTGGTCGATCAGATCCATTTCGAGGGGCAGCATGCTCGAAGAGACATTGGCTGGAGAGCCGTGAAATGAGACCCCTCAGCCATTCCAAGGCGGCCGTGGTGGGCGGGGGGATCACAGGCGCATTGAGCTGTCTGGTTCTGGCCCATGAGGGCGTGCGAGTGGATTGGTATGCGCCGCATGAGGCCGAGGTTCGCGAGGACGGCGCGCAGGCGAGAGCCTATGCCCTCGCCCCCGGGTCGCGGAGCCTGCTGGAGTCTCTGGGGGTCTGGGGCAAGATCGCTGCGCACCAGCCAGTGACCTGCATGGAGGTGAGTCAGGGTGAGCCTCAGGGCAAGGTGCACCTGAGAGCCGAAGAGGCGCAAGTGCCTCAGCTGGCCGATATGGTCCTGCATTCCGATCTGCTGGCAGCGGCGGAGGCGGCTGTGCTCCAGCTGGGCGATCGTGTCCATCGTCTACCGGGCTTTGAGACAGGCCGAGTCGGCCCCCAGATTGTGGATGACTGCTTCCCCGGTATCGACCTGGTGGTGGGCGCGGACGGCGCCAACAGCCGGCTTCGCAGGGCTGCAGGCATTCTCTGGTCTCGCCGGGACTATGAACAGACTGCGTTGGTCATGCGATTTCAGACTGAACGCCCGCACGAGGGCGTGGCCAGCCAGTGGTTTGGGTCAGAGTCTGCGCCCAAAGGCATTCTGGCCCTGTTGCCCCTTGCCGAGCCCAACCGGGTGTCGATGGTCTACTCCCTTCCGGCTGCCCAAGCACTGCAGGTCAAGAGCACATCGCCCACTGAACTGGCCGAGCGTCTCACTGAAGACAGCCATCACCGGTATGGGGTCCTGACTGCCCTAGACGAGCGGCCCGTTGCAGCTCCTTTGGCCATGACCCGTGCTGAGCGCGTCACCCTCTCTAAACTCCTGCTGTTGGGAGATGCCGCTCACACCGTGCACCCACTGGCAGGCTATGGGCTCAACCTCGGGCTGCAAGACCTCCAAGCCCTTCGTGAGGTTTTGTCTCATCGACCTGAGGGCCAGGCGATTGGCGACCCAAGCCTTTTGAAGGCGTATGCTGCTCGGCGAGGACGGGCGGTTGCTCAGGTGCAATGGGGCCTGGATGCCATTTTCCGTCTGATGCAATCGGAAACTCCTGGGGTAGCCATGGGTCGAAGCTGGGGCATGCGGCTTCTGGACCAGTGGACCAGTCCCCGACAATGGCTGACCCGACGCGCCCTCACTGGCCGTCTCTAACGAAAGGTTGCTCGCTATGTTTGCTCGTATTCTGGCCGTCGTCCTGGCAGCCCTCCTGATGAACGCTGCCTGGGCACAGGCCAAGCCCGAGGCGAAGTCGGAGGTTCAGCCCGCCAGTCCCGCCGTGACTGCTGCGGTCAAGAAGTCAGTCGAGAACTGGCTCAAGGGCCGCTTTAAGGTGGATTCAGTCAATAAAACGGCCATGCCGGGCATCGTGGAAGTGCTCATCGGGACCGATCTCATCTATGCCGACGAAAAGGGCGGGTATGCCTTCATTGAGGGGCAGATGATCAACCTCAAAACGGGGCAAAACCTCACGGCGGTTCGCCAGGACGCCCTGCAGTCGATTGACTTTAAGTCGCTTCCACTGGAATTGGCTGTGAAGACCGTTCGTGGCAAAGGTGGCGATGGCTCTCGCACGTTGGTCGTCTTTGAGGACCCGTATTGCAGCTTCTGTAAACGGTTTCGAGCCGTGCTCATGGGCATGGAGAACGTGACCATCTACACCTACTTTTATCCCATTCTTCGGGCTGAATCCACCACAGTCTCCCGAAACGCCTGGTGCGCCAAAGATCGCGAGGCCGCATGGGATGACTGGATGCTCAACGGCAAAGAGCCTCCGGCTGCGCCCAGTGGCTGCGAGTTTCCGAAGGACAAGATCATCGCATTGGGGCAGCGCCTCAATGTTCAGGCTACGCCCACCACGTTTGTGCCGAGCGGCAAGCGGCTTCAGGGTGCCTTAACGGCGGCCGCCCTGGAAGAGGCGCTCAAGCGCTGATGGGCTGAGTGCCCGAGGCAGCAGGACGATCAGCTGCCCGGGGCTTTTCATTCGCCCCGCCAACTCACCTGCGGCTTCACCCCCGCCAAAAAAGAAGTCTGCGCGATGGGCCCCAAGAATGGCTGAGCCCGTGTCCTGCGCCATGACCAGGCGCTGAACCGGGCCCTCCGAAAAAGCGGTATTCAGAATCACCGGCAGGCCCAAGGGAATGAAGCGTGGATCCACCGCAATGGACCGGCCGGCCGTCAAGGGCACTCCCAGAGAGCCCAGAGGTCCCTCGGTAGGGTCGCCGGAGTCAGGGAGCTCGCGAAAAAAGACGAGGCTTGGATTCTGATGCAGAAGCTCATCCTGCCGATGGGGGTTTCGTGCCAGCCATGCCTTGATGCCCTGCATGCTGGCCTGGCTCAGGCTCAACTCCCCCCGCTCGACCAACCACTTTCCAATGGACTGGTAGGGATGCCCATTCTGGTTGGCATAGCCCAGTCGGATGCTGCTTCCGTCGGGCAACTGCACCCGCCCCGAGCCTTGAACCTGCATGAAGAATGCGTCGATCGGATCGTCGAGCCAGACCAGCTCCTGCCCCTTGAGCAGGCCTTTGCGTTCGATCTCGCCTCGACTTGGGTAGGGCACCACCTGCCCCCCTTGGAGCCGTCCTCTGAGTCGCAAGGCCCTGAGATCGGGGTAGACCGTCTCGAGCTGCACGGAAATGAGGTCGGGCGGGACGCGGTACAGCGGATGCTGATAGAGACCGCCGGGACTACGGGATCCACGCACCAGCGGCTCGTAGTACCCCGTGATCGTGTTCGTTTCCCGTTCTGGGGCTTTGGGGTCGAGCAGCAGAAAGGGCTGGAAATGGGTCTCAAAGAATGATCGCACTGCCTCGCGTTCTGGCCCCTGACCAGACCCGTCCGCCGTCAGCACAGCGGATTGAGCGCAGAGGTCTTGGAACGGCTGTCCGCGCTGCGAGAGGGCACGACAGCTGCGCAGCCAGGCTGGCCAAGCCTCTTCGAGCGCATCGAACTGCCAGCCAGAGAGCCGGTCGAAGTCAATGGGCTTAATCTGGCTCAAGGCGGGGGTGAGCCCGCTGGCACGCACCGGTGTGGCGTGTAGGCTTAGGGCCACGCATAGCGCGGCCGAAACGAAGAGGAGAGGGAATCGCATGTGGCTCATTCTGCTGGAGGCGGGGATTGCATTGACACTGCTGATCTTCCTGGTTTATTGGACCATGCGTGGTAAAAAGTAGTCTGGAGGAGAACAACACATGAGCACACAAACCAAACTCATTGCGCCCAGTATCTTGTCCGCCGACTTTGCCCGATTGGGCGAGGAAGTGCGGGCCGTCGAGGCCGCCGGCGCTGGCCTGATTCACTTTGACGTGATGGACAACCATTACGTACCCAATCTCACCGTCGGTCCGCTGGTCTGTAAGGCCATTCGACCGCACGTGAAAATCCCCATCGATGTGCACCTCATGGTCGCACCCGTCGACGCGCTCATTGTGGATTTCGCCAAAGCCGGTGCCGACTACATCACCTTCCACCCCGAGGCCTCGCAGCATATTGACCGCAGCCTTCAGCTGGCCCGAGACAACGGCTGTAAAACAGGGCTCGTCTTTAATCCTGCCACCTCGCTTGACGCGCTGGACTGGGTGATGGACAAGATCGACATGATTCTGCTCATGAGCGTGAATCCAGGATTCGGCGGCCAGGCCTTCATTCCCAGCACCCTGGGCAAGGTCAAGGCTGCCCGCGCGCGAATTGATGCTCACCTGGCGGCTGGAGGACAGCCCATTCGCCTAGAAGTCGATGGCGGTATCAAGGTGGACAACATCGCCGCAGTCGCTGCGGCCGGAGCAGACACCTTCGTGGCGGGGTCTGCTGTATTTGGTGCGCCAGACGCCGATGGCAAGGGATACACCAGCATTTTCAACCAGTTCAAGGCGGCCCTCGCGAGCTAAGCATGTCTTTCGAAGCCTTCGCGGCTCTGGCTCGCCAGGGTTACAACCGTATTCCTCTGAGCCGCAGCCTCCATGCGGATCTGGACACGCCGCTCTCGGCCTATCTGAAGTTGGCCAACCAGCCCAACAGTTTTTTGTTGGAGTCAGTGGTGGGCGGGGAGCGATTTGGCCGCTTCTCGTTCATTGGGCTTCCTGCCAGCACCCGTATTGAGGCGCGGGATCGCTCCATTCAGGTGATCCGACAAGGCCAAGTCGTGCAGTCCCTGGAGGACAACCCACTCGACTTCGTGCAGCGCTACATGGCGCAGTTCCGGGCCGCCCCCGTTCCGGGGCTGCCGCGCTTCGCGGGAGGCCTCGCAGGCTACTTCGGATACGACGCCATTCGTTACATGGAGCCGCGGCTCGACACGGAGCGGGCCAAGCGTCGGCCAGACCCCCAAGGCTTGCCCGACGTGCTGATGCTGCTCACAGAATCCCTGGCCGTATTCGACAACCTCGCTGGCCGCCTTTCGCTGTGGGTCTATGCGGCTGTGGAAGACGCCACCGAGGCAGCCTTGCGTGTGGCCTATGACACGGCCCAGGCTGCACTCGATGCACATGTGTCCCAGCTGCGCGCCCCCCTGGCAGCTCCCGTGGTTCAGACCCTGCCCGAGCAGGGGGTGAGACGAGACTTCGCACCGCAGGCCTACCAGGCGGCCGTTCAACGCGCCAAGGACTACGTGGCCGCAGGCGATGCCATGCAGATTGTGCTGGCCCAGCAGTTGCAAAGGCCCTACGCAGGCTCGCCACTCTCGCTCTACCGGGCGCTGCGTGCGCTCAACCCATCGCCCTACATGTACTTCTATGACATGGGCGACTTCCAGATTGTGGGCGCTTCGCCCGAGATTCTGGTGCGGCAAGACCGGCTGGAGCCCTCAGATCCGCAGACACCTGCTCGCACCAAAGTCACCGTCAGGCCCATTGCCGGCACTCGTCCCCGCGGGAAGACCCCTGAACAGGATCAGCAGCTCGAGGCCGAGCTTCGCGCAGACCCGAAGGAGTGTGCCGAGCACGTCATGCTCATCGATCTGGCCCGAAATGATGTAGGTCGCATTGCAGAGATTGGCAGTGTGAAGGTGAATGAGCAGATGGTGGTGGAGCGCTATTCACACGTGATGCACCTGGTGAGCGACGTGGAGGGGATTCGAAAGCCGGGCCTTTCGGCCATGGATGTGCTCAAGGCCAGTTTCCCCGCGGGCACCCTGAGCGGTGCTCCGAAGATTCGCGCCATGGAGATCATCGACGAGCTCGAGCCGGTCAAGCGCGGCCTCTATGGCGGCGCCTGCGGCTACCTCTCCTTTAGCGGCGAGATGGACCTGGCCATTGCCATTCGCACCGGCGTACTGAAAGATGGAACCCTCTTTGTGGGTGCAGGCGCAGGGGTTGTGGCCGACTCTGTGCCCGAGAGTGAATGGCAGGAAACCGAGAACAAGGCCCGTGCGGTCTTGCGGGCTGCGGAGATTGCCGAGCGAGGGCTTGAGCCATGAGACCTCGCATTTTCATGCTCGACAACTACGACTCCTTCACCTACAACCTGGTCCAGTATTTGGGCGAACTGGGCGCGGAGGTCACCACCCTCCGAAATGATGAGGTGAGCGTCCAGGAGGTACTCGACGTGCACCGTCCTGACGGGATTGTGGTCTCCCCAGGCCCCTGCACCCCCACCGAGGCCGGCATTTCCGTGGCACTCATCCAGGCGGTGGCACAGCAGTCCAAACCCACCCCGCTCTTGGGCGTCTGCCTAGGCCACCAGTCCATTGGCCAGGCGTTTGGGGCCAGGGTGGTTCGCGCCAAGACTCTTATGCACGGCAAGACCTCTGACATTCGCCACCAGGGCCAGAGTGTGTTTAAGGGCCTCAAGAACCCGCTCACGGTCACGCGCTACCACTCTCTGGCGGTCTGTCGTGACACCCTTCCCGCTGAACTCTTGGTCACAGCCGACACCGAGGACGGAGAGATCATGGGCCTTGCGCATCGGTCCCTTCCCATTCACGGGGTGCAGTTTCACCCGGAGGCCATTCTGACCGAGCAGGGCCACGCACTCTTGCAGAACTTCTTGGAGATCCTTTGATGTCGGATGCGCTTGAACTCACGCTGCCCCAGGCGCTCAATCAACTGGTTGCGCGGCAGGACTTGAGCCGAGACCAGATGCTCTCGGTCATGAGGCGCATCATGGGCGGGGAGGTTCCGGCCACCCAAGTGGCAGCCTTTCTGTTGGCCCTTCGCGTGAAGAAGGAGTCTGTGACGGAGATCGCCGCAGCGGCGCAAGCCATGCGCGAGTTCGCCACCCCTGTGCAGGTGGACCTGCGCGATGTTGAAGGACTGGTCGACCTCTGCGGCACAGGAGGCGATGGCCAACACAGCTTTAACATTTCCACCACCGCGATGTTCGTCGCCTCGGCTGCAGGCGCAAAGGTGGCCAAGCATGGCGGGCGAGCAGTGTCATCGAGCACCGGCAGCGCCGATGTGTTGGAGGCCTTGGGGGTGAATATCCATCTGCCACCCGAGCGCGTTACCCAGTGCGTCCGTGAGGTCGGAGTGGGCTTCATGTTCGCCCCCAACCATCACAGCGCCATGAAGCATGTGGCCCCCATTCGTAAAGAGCTGGGGGTTCGGACCGTGTTCAACATCCTTGGGCCACTCACCAATCCAGCCAGTGCTCGGCACCAGCTCATGGGGGTGTTCAATGTGGAGCTCGTTCGCACGCAGGCCGAGGTGCTGCGCAGCCTGGGCTCCAGGCATGTGGTGGTGGTTCATGCGCGAAACGGTCTGGATGAGATTGCCATTGATGGCGAGACCTTTATGGCGGAGCTCACGCCAGAGGGCGACATTCATGAAAAGCTGATCTTTGCCCAGCAGTATGGGGTACCCGCCTATTCGGCTGAAGAGCTCACCAAAGGCCTGGGCGCACGCACGCTAGACGAGGCCAAGGCCAGGCTCATCTCGGCACTCTCGAACGAACCCGGTCCAGCCCGAGACATTGTGGTCATGAACGCAGGCGCCGCGCTGTGGGCGGCTGATGTCGCCACCAGCCTGGCTGACGGTATTCGTCAGGCGCGAGCCGCTCTCGAGAGTGGAGCGGCCAGAAGCAAGCTCCAATCCTTCATCGATTTCACGCAAGCAGGCTAATTCATGAGCGGCGATATCCTGAAGACCATCCTGGCCACCAAGGCAAAGGAGGTGGCAGCTGCTCGCGGCCACGTGTCAGAGACAAGCCTGCTGGCCCAGATTCAAACCGCTGACCCGCCTCGCGGCTTTCTCGAGGCCCTCAAGGCCAAGCGTTCAGTGGGGCAGGCTGCGGTGATTGCCGAGATTAAGAAGGCGTCGCCATCGAAAGGGGTGATTCGCGCAGACTTTCAGCCAGCGCTCCATGCCCAGCAGTATGCTCGGGGCGGGGCGGCCTGCCTCTCCGTGCTGACCGACCGAGACTACTTTCAAGGCGAACCTCAGTTTCTTCGAGATGCCCGAGCGGCCTGCGGCCTACCTGTCTTGCGCAAGGACTTTATGGTGGATCCCTATCAGGTGCTCGAAGCCCGTGCATGGGCTGCAGACTGCATTCTGCTGATCGTGGCCGCACTGGATGACACCCTTTTGGCTGAACTCGAGGCAGCCGCCTTTGAGCTCGGGATGGATGTGTTGGTGGAGGTTCATGACGCCCATGAGCTGGATCGAGCGCTTCGGCTGAACAGCCCCCTCCTGGGCATCAACAACCGAAGCCTGCGCAGTTTTGAGACGCGCCTAGAGACCACCTTAGGCCTGCTGGCCTCGGTGCCGCCAGATCGCTTTTTGGTGACCGAGAGCGGCATTCATACCCGCGAAGATGTCACACACATGCGCGAGCATGGCGTGCATGCTTTTCTGGTGGGCGAGGCGTTTATGCGCCAGCCCGACCCTGGCCAGGCCCTGGCCCAGCTCTTTGAAGGAGACGCGCAATGAATGATGAAGCCCTGGTGCTCACAGAAGTCCACGATAAGGTGGGACTGATTCGCCTGAATCGCCCCAAGCAGCTCAATGCCCTGAATGACGCCCTGATGGACGCTCTGGGCGAGGCACTCAGAGCCTTCGATGCCGACGAGAGCATCTCCGTCATCGTGCTCACAGGGAACGAGAAAGCCTTCGCAGCGGGGGCGGACATTACGCGGATGAAGGACCTGACCTACAGCGAGGCCTTTGGCGGCAACTTCATCAGCCGAAACTGGGAAGACATCCTGCGCATTCGCAAGCCCGTGATTGCAGCGGTGAGTGGCTATGCCCTGGGCGGCGGCTGCGAGCTGGCCATGATGTGCGACACCATTATTTGTGGCGATACCGCCAAGTTTGGTCAGCCCGAGGTCAAGCTGGGCATTCCGCCCGGCGCGGGTGGGTCCCAGCGCACCCCGCGGGCCATGGGCAAGGCCAAAGCCATGGACCTCTGCCTCACGGGCCGCATGATGGACGCGTCTGAGGCGGAGCGCAGCGGCTTGGTGTCCCGAGTGGTGCCTGCGGACCAGGTCCTCCAAGAGGCCCTGACGATGGCCTCAGAGATGGCAAAGCACTCCTTGTTGGCGCTCATGCAGGTCAAGGAACTCATCAACCAGGCCTACGAGACGCCGCTCTCTGCGGGTTTGCTGCTGGAGCGTCGCGGGTTTCATGCTGCATTTGCGACGCAGGACCAGAAGGAAGGCATGTCTGCGTTCGTCGAAAAGCGCACGCCAGCTTTCCGCAATCGCTAAACGCCAAAAGGGTTGAAAACGCTAAGCCATTGATTTTGCATAGTCTCAACCGCTTGATGGCTTGTTTTGCCCCCAGTCGTTTGACATCGCATTTTTGCCCCGTTATAGTCTCGCTTCTTCGCTGCTGACGCGTTCACGCGAATGCAACAAAGCAGTGAAAAAAGTCGTAAAAAAGTAGTCCCGCTCTTTAAAAACTAACAGCCGATAAGTGTGGGCATTTGAGTTGAGATGTAAGTCTCAAAACACAAGTGCTCATCACTGACAGAAAGTAGTAAAGGTTTTTCTTAGGAAAAATCTCGTCAGCGTTGAGTTTTAAATATTGCAGAGATTGAACTGAAGAGTTTGATCCTGGCTCAGATTGAACGCTAGCGGCATGCCTTACACATGCAAGTCGAACGGCAGCGGACCTTCGGGTGCCGGCGAGTGGCGAACGGGTGAGTAATACATCGGAACGTACCCAGTAGCGGGGGATAGCCCGGCGAAAGCCGGATTAATACCGCATACGCCCTACGGGGGAAAGGGGGGGATCTTCGGACCTCTCACTATTGGAGCGGCCGATGGCTGATTAGCTAGTTGGTGGGGTAAAGGCCTACCAAGGCGACGATCAGTAGCTGGTCTGAGAGGACGACCAGCCACACTGGGACTGAGACACGGCCCAGACTCCTACGGGAGGCAGCAGTGGGGAATTTTGGACAATGGGCGAAAGCCTGATCCAGCAATGCCGCGTGTGCGAAGAAGGCCTTCGGGTT